>JAYVYD010000266.1:0-4049 GCA_043784605.1 Myxococcales bacterium | reverse complement strand
TTCGACTTCTTCTGCAGCGAGCTCGTGCGCCGCGGCCTGAGCCTCGAGGCCGTGAGACTCCTCGCCGGTCACGCCGAAACAAGACGACGATGCGCTACGTGCATGCCCGCGCCGACGAACTGCGCGCGACCATGAGCAAGCTCGACGACTCATGAACCAACCGCGTGGACCGGACCGCGTAGTCGTCGCTCGGAGCTACTGGTAGCCGCGCCAGTGCTCCTCGATGAGCCACATGGGATTGCTGGGAGTTGCCGCTCGAATGGCGTCAATTACTGCTTGATACTGTCTCGAGTCGAGCTTCGACCACTTGCCGTCGCGCGCGTTGCGCCATGCGCGCCCTTGCCCACCGACGTCGCCCTTCGCCAGACTAGCAAGTAACAGCGCGTCGATCGGCGGGTGCAGCGCCTGGACACGCTCGTGGTCGTGATAGCCTCCGCAAACGAAAGCGGCCTTGAGGTACACGTTGATCAGCTTCGCAGCGATCCCGTGGGTGAACGTCAACCCAAGGGCGGCGGACTCGGTGATCACCTGCGCGCGCCAAAGGGCGTGAACGCTATCAATGTCGGAGGGAAGGGGTAGTTCATCGGGACTGGTGAGAAGCCGCTCAAGCGCGACCGCCTCGATGATGGCCTTCGCCTGCTCAACCGAGAAACGGCAACCCTTGACGTTGGCAGCGCGCCCCGCTGCCCACGCGGAGAAGCGATGCTTGTGCTGCTCAATCGAGTACGACACCGAACGCTCCCCAATACTGCAGTTCCACCGAGGCAGACCTGTTGCCGTGTTCGCACGCCACTGCGGTCCTCACTACTTCAACACACGCCCGCTGTTGTGTCGAAATACCGAGTAGCGGACTCCCGTGAATGCGCCACGGCCGTTGCCTATCGTGCACGCGCCTTGACGGACGAGCACGTCACCGCCCAAGTTGCAGGCCTTGCGATCGACCTCTTCGCGCTGCTCGACATGCTCGCTCCAGCAAACGTCTGCGAGGTGCTCGTAACCCTCGGCGGCGAATGAGAGACCGTCCTCCTCGCGAACTGCACAAGGGTATGGAGACGGCGGGTGGGACGCAGTGTGCTCGCACGCACCGAGCGCTACGACCAACGGGGCAACGAGCAACGTCCGCATACGTCGAGACTACGGCCAATCGATCATTGTGTACGTTCGACGATTCACCGCCGATCACCAAAGAGAACGCGGTCGAGACGCTTCCGTTCTCGGCGCGCCGCGGCGAGCGTCGAGACGTCCTTCTCCAACATGATCAGACTCTGCTGAGGACGTCCCGTGAATCTCATGAGTGTGTAGCCGAGCGGTTCCAAGATCTCTCGAACGCGTTGCGACAACTGCTCGCGCTCAGCCTCCGCCGCCGCGTCGCTCCGTTTGCCATAGACCTGCACGTGAAGCCCCAAGCGGCGATCGTCGTCGATGTCCGCAGCCCACAACCGGGCCCCGGTCAACCAGCCAGGACCGTATGCGAAGGTCACTGGTCCTCTTCGCGCAGCGTTGGCTTGTTCGACTACCCATCCATGTTCGTCGCGTAGTCGCTCGAACGTTGCAATCGAGAACGGGGGCGCAGTTGACGGATGTCCGCGTTCCCTCGGCGCACGCGCTCGAAAGTCCTTGAGGGCGCTGCGGTCGTGCGCAAGCGCGTCGAGCCTCCTGACATCAGCGTCCAGCTCGCGAAAACCTCGCAGCGATCGACGCGCGAAGAACGGCATCGACCGCACGCTCAAGATCTCATAGCCCGCGCGCTCGAGCAGCTCCGCGGCCGGTCGAGCGTCGCGTGCAGGCCGGCTATCGAGTCTGACGCCGCTCCAAACGCTCCTGCCGTCCACGTCGATGGTGACCGCGAACGAGTGCCTGCTCGTCGTGAGTTGTGGCCGAAACCGCACGGAGTCCAAGGACCACCGCCCACCGTCGGTGAGGATCTCGTCGGCCAAGTCTCCCGGTGCCGTTCGTGCCCTCTTCACGTTGTCCATCCAAGGCCGTTACAAGTCGTG
The DNA here is from genome assembly GCA_043784605.1 of Myxococcales bacterium. Lineage (GTDB taxonomy): Bacteria > Myxococcota_A > Polyangia > Polyangiales > Polyangiaceae > JANYHY01. Next base: position 2,052 of record JAYVYD010000266.1, on the reverse strand, counting down.
CAAGCGAAGCGCATGACCTCCGGGAGTTCCGGAAACGCAGCGCCATACCGCTCGCCGTGACACCGCGCGCACGTGTGTGAGTCGCTCGGTCGTGGCGGAAGCAAATCGAGCAAACTCTCTATCTTCATCTTCTTCGAGCCTACGACGATCGACTGACATGCCTCTGCATCCGTTGCCATCGCGTCGTGCGCTCGCTCGATGTCATCGACACCACGTTTCGTGCGCCAAGCACGAAGTTGATCGAGCAGTGCCGTTTCGATCACGAAGCGCATGTGTTCGCGCCAACCGCTATGCGACGGCGCCGCCCGCGCCCTTCAAGCGCCGCACGCCGGCGGCGGTGTACCCTTCGGCCTGCGCGAACACGACGACCGGTACCTCGTCGATCGCCGCGCCGACCACACCTTCGACGACCGCCGCACGCCCCGCTTGCGGCAACCGCGGATCGCTCGCCAACGCCTTCGCGACCTCGTCGCGCATCCCGCACTTCGCGGTGACGCTTCCGTCGAACCCGCGCTCGAGGACGAGAACGATCTCGCCGGGTCGCCGACCGCGGTGGAGCGCACGAGTGACGAGTTCTTCAATCGCAGCCGACGAGCGCGCGAGGAATCCGTCGATCAGATCTTTGTCGGTGTCGGCCATGGCATTTCCGTCGGCGGTATCGAGTCTTGCCCTCGACCGCCAATCGGGCCAATCAACCCGAAATGTCGCCGCCCACTCCCCGACCCCCATCGCCAACGGCGTCACGGGTTCAACCGCAGATCATGAGAAACCGATTTGATTTAAGACAACGACTTTGCCCAACTGGAGAGAAACCACTTTCTTCGGGCGCATGATACCCACATGCCGGGCCTGGCGGCGACGTGCAGGCGGGTCGATTCCTGACAAAGAAAGGTGGCACCCACGTCGCTATGCAACCGCCTTGGTAACGGACCCACTCGGGTCCATTGTTAGACTCAACCTGCGCACGCCTCGTGGGCCGCGCATCAACGACGCATCAGAACTTACCAAACGCACTGCCGTGCCAAGGTGGTCGAGCATCGCATCAGCTCGGTCTGACCGTGCGCTGGCTCAGGGCTTGGCATCGGGTGGCCGGCCAGATGTTCCGCTTTGGGGAATGGCGGTCTCGTTCGTCTACACGATGCGACGCGTGGACTGCCCACGAGTCCCTCGCCACGGTGCCGCAGAACGCGACGTGAAGCCCGACGTGGGCCAGTACGGGCCTTCAAGGTGGTGGCGTACCTCTTCGTCTTCTTCCTCTATTTCGGCCCGCAGGCTGGGAAAATGGCCACAGAACTGCGGGACCAAGGCCTCCTGATCTCATCAAGGACGGCCCATCCAGGAAACCGACGGGGGAAGGGAAGTTTCGTAGTGGGCATGTGCTCGGCGCTCCTGCGACAGCCGAGTCACTGCGTGCATATTTGCACGATGGTCGACACACAGGCTCCCAGATGATCAGCCGGTGATATGCGTGACGGTCGAGGCGCCACATTGGTGAGTGGCGAGTCGCGGAGTTGTCGCCGCTCACCTACTAATTAATGTAATTAGAACGGCGCGTGCGTGGAAGGCGGTATTCGCGACGAGAATAGCCAGTAGGGCATCGTCGCTGCTGTCTTGAAGAAGCATTCGGCGTAGCTGACGCTTCCACTGATCATCTCACCGAAGTAACGGCTACAGGGTTGGTTCTGCACCATTCGATAGTAGCCAAACCGCTGCGCCGGATAGAACAGTCGCGCGTTCAATTCGGAGTAGAAGAAGTCGGGAGCCAAGTGCTTGCGGATCAGCCTCGCGCAGGCCGTCTCGACCGCTTCTGCATCACCGCCCAAGGACGCTTCTGCGGCGAGCTGCGCGCTTCGAAGCGCAAAGTAGATTCCCTCGCCATAGAACGCCTCAGCGAACCCAGCCGCGTCGCCAAGCAGGAGCACGCCTTGTCGAGCATACAGTCCGGCGACGTTGGCCCCAATCAAGAGCCCGTCACGCTGCAGCCGATGACCAAGTTCCCGCTCGTGCGCGACCTAATCGTCGATCGCCAGCGGATGTTCAAGGACCTGAAGA
>JAYVYD010000265.1:0-3751 GCA_043784605.1 Myxococcales bacterium | reverse complement strand
GATACTGTGCAGCCGAACTCGCGGATAACACTGCGACGCCTCCATTCGTTGTCGGGAGTCGTGCCGCTCGGGGCGTTCCTCGTCGAGCACCTGTGGGCGACTGCGAGCGTGCTCGGCGGACGCGTGCCCTTCGATCGCACGGTGGGCGAGCTCCAGCGGCTTCCCGCGTTGCCGCTCCTCGAGTTCATTGGCATCTTCCTGCCGCTGACGTTTCACGTGGTCTATGGCGTCGTGCTCTCGCGCGAGCCGTCGTTCAGACTCGGGAGCGACACGACCACTCGGCTTGAGCGCGCCCAGCGCGTGACCGGAGTCTTCGTGCTCGTCTTCTTGCTCGCACACCTCTGGGAGTTTCGAGTCCAGAAGTGGCTCTTCTCGATGTCCCCCGCGAATTTCTATGACGTGATGGAGTCGCACCTCTCGTGGACGAAGTGGGGTGTGCCGTGGATAGCGATGGGATATCTCGTCGGCGTTGGGGCCACAGTCTTCCACTTCGCCGCCAACCTCTTTCGTTTCGGCGTCTCATGGGGCCTCGTGAAGTCATTGCGTGGCCAGCAGCGTCTCGGCTTGGCGAGCGCGTTCGCCGGAGCCTTCCTCTTCGTGTTGGGAAGCCTCAGCGTCATGTCGATGGCGTCTGGATCGCGCTTCGGCCTCGGCCGATCGACGGCGGCGCCCGCGTTGAGCGACTGCAAAGGCAAAGACGCGCCGCCCGCTCATTGAGCTACTGTTGAGGCATGGTCGCCGCTACGAAGACACGACGCGCCACGTATGAAGACGTCCTCGCGGCGCCCGAGCACAAGGTCGCTGAGGTCCTCTTCGGTGTACTGTACACTCATCCGAGGCCGGCTTCGCCGCACGCACGAGTCGCCTCTAGCTTGGGCGGCGAGCTGCACGGTCCGTTCGATCGCGGGCGCGGCGGTCCAGGCGGATGGATCGTGCTCGACGAGCCCGAGCTGCACTTGGGTGACGACATCGTAGTCCCCGACCTCGGCGGTTGGCGTCGCGAGCGAATGCCCAAGATCGCGGCGACCGCGTTCTTCACTCTCGCGCCCGACTGGGTCTGCGAGGTCCTCTCACCGAGCACGCGCAAGGTCGATCAGACGGACAAGCTCGAGGTCTACGGCCGCGAGCGCGTGAGCCACGTCTGGCACCTCGACCCGATCGACCGCACGCTGGTCGTCATGCGCCTCGAGAACGGGCGCTACTCGATCCTCGCGACGCATAAGGATGACGACGTCGTCCGCGCGGAGCCCTTCGACGCGATCGAGCTCAGCCTCGCCATCCTCTGGGCCGACGTGGAGCGACCCGCTTAGTCTTTACCTCGCACGCCGCGCGCCCTAGAATCCGCCGCGATGGCAAAGAAAAGCGTGACCAAGGCCGAGTCCGGCAAGACTCGTCGGGTGATCGTCGTCGGCGGAGGCCTCGCGGGCCTCATGAGCGTCATCAAGCTCTGCGAGGCCGGCGTACCCGTCGATCTCTTCTCGCTCGTGCCCGTCAAACGCTCGCACTCCGTGTGCGCGCAGGGTGGCATCAACGCGTCGGTGAACACGAAGGGCGAGGGCGACTCGCCGCAAGTGCACCTCGAGGAGACCGTCTACGGCGGCGACTTCCTCGCCAATCAGCCGCCAGTGAAGGGCATGGCGGACGCGGCGCCTGGCATCGTCTACATGCTGGATCGCATGGGCGTGCCGTTCAATCGCACGCCCGAAGGCCTGCTCGATTTTCGCCGCTTCGGCGGCTCCCTGTTTCATCGCACGGCTTTCGCCGGCGCTACCACCGGCCAGCAATTGCTCTATGCGCTGGACGAGCAAGTTCGTCGCTACGAGACCGTCGACCTCGAGGACGATACCGGCACCGTCATCAAGGGCGAGAAGATGGTGCGCAAGATGGAGTTCTGGGACTTCCTCTCGCTCGTCCTGGACGAGCAAGGGCGCGCACGTGGCATCGTCGCGCAAGACGTGAAGTCGATGACCATCAAGGCGTTCCCCGGAGACGCAGTCTGTTTGGCGACAGGCGGGCCGGGCATCATCTTCGGTCGATCCACCAACAGCGTGATCAACACGGGAACTGCGGCGAGCACGATCTATCAACAAGGCGCTTGCTACGCGAACGGGGAGTTCATTCAAGTCCACCCGACTGCAATCCCCGGCGCGGACAAGCTACGATTGATCAGCGAGAGCGCACGCGGCGAGGGCGGTCGCATTTGGGTTCCCAAAGATCCGAAAGAGAAGCGACCGGGGCGGGACGTAGGCCAAGGGGATCGCGATTACTTCTTGGAAGAGAAGTATCCCGGGTATGGCAATTTGGTCCCGCGGGACATCGCCAGCCGCGAGCTATTTCTCAAGTGCTTTCACGAGAAGCGCGGCATATACAACACCAAGAGTCAGAAGAACGAGAATGAGGTGTACCTCGATCTCACGCACATTCCGAAAGACACGCTGCGCCGCAAATTGGCGGGCATCCTCGAGATCTACGAGAAGTTCGTCGGCGAAGATCCGTACGAGAACCCCATGCGCGTGTTCCCCGCGGTCCACTATTCGATGGGTGGACTATGGGTCGATTTCGAGCGCGCATCCAACGGGTCTCTGGTGGTGGGCTCGCCCAAGAATCAATCGACCAACATCGAAGGTTGTTATGCGGCCGGCGAGGTGGACTACCAGTATCACGGCGCCAATCGCCTGGGCGCCAACTCGCTACTGAGCTGCATCTACGCGGGCATGGTCACGGGCCCCGCGATGGCGTCTTATCGACAAGGCCTCGACAAGAGCAGCTATGACATGCCGAGCTCCTTGTTCGACAAAGCAGAGAAGCGCGAGCAGAAGAAGTGGGAGAAGATCCTCGGGCTCGAGGGCGACGAGAATGCCTTTCAGATCCACGAAGAGCTCGGCCAGGCGATGCTCCTCGACGTGACCATCGAGCGACACAACGAGAAGATCGACAAGGTGCTCGGCACCATCGACGAGCTGACGGCCCGCTCCAAGAAGGTCAACGTGCTGGACAAGAGCACCAAAGCCAATGACAACGCCCGCTTCGTGCGTCACCTCGACAACATGCTCGTACTCGCGCGGGTCATCGCGCAGGGCGCACGCAATCGCGACGAGTCTCGCGGCGCTCACTTCAAGCCCGAATTCAAGGGCGACCGCAACGACGCCGAGTGGCAACGCTCGACGCTCGCGTTTCACCAAGACGGCGGCAAGGGCGCGCCCACCATCGAGTTCAAGCGCGCATTCGATTACTCACTCTTGGGCCAGACTCAGAACATTTCCGACGCGGTCGACGTCTCTCTCGTGAGGCCTCGCGCGCGTCGCTACGAGCAAGCAGGCGCCGCCAGCGCGGTCGCGCAGAAACAAACGGACGAAAAGAAGAAGGAAGTCGTCAATGGCTGACAAGACGATAAGACTGAAGATCCAGCGTCAAGACGCGGCGGACAAACCCGAGACGAAGCGGACCGAAGAGTTCGACGTCGCCTGGCACCCGCAGATGAACGTCATCAGCGCGTTGATGGAGATTCGAAAGAAGCCGAAGACCGTAGACGGCAAAGACGTCGCGCCGGTCGTTTGGGAGTCCGCTTGCCTCGAGGAGGTGTGCGGGTCATGCACGATGATCGTCAATGGCCGTGTGCGCCAGGCGTGCACTGCATTGATTGATCAATTGAGCCCCAATCAAGAGCCCGTCACGCTGCAGCCGATGACCAAGTTCCCGCTCGTGCGCGACCTAATCGTCGATCGCCAGCGGATGTTCAAGGACCTGAAGA
>JAYVYD010000264.1:0-3762 GCA_043784605.1 Myxococcales bacterium | reverse complement strand
GGCCTCGCGAACGTCCTCAGCAAGATCGCAGACGCGAGCTACGGCCCGAAGGCGGAGAAGCTCATCGGCGAGGATGACAGAACCCAGAATGTTCAAGCGACGATCGTCGTTGCCGCGGATGGGACCGTAAGCCTCGATCTCGCCATCGCGACGAACGATCGGATTCTGAACACGTCGATCCCGTTCGGCACCCCCATCGGAGGGAGGTGACCATGGCTATGACGCTTCAGCAGCTCACGACCACGCCGAGCGCGAACGACTCGTTCAATCAGATGATCGCGTGGCTCGTCTCGATGGGCATCCCCGCGGACAAGTGGCGCAAGGGCGGCGTCGGGCGCTCGCTGTTGATGACTGTCGCCACGACGTTCTACGCGCTTGGCGTCATCATCACGGGCTTGGCGAGCTCGGGCTTCCTCAACACCGCGACGGGCGACTGGCTCTCACTGCTCGCGAAGTACGTCTACGGCGTCACTCGAATCACCGCGACGCAGGCTAGCGGCACGATCTATCAGACCAACACCGGCGGCAACCTCTACACGTGGACCCCGGGAGACCTGATCGTGCAGGACGCGGTCACGCTGAAGACCTACCAGAACACGACACTCGTATCCTCCAAGCCGGGCGACGTTTCGCTTCCGATCCCGATCGCTGCGCTCGAGTTCGGCACTGCGAGCAACGCCAACCCAGGCGAGATCACGAAGTTTGTCTCTAGCGTGAACGGCGTCTCGATCACAAACCCAGCTCCCCTCGTCGCGACGAACGATCAGAGCGACACGGACCTCGTAGCAGCATGTCTCGCGCGGCTCGGTGCGCTTTCGCTGCTCGGCCCGCGTGGCGCCTACGCATACGCGATCCAGTTTGCCCTCAACGGTGGCACGCCCGTGAACATCACCCGCTGGACGATCTCTCCGTCGAGCTCCACGGGGACAGTGGCGATCTCCCTGGCATCTCCGTCCGGTGCCGCCAGCGTCGGCGATGTCGCTGCGGTACTGGCCAATATTGAAGCTGTCGCTCGGCCCGACACCGTGACCGTCGTTGCCGCTGCCGCAGCAGTCACGACGTACACTCCGACGATTACCGTTTGGGCTCGTACGACTGCGGGGCTCGACGCAACGGCGCTCACCGCGCTCGTCCTCACCGCGCTCACGAACTACATCGCAAAGTACGCGATCGGAGGTCTGCCGAAGCCGCCAGCGACGCAGGGTTACCTCTACGACGAGTCCGTACGCGCCATCTGCCAAGCTGCACACCCATCGATCTTCGCCGTCGATACCGCGTCCCCCGTCGACCTTCCCGTCGCCGCCGGTGTTGTTGTGCAACTGCTCAACCCGACCATCAGCTCTCGGTTCGTCACGCAGGCGTCCACGTGAGTGATCCGACCCTCTTTCCGTTCGTCGCCGGCGTCTCGTCGCGCATCCCGGTGTGGATGTCTCGCAGCGTCGGTTTTCGCTTCTTGTGCTCGATGATCTTGCTAGCCGACGTAGGCGTGCAGGTCCTTCTTGAGGCGCTCTACGCGCGCTTCCCTGGTCTTGGCACGAACACCGCGCTACCGAGCATCGGCTACTCGCGTGGGATGGTTCGCGGCATGGGGGATACCGACCTGTCGTTTGGAGCTCGCCTCACCCAGTGGCTCACGCGCTGGCAAGTCGCCGGCAGTCAGCTCGCAATTGCAAGCGCGATTCAAGACTACTGCGCGGGCAATCCAAAAATCGTCGTCGTCAATCGGAGCGGCACCATGACGACGCTCGCCGCTGGAGCCTCAAGTGCCCCGGTCTTTGGCTCGTCGTGGACCGTTCAGTACGGCGTCGCGTGGAATTGGGACGGTCTCAGCAACCCTGCGCGTGCTGGCTACTGGTCGGAGGAGTGGATCATCGTCTACACCCCGCCGTGGCCGATCAGCGGCACGATCGACACGAGCAACCCGACGAAGTTCGGCCTCGGACTCGGTACCCAGTCGCCGCGCGCTGACGTCGACGCAATCAAAGGCCTGCTCGACACTTGGAAGAGCGCGCACTCGTACGTCCGCGCGCTGATCTTCTCTTACGACCCGACACTGTTCAATCCGGCAGTCCCCGCTTCTATGCCGGACGGTACGTGGGGCTACGCCGGCTTCATGAGCGGCGCCAACCTCGGCCTGAGCTCTCGCGGAGTGAAGGAACAGGCGGGCTCTGTGCGCGTCTGGGAGCCCTCGCTCGCTCCAACCCCAGACGTCTACTTCGGACCCGTGTGAGGACCCAATGACCCCGTACGCAGGCAACGACGCGAACTTTCCAACAACCGTTTCTCAGCCGGACAACTCCGACCTGATCAATCCGGCTGCAGGCACGCTCAACGTCCCGTCGCAGGGCACGCTCGATCGCACGGCTTACCTCCACAAACGCCTCGCAGCGGCGCCGGCGTGCTCTTGGGAGCCACAGGTCGCGATGGTGTCGAGTTGCGACAACGCGGCGTGGTCCAGCAAGGGCGGTTATTGGTGGGCATGCGGAGGCGGCAACGCCGACCTGATCAAGGCGACGCCGGACTACGGCAAGAGCTGGTCGAGCGTCGTGCCTGGAGCCCTAGGCCTGTTGGTCTACTCACTCGACTTCGACCTCGCTGGAAATGCGTGCGTTGTCAGCACGGGAGGTGCCGCGGCACAGCGGATCTACAGCTACACTTTTGCGACTGCGACTTGGAGCGTGTCGGGCGCAGGCTTCGGCCTTATTGGCACCGTGAACAAGGCGCGCGTTCGCTTCGAGCAGACCAACAGCGTTTGGGCCTGCTTCTACAACGACACGACGGCGGTCACTGGCGCGATGCGCGTAAGCACATCCCTCGATCGCGTGACGTGGACCGACCGGACCGCAAGCCTCCCCTCTGCGTTCGTCGTCGTCACAACGCAGACGCCGCACATCGGAGTCGGCGGCGGCAACATCGTCGCGGCCTTCAAGTCTTCGGCGACGACCGTGAACGTCGCGCGCGCGGTTGCCTCGGCTCCTACGGTATGGGTGGGCGCGACCATCACCACAACGACCATCACCGCGATCACCGATTGCAGCGATCCAGCGTACTCGAACGAAGATGCGACGTGGCAGCTCGCGATTTGCGGCACTACCGCCGGCAACAACGTCACCGAGTTCTACAAGTCGACGGACGGCGGGCAGACGTGGACGCTATCTGCAACGATCGCGACGTCCGGCCTGCGGGTCGGCTACCTCGCCAACCTGGGACACCTCTTCGCAGGCCTCTCGCTCGACGGCTTTATCGTCTACTCCCTCGACCTTGGAACAACCTGGTTTCCCGCCGGGATGAAGTGCGCGACTCCAGGCGCGACGAACGTATCCCTTTGGTCGGGCGGCGGCGGTCTGCTCGTCGTCGACTATGGCGTGGGCGCCAACTCGCGCACGAGTGCGATTCGGCTCTCCAACCTCGGCGCAGTGGCGCTCACGTGAGGACATAGATGGTTCCTCCTTGGGTCAAAGCACTCTTCCCAACCTTCGCAAACGGCGCAGGCATCAACTTTCCCGTGCACGGCACGGCAAAGCTGCGCGGACCCACGATCATCGATGATCCGACAAACGATCAAACGATCGTCGACTTCAACGCGCTGCAACAGCGCCTTGTCAGCGGCGTGACCTGGAACATCGATTCAGGAGCCGCGCCCGACACGCTGATCGACTTCGATACCTCCGTTGCCAACAGCAAAGCCAAGCTGCCAGCGCCGACGGCAGGCCGTGTGCTGTGGTTCCTCGACAAGACGGGCAACGCAGCAGTCAACAACGC
>JAYVYD010000263.1:0-5256 GCA_043784605.1 Myxococcales bacterium | reverse complement strand
GTCGAGACCGAGCGAGACCAAGGAGCCGATGAGGAGCCGTTCCTTGGTACGGTGACGATTCCCAACGAAGGCATCGCCGCATCACTACGTGTGGCGGTTCGCGTCGAGACCGAGCGAGACCAAGGAGCCGATGAGGAGCCGTTCCTTGGTACGGTGACGATTCCCAACGAAGACATCGCCGCATCACTACGTGTGGCGGTTCGCGTCGAGACCGAGCGAGACCAAGGAGCCGATGAGGAGCCGTACCTTGGTACGGTGACGATTCCCGACGAAGGTATCGCGAAGGTATCGGCGCGAAACGCCGCACCTAGTGAGGGATGAGGTTGCCGAACCAAGCGGCCGCTGCGCCTGCGGCGACCAAGAGCACCACGACCGCCGCGATCACGGCGCCGCTCCCACCCTTCTTCTCGGGCTGGATTGGCTTGGGTGGAGCCGCAACTTTGATCGGCGCGGCGGATTGGATCGGCGCCGGCGGTAGCGCGAGCTGTTGTTGAGACTTGTTTTGGCCGAGCTGCGACGAAGAGATGCGATCGATGGGCTCGTCGTCCTCGAGAGCGGAGAGGTTGCCTGCCTCGATCCCGGTGGTGAGTCCACCGGAGAGGTTGCTCGGCTTCTTCGGCTCGTTGGAGATCCCGAGGTCGTCGAGCCACCCCTTCGGGTCCTCGAACTCGCCGAGGTTGAGTGGCGCCTGCGCTTGTGACTGGTCGGGGTTCGACTTGCCGCCCGACGCGGGGTTCGCGGGTTGGCCCGCGTCGTCCGTGAGCGAGGTGAACTCGAAGAGCGCCTCTTCGATGAGCTTGTCGATGATCGAGCCCTTCAGCGGCGCCTTCTTCGAGCGCTCCTTCATGGCACCGGCGACGAGCTGCGCGATGTCGAAGTTGCCGACGGGCTGACCGAACTCGAACATGAACTTCGTCAAGTCGCGAGAGAGCTCGCGCGCGGTGCGATACCGAAGATCAGGATCGCGAGCGAGCGCGCGCGCCAGGATGCGTTCGAGCTCCGGCGGCGCGTTCTCGTTGATCTGCGAGATGGGCGGGATGACCGCTTGCTGCACCTTCTTCACGGTCTGAAAATCGGTGTCGCCCATGAAGAGGCGCTGACCCGCGAGCAGCTCCCACAAGATGATGCCGACCGCGAACACGTCCGTGCGTGGGTCCACGTCTTGTCCCATCGCCGCCTCGGGCGACAGGTAGCTGAACTTGCCTTTGATGATCCCGGGCTCGGATTTCTCGAGCTGCGAGTTCGCCTTCGCGAGACCAAAGTCCACGATCTTCACCTCGCCGAACTTCGTGACGAGCACGTTCGGCGGAGACATGTCGCGGTGCACGATGTGTAGATCGGTACCCTGCGGGTCCTTCAGCTCGTGCGCGTAAGAGAGGCCGTTGCAGATCTGGATCGCGATGTAGACCGCGGCGGACACGGGGAACGTGTGCCCAGACTTTTTCAACGACTCGGCGATCGACTTGAGGTTCGCGCCATCCACGAACTCCATGACGATGAAGTAGGCGTTATCGCCGACTCCGATGTCGAACACCTGCACGCAGTTCGAGTGAGAGAGGTGCGCGGAGAGGCGTGCCTCGTCCAAGAACATCGAGATGAACTTCTTCTTCTCGGAAAGATGCGGCAAGACGCGCTTGATCGCGACCTGCTTCTTGAAGCCCTGAAGTCCCTCGCTCTCGGCGCGGAACACCTCGGCCATACCGCCGCTCTCGAGCTTCTCGACTACGCGATAACGTTGCTGTGAATCCGCCATGACCTCTTTAGTCCGTTCGACTCGGCGGAGCTGCGCCGCGTTCGAGATCCTCGCACTCGCATGGACGAGCGGTCAACCTTCTCGGATCGCGGAACGTTTGTGTTAGACAACGCGACGCATGCCCTGGCCGGACCGCAAGCAACCCGCGACGGACGCGAGCGAGAAGAAGAGCGTCGGCAAAGGCGTTTTCAGGCGCTGCGACGGCTGCGGCGTCACGCTGACGGCTGAGGCGTTCGCGCACAACTTCGAGGTCTGCCCGGAGTGCGGACAGCACCACAAGCTCGCGGCCGAGCGATGGCGCGCCCTCTTGCTCGATGATGGACGGCTCCTCGAGACGGACGCCGATCTGCTCCCCGCGGACCCGCTCGCGTTCAGGGACGGCAAGACGTACGGCGAACGGGTGCACTCTGCACAGAAATCCTCGCGCGCGAAAGAGGCGATCGAGATCGGCACGGCGTCGATCGAGGGTGAGCCTATCGCGTACGGAGCGTTCCTCTTCGCGTTCATGGGCGGCAGCATGGGCTCGGTCGTAGGCGAGAAGATCACACGCATGTTCGAGCGAGCGACCGAGGCGCGCATCCCCGTCGTGCTGCTGCAAGCCTCCGGCGGCGCGCGCATGCAAGAGGGCATCTTGAGCCTCATGCAGATGGCCAAGACCGTCGGGGCCCTCGAGCGTCACCGCGCGGCGCGACTCCCCTTCTTCAGCGTGCTCTTGCACCCGACGACCGGCGGTGTCGCCGCGAGCTTCGCGCTGCTTGGGGACGTCAACATCGCCGAGCCCAAGGCGCTGATCGGCTTCGCGGGCGCGAGGGTCATCGAGACGACGATCCGCCAGAAGCTCCCCGAGGGCTTCCAGCGCAGCGAGTTCCTGTTCGCGCACGGGATGCTCGATCGCATCACGAGCCGGCTCGACATGCGCGCGGAGCTCGCATCGTTGATTCGACTCTTCACGCGATCCCACGCCGTGCAAGCGCCACCTCTGACGCAGTGACTCCCATTGCGCGCCTGTATCAGCGTGCCCCGATGGGGATGCGCTTGGGCCTCGAGCCCATGAAGGAGGTGTGCGCGCGTCTTGGTCATCCGGAGCGCGAGCTCTCGGTCGTGCACGTAGCGGGCACCAACGGCAAGGGCTCGGTGTCCGCGATGGTGGAGTCGATCGCACGCGAAGCGGGGATGCGCACGGGCCTCTACACCTCGCCGCACTTGTGTCGCTTCGCCGAGCGCATCCGAGTGAACGCAGAGCCCATCGCAGACGAGGCGCTCGCGCATGCGCTGACGACTGCCCTCGACGAAGGTCCGGATCTGTCGTTCTTCGAGACGGCAACACTCGCGGCGATGCTCGCGCTGCGTGACGCGAAGGTCGACGTGGCCGTGCTCGAGGTCGGCATCGGCGGGCGGCTCGACGCGACCAACGTGATCCCCTGCCCGCGCGCCGCGGCGATCACGCGCATCGCGTTCGATCACATGGACCTGCTCGGTCACACGCTCCTCGCAATCGCCCAGGAAAAGGCCGGGATCAGCAAGCCCGGCCTCGACCTCGTGCTCGGCCCGGTAAGCGACGCCGTCCGCGACGCGATCGACGAGACCGCGCGGCTGCACGCGGCGACGACGAGCACGGCGAGCCTTGACCTCGCGGCCTCTGAGTATGTTCGGCACGCCACGATCGGACTGGCCGGAGAGCACCAGCGAGACAACGCGTGCGTCGCCTACGTGTTGGGGAGGCGCATCGGCGCGAGCCCTGACGCGTGCGAGCGAGGGATCCGCGACGCGCGGTGGCCAGGGAGGCTCGAGACGATCGAGACCGAGCAAGGACGCGTGTTGATCGACGCCGCGCACAACCCGGACGGCGCGCACTCGCTCGCCGCATATGTGTCCAAGATCGAAGGCGACAAGGCGCTCGTGTTCGGCACGCTCGCCGACAAGGCGTGGCCCGAGATGATCGACGCCCTCGCTCCGCGCTTCGCTCATCGCGTGTATGTTGCACCCAAAGGACGAGCGGCCACCGAGCCCGAGAAGATCGCGGCACGCCATTCGGGAGAGATCGCGACCGGCGTCATCGACGCCTACAAGAGAGCGCGTGCGGCCGTCGGCAAGGACGGCCTCGTCGTGGCCGCGGGCTCGATCTTCTTGATCGGCGAGCTCCGCGCCAATCTCCTCGGACTGCCGCGTGACCCGCCGATCGCGCTTTAGCCCTTCGGAAGCAGGTTCATCGACGCCTTGCGACGAAGCGTCTCGAAGCGCTTGGCGAGCTCGTCGCCCGGGACATCGAAGCGCTCACGCAGCACGTAGGGTTCGCCCTCGCGCTTCTTGAACACGATGGCGTCAGGCGCCTCGAACGCAATCGCCTCGAGGTCGTCCCACGGGAGCGTGACGCATTGGCCGTCGCGCTCGAACGTGACGCCGGTCGAGCGCGCCGCCAATATGGCGTCCTCCTTGAACGCTCCACGCATTCCGATGAGCGTGATGACCGGCCCGAGCAACGCCAGCGTTCCACCAATGGCGATCGCGGGCGCGACGAGCGCGGGCGTGTGGCGACCCAGCAAGATGCCGGTCACCGCGATCGCGGGCCCTAGCATCAACGCCCCGGCGCCGTACAAGAGCGGCCTCAAGATCGCCTTCGCTCCGGCGACGCGATGCCACTCGACGATGTACCCTGCTTCGCTCACTCTTCGCTCTTCGGATAGGGGAACTCGGCCGTCGGCTTCGTGCTCGTCGTATCGTGGAACTTGCTGACGTCGAGCACCATCATCCCATCCTCGCGCATCGCGAGCACGTCTACGTGTCTCGCTCCCCATACGATGTCCTTATCGAAGTAGCGGTGGCGCGCGTGCACCGGCTGGAGCGAAGTGTCGTCCGTGCCGACGACGGGCACGATGATCTCCACCTCCTCCTTGTCCAGCTTGTCCGGAGTCGCCTTGTACGGCGGGCTCTTCCCGTCGATGGGGTGCACCGCCCACGAGCGCGCGAGCGCGGGGCTGCGTTCTCGCGCGAGCGTCAGGTCCACGAGACGATAAAACGTGGTGCCTTCATCTGTGAGCTCGGTCCTCACCAAGGCCACGCGGACCGTCGCCTCCGCGATCAAGCTCTGGCGCGCGTTTCCCACGCGCATCATCAGAGTCGGCACACCGTTCATCGGCGCGATCACCGCCTGCCTCGAGAACACGATGCGCGCGAGTGGGAGCGAGAACTTCGCGAAGACGAGGCCCGTCGCGAGCGCGGTGATCGTCAGACCCGTGACGGACTCGAGCACGACGAGCGAGTGCGCGGCGGTGGATGCGGGGTGCATCTCTCCATATCCGATCGTGCCCATCGTCTCGACGCTGAAGAAGCACGCGTCCAAGTAGCCGCCGTTCGTACCGGCCACGCCGCCCGTGAAGAAGTAGGCGAGTGCGAATAGAGCGTTCACCGGTACGTGCCGACGATCCCCAAGAGCGCGCCGGTCCAGGAGAGCCGCAGCACGCCATGGTAGAGGTCTTGAAACGGTGCGCGCGGCACGCCGACGA
>JAYVYD010000262.1:0-7013 GCA_043784605.1 Myxococcales bacterium | reverse complement strand
CACGGTGCCGAGCAGGAACAAGACCTCAACGTCACGGCCGACGGCGAGTTCCACGTCAAGACGACGACGAAGAAGTGCCCCTGATTGGGCCGGCGAAGCCAGGCAATTTCAGGCACGGCGAGGCAGCGACGTCCGTGATAGAGATCACCCGCGAGACCCCTTAGCTCAGCTGGATAGAGCAGGTCCCTTCTAAGGACAAGGTCGGTGGTTCGAATCCACCAGGGGTTGCAAAGTCGCTCCCGTGCGCTTGGGCGGTCCATGACGAGGAGATGACGGCGCTCGCTCGCGGGTACGCTTTCATCGAGTTCAGACGACGCCGTTCGACGGCATCACGTCCAACCCCGAGCGCATGAGCGGACACTAGCGCTCTCGAACGCGGCATCACCCTCCGTCGTGCGCGTACGGACCGCAGGACTGCGTCGGGTTGAGCTCGCGGCGCTCATCCAACGGGTCATTGCGATTGCGAAGCAGACTTGATCTCGGGCGCGATGGTGACCGTCGACGAGCGCACTGTGCGCGTGCGCGAGTTGCCGCTCGTCCGGTCGCGCCTCCGAAGTATGAATTCATGACTCCAGTCAGGAGATACTGCATCCGATGAGCGAAACGGACTTCGCCGCCGTCATCGTGGACGCAACCACACTCCGCGTTACGCGCGCGGGTGAGCTGGATTCTCGTCATCGAGGCGCGACCAAGCCGTTGTTGCTCGTGTCGGATTCCGCGGCTCTCTCTCAGCTCCGTGATGCGCTAGCGATTGATCACGAGTCGCTGACAAGGCAGACGGTGCTCATGACTCCCGGCGTGCTCGATTTACACTTCTTTCGTGGCCACGATCTTCGAGCCACGGTGGCATACATGCCGCCGGAGATTGTTCGCTGGACTGGCTGGCGCTTCGATGCCCGATTGCGGGAGCCTGAGCAGCTCATGAAGTGGTTGACCGATCGAGGTTGGTCGGGCAATGACGCGGAGTTCACGCCGCGATCCTCGCTCTGACACCGGTGCTAAGGTCAAGTCCGTGGAACGCTGAATGCCTCCTGACAAAGCCTCACTGAAGGAGCAATTGCTCGTCGCCTTGCGCGCCGATCTCACCGTGCTCGAGAAGGCGCAGGCTGCTGCTCGCGAAGGCGCGACGCATGAGGAAGCCAAGCCCGAGAACGACAAGGACACACGAGCGCTCGAGGCGTCTTACTTGGCGCGCGGCCAAGCGCAGAGAGTGCGCGAACTGCAAGACGGTATTCGCGACGTGGAGGCCACTGCGCTCCGCGACTTCAAAGAGGCTCCTGTCGCGCTCGGCGCGCTCGTTCTCGTCCTGCAAGACGGCGAGTCGCGCGCGTTCTTCGTCGCCGCGTGTGGCGGTGGGCTCATGCTCGACGGTGTGAACGTGGTCACTCCGAAGTCGCCGCTGGGTCGTGCGCTCTTGGGGGCGCGAGAGGGAGACGAGCGTGAGGTGACACTCGCCGGCAAAACACGCTCGCTCTCGATCGTTTCTGTGAAGTAGGGCAGATTACGCGGTGAGAATGCTCATCCCGCAGCTGCCGCTTGCAGCTCCAAAGCGACGACCGCTCCATCGGCGCCCGGGCGTACGCACCACGCAGCCGTGCACGTCGAAGGCGCCGCGTTCCGCGACGGGCAGGGCCGCCAACTTTTGTTTCGCGGTTACAACACCAAGGTCGATGGCATCTTCGACGTCACGTTCGAGGACGGGCGAGCCCCCAACTACACGTTCCCGTCCATCACGAAGACGACGCCAAGAAGTTCGAGGAGCTCGGCTTCAATGTAATGCGATTGACGATCAATTGGAGCGCGCTCGAGCCACATCCACTGCAATACTCGCCTCTCTTTTTCGACAAAGTAGAGGCGCGCTCGCCGTTGACTCTCGCGCCGCTGGGGCGGAGCGTGACGTCGTAGTTTGTTGATCGGATGGTTTTGGCACGAGACACGTCAGTCCATTCCCGCCTTTGCTACACATGATTCGAGGTGAAGCTTGTCTCACTCGACGTTGGCACACAGGGCGACGAGCGTACCCACCACCGTGAGCACGAACACTTTGCCGGTTGAGGGATCGATCGCGGCGCCGGTGGCGGTGACTTGACCGAATTTGCGCGCGTACCAGCCATCCAACAAGTCCGTGAGACCCGAGCGCGGCGAGCGGGCGGTCGACCAAAAAATGGAAACGCAGCGGCGAGCGGCACGCGTGTGAGACGCCCATCACGCATTCGTTGCACGCGCTTGGCTCGCCGCATGATGATGTGCAGGCTCACGGTCCGTCGTTTGCTTGGCTTGCACGTGGAGGCAGTATGCGCGTTCTCGTTACCTGGGGATCCGAGAGAGGCGACACTGAGGGGATCGCGCGTAGTGTGGCGCGAGCGTTACGCGAACAGGGCCTCGAGGTCGACGTCCTGCCTCTGCAAGACGCGTTGATGGTGCGTAATTTTGACGCGGCGATCGTCGGAGGCGCACTCCGTGCGGGTCGCTGGCACCGTGCCGCACGCAGGTTCGTACATCGCCGAGAAGAGGATTTGCGGCGCGTGCCGACCTGGCTCTTCTCGAGCGGGTCGCTCGACGACTCTACCGATCGCGAAGAGATCCCACCCACGCCTCAGGTGCAGATGTTGATTGAGCGCGTCGGAGCGATCGGTCACGTCACCTTCCGCGGCACGCTCACTTCTGGCGCGCACATCTCGCTCGCGAGCGCGATGAAGCACGCAAGCAAACGTCGCAATGAGGATCGCATTCACGCGTGGGCTCTAGAGGTCGCGCGGACAGTGCCAAAGGCCACTCCTCATCCCGCAGCGAAACATCCCAGAATCTCGAACGCGCGCCTCGTCGCATACGCGAGCGCGAGTTTGGCGGTCATGGGCGTCTCCGTGAAGATCTGGCTCGCTCTCGCGCCATTGCTCGCGGCCGCACTGCCCTCGACGCTAGCCGCATTGCAGCACTGAAGCGCCGCACTAAGCCGTAGAGGAGAGCTTCTTCTCGGCCTCTGCGCGCTTGCTCGCGAGCCAAGGGCGATAATGCTGCTCGAGGAAGAGCTCTTTGAAATCGCGCTGCGACTTGATGCCGCCGAAGAGCTTCACGATGCGAATGAGGATGTATGCGGTGTCGATCTGCCACCAGAGAAAACCAGAGCGCACGCCTGCGGGGTAAAGATGGTGGTTGTTGTGCCACTCGCCCGAGACGGTGCCCGCGAAGAGCTGATTGATGGATAAATCACGGCGATTGAAGTCCACGCCCTCTTTGCGCCTGTCTTTGCCGGCGCCGTGCGAGTCGTAGTTGAAGTCTCGAATGCCCATGGCCCAGAGCGTGGACCACGCGAAGATCGTGACCGCGAGACCGTGCCCGCCCATCAGATAGAGCGCGCCATACCAAAACGCCCAATTGAGAAAGTAATGGGCATACGTCCGCCACGGGTTCGTGACCGTGCCCCACTCTTGGTATTGCTCGTACGTGTTGGGGATCAACCCGGTGTGAGTCAGCATCGCCACGACTTTGTCGTAGTCCGTGGGTGACAAGTCCCGGGCGATGGGCTGGTGCAGCTCTCCGGCGAGGAAGCAGTAGAGCCTTCCGCCGTAGGCGTTGTATGGATCGCCGGCCTTCTCCGAGAACGCGTGGTGCACGTGGTGAGAGACGACATACGCCTCCTCCGGCACGATGCGCAGCGTGAGGTTGCGAATGATGAACGCGTAGATGGGGTGAGAGAACTTGAACGCCCGGTGCGTGCAATAGCGGTGTAGCCAAACGATGTTGACCGTGCCGAGCGCGACCATCGCGTACAAGAAGCCAATGACGACGCGCGTCCAGTTGAAGTAGTGCGCGAAGAACACGTAGACGAACGGCGTCAACATGAGCGGGAAGAACCACCCAGAGAAGGCGAGCCAGCTCTTCTTGGTCTTGAAGATGTTCATGCGGCCGATCCAGCAACTCATGATCTCGCGAGTCGTCGGACGATAAAACTCGCCGTCACGCTCCCAGCCGTAATCAGGCGGAAGGAGCACGCGTTGCAAAAAAGTCGTCGCCATTAGAGCGAGAACAGAGCCTGTTTTCGGCCGGGACACAAGTCACGAGGTGGTCAGTGCGGCGTTCGGCGCAGGAAAGTCACTGGACGCCGACTTTGCTGCACGTGACGGGCTCGGCCATGAGCAGCGCGCGCACTGGGCTGTCTGTTCGGCGAAAGCGCCAGCCTGACCAACCGCCGCCGTAGGAAACGAGCTGCGCGCGCTGCGTCTCGTTCTGCAGGTCATACGCCGACGTGCAGGTCTTGCCGCTCGCGAGCGCTCTGACGATTCGTCGAGTCGCCACGAGCGGCGCGCCGCTACAGAAGCGCGCCGTGAATGTCTTCTGCGAGATAGGCAGCGCCATTCGAAGCGCTCCAGGGTCTGCGGGACAAGCGTCATCGACCGACCCCGGCAAATTCACGACTGCCGGCGCGGGAGCCAAGTGACTCCATCATCGTGAGTGACGAACTGCTTCTTCGGTAAATGAACGAGCAGTCCATCGCCGTTGGTGTCCACCGTGATTGACGTGACTGTGCCCCAGGGACGTGGAGTTCCTGCATAGTCCACCGACTGCCAACTAGCGCCGAGATCTTTAGAGCCTAAAAGGCGTCCGTCGGGCTCCGTGATCGCGAAGATCGAGCCTTTGCCGGTCGAGACACGCCTGCGCGCGACGCCGGGACCTCGGCGCAGCGACTGGAGCGGCCCGAGCGGCTCCGACGACTTATAGACGTCTCCCTCTCTGTCGACGAATACATAGGTGTCGCTGGTTTCCCGAGCGGGACTCGATGTATCTCCTATGGCGTTTTAAGTCGTGGGCAGCGCATGATCGTGCGTGAAGTTGGTGAACACGCCGACCTCGCACGGCCAAGCGCGCGCGGCGCCTTGCCAGAGCGCTTGGCTCGTGAGCTCGATCGCCGCGAGGCGTGCGCCCCGCTCGATGGCGACGCGCGTGGCCTTCAAAAAGACTTCGAAACGAGCCTCTCTAGCGAGGGCCTCGTCGTCGAGCGAATAGCCGAGCGTCGTGCAAGACAGCACAGGTCTATGAAGCGCGCCGGCGAGCCACCTCGTCGTCGTGGTCTTGCCATTGGTGCCGGTGACGCCGACCGATCGCAGCATCTTCAGTGCGCGCCGAGCCCGACGCTCACGAACCAGCTCGCGACCGCGTGGGGCGCAAGCTCGTCCAGAGGCCCGCCGGATTTCATGGACCCCTCGAGCACGCCGTCGATCTCGACGCCGCCACAAATGCGTGGCGCGACCGTGGAGCGCAACACGAGGCACTGCGCCCAGTAGGGACCGAAGCCGAACCCCATGAGGCTGCCACCACCGGGCGAGGTCGTTGATGCGATCGTCCAAGGGATAGCGAAGCCCGCTTCGGCCGAGAACGCCAATGTCCTATTGCTGCCGACTGCCAAATAGAGCAATGGCAAGTAGGCGCTCAATCGGAGTCGCGCGACTCCCACTCCTAGCGCGCTGCCTGACTCGCCCAAGTAGGACGATTCCGCGCGGGCGAGTCCCAACCACCCATGAGATAGCGCCGCGGGCCCGTACGCGAAGCCGGTCGCCTTGGGCGTGAGGGCGCCACACGCTATGGGCTCGCCGGTCTTGGAGACGCAGCCCGAGGTGTCGCCGCTCCACGCGAAGTCCAGTTCGGTGAGCCTGCGCGTGTCGCCAAGGGCGACGAAGCGGATTGTGTCGGTGGCCCACTCGTTCGGCCGGATGTGCGCGCAGTATTGGTAGACGTGGCCGTCCCTGGTGTTGTGATGAAACGCGCGGAAGGAGTGAGCGTTGCCGCTCGCCGAGACGAAGCGTCCGACGCGTTGCCCGTCGTCGCCGATCAAGGAGATGTCGCGCAGGTCGAAGACGCGCGCCTCTCCGAGGTCCGTAGGGGTCTCCACGCAGAGCCAATCGATGTACGCGAGCGGCTCGCCGAGGACGCCGAAATGCGTGAGTTGCGTGCTCGGTCCCGAAGCGTAGGAGTCTTGGCGAACCGTGATCGCCAGGGGTTCGGTCGCAGAGGCGAGCGAGGTCCAACACAAGAGGCCGATGCACGGCAGCAGTAGAGCGTGGTTCGTCATTGGACCAACGATATCGTCCCGAGTAGGCTCGCGACATGGCCGCCAAGAAAAAGATCAAGAAGCCCGCCTCGAAGAAGCAGCCCGCCTCGAAGAAGAAGCCCGCCGCGAAGAAGCCCGCCGCGAAGAAGCCCGCCGCGCTAAAGGAAATCGCCAAGAAGCCGGAGCCCGAACCGAAGGCCGCGCCCGCGCTGAAGGTGGTTGCCGCGAAGAAAGAGAAGGCCCCCAAGTTCGCGGCCCCGGCGGAGTTCCCTGCGGTACTCGCGCACCTCGTCGCTGTCGTGAACGGCGGCGGCGTGGGCGATATGGACTTCGAAATGTACGAGTCCTTCAATGAGCAATACAAGCCGTCGGACTGGACTCGAAACCCGGTCTCCGACGAGCGCATCTGGTCTTTCGGAATGGACGGCACAGGGAGTCAGGTCGCGATTTGGTATCACTCGGACGGCGCGACGGTCGAGGAGAGCGCGGTCGTGATGTTGGGTTCCGAGGGTGAGGCCGCCCCGCTCGCCACTGATCTGCCGAGCTTCATTTATCTAGTCGCCTCTGGTGTGGGTCCGTGGAGCGCGCTCAGCGGTGAGGTCACGGGCGAGGAGGCGGCCAACAGCGAGCTGCTCGCGTGGGTCGAGACTCAATGGCCCAATCGAGCGTTCCCAAAGCCCTCGGAGATCATCGATGCAGCTCGCGATCAATTGGGGCATTTCGAAGCCCACATTCGCGGGCAATCGATGCACTGACGCGCGACCATCGTTCGTACGTATTGCCAATCCGCACTGAAGATCAATCGGCACGGTTGTCGTTCGCGCAAGGACGACAATCAACACTCGATCGAAATGTCATTCACGATCCCTTAGGCGTCTGATCGAAATTACTTGATCAGGTTGGTTGTGGCCGCAACTCATAGTTCCAGTCGCCGTGGAAGTCGTTCCTATACAAAGCGAGCGACCCC
>JAYVYD010000261.1:0-5990 GCA_043784605.1 Myxococcales bacterium | reverse complement strand
AGGCCGGGCGGGGGGCCTTCCCGAGTTTACCCGCCCGAAAACGCCGTTTTGTAAGCATGCTGACGATCCGGCGGTTTTGGTCGCACTGTCCTGGGACAGCCCCCCGCTGTCCTAGGACAACCCCCGCGGTCCCTTAGCCCCTTCGAGGTACTCGAGCACGTGGAAGAGCTCGCCACCGTCGCGTCCCAGCTCGTGAACCGTGACGACGTTCGGGCGGCGGATGCCGGCGATGATCCGCGCCTCGTTTAGGAACATGTCGACGAACTCGCTCATGCGCGCCCGATGCGGCAGGATGCGCTTGACCACGACGGGCCGCTCGAAGCCCCCGGCGCCAGCAATCTCGACAGAACCTCCGCCATCCTGCCACTCGCGAGGTGCCCCGACGATCTCGTAGCGACCGATGTGGTGGGGTAGCCATGAAGACTCGGCCAACTCGCCGATCATGCCTCGAGAAAATTACTTGATGCGCAGGGCTTTACAAGCAGCGCTGGTCGCCTAGCTCGAATTCTACTATCGCTATACGGGCGCTCAACCTTCTTATTGGGCCGAGCTCTGGCTCTTCATGGATAAGAGCAACGTGACGGCGTGCCAAGGCCAGGACTACTGCAAGGCCGCGCTCGATACGTGGACGGTCTCCCACGCGACGAGCTATCGCCGAATGCAGGTTCCGCTGCGGGCACTCAAGTGGAGGTTCAATGGCGGCAAGTCGCCTACCGCGGCGGACTTCCGCCAAGGCATCGATCCGTTCGGAATGGGCGGCGCGTGGCAGGGCAAGAGCGTGGTCGATTTCGACGCACTGGCGATCTGGTATTCACGGTCAATCTTTTTAAAGACACGAAGGAGTTGCAATGCGACTAGTCCGGCAATTGTGTTGGCTCCTCACGGCGGCGTTGCCCGCGGTCACGCTCGCTTGCGGGCTCGAAGACGGCGGCGTCGTCACGGTGGACGACATCGAACACGGGAAGCAGCTGCAGCTCGACGACGGACACGAAGGTGTCTTCGCCGGTGTGCGTCGCGCAGTCGCAGTCGGGCGGCAACGCGAAGGTGTCTGGCGTCCCGGCCGCGGCGACGGGGACGCCCACCTGCAGCATCACGGCCACTGGCAACAACATGGCAGACACCGATCCGCTGACCGGCTGTCAACCCAACAAGTGCGCTAGCGACTATTGCGGGCTCAAGAGTTGCGGGCTTCAAGACCTGCATCGAGCAAGCCGGCGACAATGCCTGCCCCACCGGGTTCACGCTATTCGGGCGAGTTGGCGCCTCTGGGACTGTCGCTTGCGATGCGTGCTCATGCCAGGTGGACCCCGCCAAGCCGTGCACGGGCAACATCCGCGTTTTCGACAACGTGACGAACTGCGACGGCAATGGCGCGACGACCGGCTCCGACTACAAGAAGACGGTGCCCGCGAATGGCACCTGCCAAGACACGATGAGCAACTTCGACAGCCTCTATTACGTGCCCGATCAGGCCGCCGCAACGACGTGCATGCCTTCGGCTCCCACCGCCGGCATGGGCACGGCGCCTCTGACGGCATTGAAGACCGTTTGCTGCTCGCCGTAGTCGACCATCACTTGTAGTTCACGCACATGGCATCTAGCGGCGACAGGGTGATCGATCCTGAGCACGTCCCCTCGGCCGACCCCTGGGCCTTGTCGCATAGACCGTCCGCGCAGTCCGACGGCATCTTGCAGGGAGTCCCTGCGACCGCGAGCGGCTTGCAGGCAGTGGAGAAGAGCGAGCCGCTGCAATAGAGGCCCGACATGCATGGCATGATCTCTTTCTGACAGGCCGCCTCCAAAGAGCCGTCGACGACACACACGAGCGTTTTGCCATCGCAGTAGAAGTCCGTAGGGCAGCGATCAGCCTCGCCTGCGCAGGTGGCGCCTCCAGCGACGAGGTTCGGCTTCAGGCACTTGCCATTATTTTGTAATATCGGTCTGACGCACGTGAGGCCGTCCTTGCCCGAACAGTCGAGGTCGTTACCGCATGGGGCGCGCGCCGCTCCGGGGCCGCTCCACACGAGCGCGCAGGCGGCGTCGACCTTCGCGAGAGCGTCTTTGGTGAGCGTCGCGGTGGAGTAGGCGTCGTGCACTGCATTGATGCAGTCGCGCGCTCGCGCCGGCTGGTATGTCGCGCCCTGCGGTGCGCCGGAGACACACGACGTGCTCACTTTGTGAACACATGCATTCGGATCCTTCACACCGCAGTGTGTGACGATCTGCGTATTGCACTCGGCCTGGGCCCGAGCATCACAGAACGTGCTCAGGCTGGCGTACTGCGCACTGCTGTCGGCCTCGAGCAGTGGAGCCGCGCAGGCAGCGGCGACGAAGGCGACTACGGCAAGTGCAATGAAGCGGCGCATCGAATTCCTCCACGGACTGAGAGCGGGTCTGCTCAACACGTGGCCACTCTGCGCCGCGACCCAGGCAATGACACCTAAAGGAATCCAAAAAGATACGCCTGGCCAACGCCGACGCAACGCGTGGCCACCCCCCGCGTTTTAGTAGCTTTTAGAGGCGTTTCCCGGTGCGATGGAGTTCATTGCAACATCGAGGTGACAAGCATGGCTTCCTTCCGAGTCTGGTCGAGTGCGGTGTTGGTCGTGGCGTTCGGCTGCGCGAAGAGCGGAGGAGCGGACTCGAGCTCCGACGGCGGCGTGAACGATCCGAACGCGTTCAAAGACGGCGCCACTTCGTCGACCCTCTGCCAAGCCGCGGTGGAGGGACACTCGAGTGTGGGGTGCGACTATTACGCAGTACACATGGACGGGAACTTCGCCGCAGACAACGGGTGCTTCGCGGTGTTCCTCGCGAACACCTCCGGAGTGCCCGCGCGTGTGGAGGCGACGTTCGATGGTGTCAAACTCGACCTCGGCCCGCACGTGAAGATCCCCCGCGGCAGCGGTCGCAAGCTCACGTATGAGGACTACGCGTCCGCGGGCATCGCGCCCGGCGACGTGGGCATCTTGTTCCTCGCGGGCCCGGCTGCGACGGGCGAGGTGCGCAACTCGAGCAACTTCAACAACACGATGCAATGCCCTGTATTGCCGGCTCTGAGCGCGCTCACGCAAATCCATGGCACGGGCAGGGGAGCCGCGTTCCACGTCACCACGAGCGCGCCCGTAGTGGGTTATCAGATGTTGCCCTATGGCGGCGGCTCTGCGGCGGTCACCGGCGCTACTTTGTTATTGCCGACCAACGTATTTGGAACCAACTACATCGCGACTGGCGGCTATCACGGCATCGACGGCACTGGATGGGCCGCGCCCTCCATGAACATCGTCGCGTCGCAGGACGACACGACAGTCACCATCCTCCCCAAGGTCGCGCTGATCCCCGGAGGGAGTGTCCAGGCCGCGAAGGCAAACGTGCCGGCTACCTACAAGCTCAACGCGGGTGAGCATCTGCAATTTACTCAATCTGCGGACTTCGCCGGGAGCCCGATTCAATCGGACAAGCCTGTCGCGCTCTTCGCCGGAGTGCCCTGCGTCGGCGTGCCTACGGGCGCGAACTACTGCGATCACATCGAGCAGCAAATACCGTCTGTTCAACAGCTCGGGCACGAGTACATGGCCGTGGCCTACCGTCAGCGCAACAACACGCCGGAGAGCGTGCCGTGGCGAATCATCGGCGCGGTGGACGGCACCCAGCTGAAATACTCGCGCAGCGTCGGCGGCCCTTCGGTCGTCAACTCGGGAGACATCGTCGAGCTCGCGAGCGGCAGCCCCTTCATCATCAGCTCACAAGACGCCGACCACCCGTTCTTCTTCGCGGGCTACATGACAGGCGCGGGATCCATCTATGACCCGCAGAGCGACGAGGGGTATGGCGATCCGGACTTCGTGCGGGCGGTGCCCACGGACCAATATATGAATCGCTACGTCTTCTTCACGGACCCCACCTATCCCGAGACCAACTTGGTCGTCACACGCACACGCGGCAAAGACGGCTATTCCGATGTGACTCTCGAGTGCGCAGGAGTGCTCGGCGATTGGCAACCGCTCGACGCCAACCACCAGTACACACGCATCGATCTCGTGCGACACGACTTTGTGCCACAAAACGGCTGCGATAATGGGCGTCATGAGATGACCTCACCCCAGACCTTCGGCCTGACGGTGTGGGGTTGGGGGACGCCGGAGACGAAGACGTTCACCGGATATGTGAGTTATGGATACCCCGCTGGACAGAACGTCGCGCAGCTCACTCAAGTATCCGTGCCGGTCATTCCACACTGACCTGCTATTGGCATTCGTCTATGAGTCTGGCCATCCAATGGGTGCCGCCGAAAGGGCCGTTCGCCCTCTGCGAGGTGTACTTGCGCACCTCCACACCGTCGGTGGCCTACGATCAGCTCGTCACGCCTCGTGGTCGGCGGATAATCGGCATTCACGTCTTCGCCGCAAACGCCATAAGGTGTCGGCGAGCGAGAGGAGCCGCGTAAATCCGAGCAGCCCGGCGACGGGTTACCGAGCCAGACTGCTCTCGGGTGAATCAGGTGTGCTTCGGCGTCTTCTTCTTCTCGCGGCGTGAATCTCTCCGCGTGTTGATATCGTCGGCCGCAAATAGCCTTGAGCGGCACCGAGCAAGGGTTCTCGATTCGGCCGACACCGATGAGCTGCAAGTAGCAGCTTATAAGTGGTCTACCGGTAATTGGGCCTACGAAGCTTGGAAATCCAACTTGTTCATGGGAATATATCGCGAGCTAAAGAATTACCATATAAAAACCCCTTACATGAGTGCATGATCTCTACACTTGGGCGCCTGAATGAGGGTGGAGTCTTTGCCGAGATACGAAGTTCTATAGTGCTTGTCGTGTCGCCAACGTTTGATGATGAAGCAGAGGCTCTTGAGAATGACTCTGCAAAAGAGCTGAATTCAGAATCAGTGTACTTGTTATTTATTGAGAGACATGAACCTGGACTTTGCTCCACCGGTGCTGAGGGTGTGATTGCGTGAGGTTCGACCGCGGCTGCACTCCGCGGACGCAATTGACGGCGAGATTGGGTAGTCGCTTATGAACTATGGGCAAACCTCCCCCTTACCCCCCAAAGCAGAATGAGACTGGCGCGCTGCTCAATCGAGCAACGGACGCGGGGCGAGACGCAGCTCCCAGCGACCCCCGCTACGGAGCAGTCTGGCGGGGAGGGTGAGCAGGGCTCGGCGGACCCAAACGGCTCTCCATTTGGAGGCCTTGAGAGGGTGAGCGACGACCCACCGACGCATCAAGTTGTAGGCGAGGAGCTCGAGCAAGAACGCGGCTTCGTTGGCGTTGAAGTCGGAGGTGGAGGCCCTGCCGATGCCGAAGGCGTTCTTGAGTTCTGCAATGAGCGGCTCGATGCCAGCGCGGTCGCCGCCGGGAGCGACGGTTGCGCCGAGGTCACCGAAATCGCTAGCCGGGCGCGCATCCGCGATGTTGAGCCTCTGGCCAAGCTTGATGCTCGTCGTGGGTCGACGCGAAGGTGCTAGCGCGCCTCCTGGGTTTGCCGTCGAGTATCGCGCTGCGGCGCTCCTGGCCGGTCACGGCACAACGCTCATCTGGAATATCTATGCCCTCGGCTACCAGGCCGATCCTCACGTCGTCGGTCCGTCGTTCGACACATCCGAGGTGATGCTCGCGGTCGGACTCGTCCTCGTAAGTCACGCGGTCGGATGGGGGCTTCGCCGCCGCGACGTCGCAAACGGGCGCCGTCGTACCAAGATGGCACCGTCGTTCGATGACGTCAGGAGCTACCGCGCGATGCCCCGAAAGATGTGTCGATCTGCAGGGAAGCAGCGTGACGCACCTCCAGGGCAACTTGCGGCTGTTCTCGCAGAGGTTAGCTGGCTGACGGAGGGGAACGGTTGATTTGTCGTCTATACTGCTGCAGAGCGCGCTGCAGACGAGCGCGCTGGCGCGGCGACGGACAGGGGTCTTCTCGAGTGGGTAGGTCGTCTTCGAGGAGAGGATGCTCGAGGCAAAGAGCGAGACGCAGCGCACGCGGTGC
>JAYVYD010000260.1:0-14343 GCA_043784605.1 Myxococcales bacterium | reverse complement strand
TCTAGCCTCTCCGTGCGCGAGCGCCGGTATAGAAAAGTTCGCCATCGCGCTCGATGGTGTCACGCAGGCCATCGGCGTCCTCGTCTTCGCGGTGGGCCTGCCCACACATACCGAGGTGGTCGATCTCCCAGACTCCACTCAAAAGACTTCGGCAGTCCGGGTGCGACCCACGTTCGGGCTCGGCAGACTCGGGCTCTCTGGAGAGTTCTAGTTCGCGGCAGTCACGGAGCCGGCACACTCGCGCGTCGCCGAATGGCCTCCTCGGAGCGCGCCTCCAAGAATCGCTCGAGCGGCTCGCCCCGAGCGATCAAGTCCACGCTCGCGGGCTCGTCGACCCGCACGACCACCGGCCGCGACCCGCCGACGTCGAACGTGATGAGCACGCGCCGCTTGTCCAAGTCCACGGACATCGAGCGCGCCTTCATCCCGCGCTCGCGCTCGTCGATCCACGCGAGCATCCCAGTCGCATGCGCGAACGCGGCCGCCGCGACCTCGCCCAGCAGATCCACTCCGGGCCCGTCGAATCCCTCAAAGACGACTCTCACGCGAGAAGCGGCGAAGTGCAGCTTGTAGCTCTTCAGCCTCACGGCTCAGTAGAGCTTCTTCTCGAGCTCGCCGGAGACGTCCGCTTGCACGAGCGCGTCGTAGCCGCCGATGCACTTGTCGCCCACGAACACGATCGGCAGATCGTCGCTCTTGCAGTTTGCCGTGTGCATCACGAACGTCATCGTGGCTTCGTCACCCTCGACGTCCAGCTTGATGACCTTGATCGATTTGGCGGCGAGCACCTCCTCGACGCGGGCGAGGATGCGCGCGTTGCGGACACCCTCGTGATAAATCGTGACTGGCGCCTGCGCGCGCTCTTTCGGCGCGACGATCGCTTCGACGTGATTTGCGCGAAGGTCCGTGAGCCGCTCGCGCGCGAGGCGTCGCTTCTCGAGGGTCTCTGCGCTCCCGAGCACCTCGCCGAACGTGAAGTTCACCCGGCGCGCGATGTCTTTGCCGACACGAATCGGCAGAAGGGAGTCTCCGCGTTTGGTCGTGATGGCGCGGTGGAGCGTGGACTTGAGGCGGTCGAGCATGCGCGGGTTGTGGCCGCTGCGCGCCTTGACGTCAAGACGTGTTGCGCGCCGCTCGAAATCGCGGTGTTCTCGAAGCAGTGATCACGCGCGCGAGGCTCCGGTTCTTTGCCGCAATCACGAGCGGCCTCGCGGGCTGCCATGCGGAGGCGACGTCCCCGCCGAACGACTCGAACGTGACGATCCCACCACCCGCAAGCGCATTGGCGCCGTCGCCGTCGCCGTCACCGACGCCGATTCCGTCACCGATTCCATCACCGCTGGCGACATCGATTCCGACACCGACACCGACTCCGTCCCCAACAGTGAGTTCAACTCCGAAGGGTGGGCTCCCGTGTCCGGCTTTCGCGTCGCGCACCACCTTCTGCGTCGCACCGCGCACGGCGCCGTCTACGGGAGGAAACGTTCCGCTTCGTCGCGGCTCGCCGCCGTACGCAGGTTGGGGCAAGAACGGCTGTTTTTCGGCCAACGAGATCGTCGGCGGCTGCAACGGCATCTACGCCTCGTCCGGGCCGACGGTCGCCAAGGGACAATGCTGCTTCGAGATCTGCAAGGGAACGCCGGCGCCGTGCGGCCGCCCGCTGATCATCGATGGCGCCCCGCGCACCGCCCGCGTCGTCGCGCGCGTTGACTGGAGGACGGAAGGAACTTCGCTCGCCTACAAGTCGCCGCTTGGCGAGCAGGCGGCGCGCGCGTGGGAGCGTGATGCGGCGATGGAGCACGCGTCGATCGCTTCGTTCGCCAGGCTCTCGTTGGAGCTGATGGCCGTGGAGGCCCCAGCAGAGCTCGTCGCCTGCGCTCATCGCGCGGCGCTGGACGAAGTGGAGCACGCACGCGTGTGCTTCTCCATCGCGAGCGAGCTCGGGCATGAGTCGCGCGGGCCGTCCGCTCTTTCGCTCGAGGGTCTCACGATCGAGCGAGATTTGGCCCAGATCGCGCGTCGTGCGGCGCTCGAGGGATGCGTGGGCGAGACCGTCGCGGCGCTAGCACTCTCGCGCGCGGCTTCACTGTGCGAAGACGAGGCGTTGAGCGAGCGACTCGCGAAGATGGCCGAGGACGAGCTCTCGCACGCGACACTCGCGTGGAAGATCGTCGCCTGGGCATGCGCACGCGGAGGAGAGCGCGTACGTCGTGCGATCGCCGATGGCTTCGAGATCACTCCATACGAGGCGCCGACGTTCGATGCCGAAGAAGCGCTCGCTTGGAACGCTCTCGGTCGGCTCACGCGCGCAGACCTCGACGACGTGACGCAATCGGCGCACGCGCTGGTGCGCTGCCCTCTGATGTCTATCTGATTGTGGTGGGTCGAGCGGGACTCGAACCCGCGACCTACGGATTAAAAGTCCGCAGCTCTACCGACTGAGCTATCGACCCATTGCTCG
Organism: Myxococcales bacterium; assembly: GCA_043784605.1. GTDB lineage: Bacteria > Myxococcota_A > Polyangia > Polyangiales > Polyangiaceae > JANYHY01. The sequence goes on along the minus strand of JAYVYD010000260.1, from coordinate 11,882 downwards.
AGCGAGGGCGCTTGTACCACGACTCGCACTTCGCACAAGACTACGACGCGACGATCTTCGCGCACTGACCGTTGATGCTTTGATTGGCTAGAACTTCGTCTTCGCGATGTCGAACTTCGGGCTCACGGGGAAGCTCAAACGGCGCGCCGCGCGGTCGATGCAAGCGGCGACCTTGTTGTTGCCCGGCGTCACACGCACGCTCACGCCGAGCGGCTTGCCGTTCTTGAGGCCGACGCAAATGTCAGCGTGCGCGTCGTTCGCGAGACCGCAGTTGGTGACCAGCGCGCCGTTGTTGGCGTTCATGGGCGCGCCGAGCTGCGCGTCGGTGAGGTCGGGGGAGCCCTTGCCCTTGCTGCCCATGTCCATCGTCTGCGGGTTCTCGTCTTGCGCCTTCTCGCAGCTCTTGCCTGTGCTCACGGCGAGCGCGACGTGCAGCTCCTCGGCGTCCTTGCCGCTCGACTTGTCGTGATCGAAGATCGCGATATCGATCTTGGTGCCCTCGTCGTTGAGCTTTCCGAGGTCGTCCCACATGACGATCTTGTCGCCCGTGTAGCCGTCCTTCGTCTTCATCAACGGGACCTCGATCGCCTTGGATCCGGGGCCTTTCGGATAGACGATGACGGCGTCACGCGTTTTCACGTCCGAGCCGAGCGCGCCCATCGTGACCTCGTCGTCCGAGGCGTGAATGGTGATGTGCACGCCCTCGGGGATCGTCTCGATGTGAATCATGCCAGAGAAGTCGTTCTGTCCGCCCGCGTTCTTGGAGCACGGAACGAGCGCCCTATCGCCATCCTCGTCGTGCAGATCGTATTGGTGGACCTGGTCCGCCTTGCCGCACTCGTGCATCTCGCGCGCCTGCTTGACCGCGTTTTCATCGCCAGTGATCGTCCCGCCGGTGTTCGGGGGTGGGTTGGATCCACCGCAAGCGACCGCAGCGGCAAACGAGATCGAGGTAAGAAGTGCAAATCGCATGGGCGCACCGTAGCGAGACCTCGCCCGCACGACAAAGGCATTTGTCGTCGCCTTCGCCAGCCTCACTTGAAGCCGCTGAGGTGCACCACGTACCACTCGCCGCGCCATGAGATGAGCGAGGTCACGTCGATCGAGAGCTTCTTCGCGCCGACCGAGTAACGCAGCTTGCTCACGTAGACCCGAAAATAGCCGACTTTGTTGCCCTCCTCATTGGGCTCGATCCATCGGGCTCGATTCATCGGCACGTCGAGGCCGATCAAGACAGCGTCTGCGGCGTGCGCGCCCAGCTTGTCGTGCGCGGCGTGAATGTCGCGCGCGAAGCTGTAGGCGAGCCGGTGCTTGAAGTCGCCCGCGGGGTCCACGATCGCCTTGACCTGGACGTACGCGGCGAGCGGGAAGAAGAAGGGCATGCCGCGATCGGGCTCGTCGCGAACGATGGCGTCCCACAGTCCGGCGACGCGGGAGTCGAAGAGCGCGCCCTCCGGCACGGGTCTGTCGTGTGTTTGTGCGAGTGCACCGCTGTCCTCCGGCTGCGCGGCATCGGCCACGTCTGCGACGCTCGCGTCCTCGAGACCCTTCGGAATGGGCGAGACCGACTCGCTGAAGCCCGGCGACGAGTACGTGGGCGGCTCTCCGCGCGAGCAAGCGACCAGGAGCAACGCGACGCACGCAAAACGCATGATCCGCCGCCCGCATAGCACGGAACACTTGTCGTCGCCTTTTGGCGAACGACAACCACTGAGCGGATTGGCTTCGCCAGCCCCACTTGTCGTCACCGGGGCGAACGACAACGCCGGGTGGATGGCTTCGCCAGCAACAATTGACGTCGCCTTTTGGCGAACGACAACGCCGGGTGGATGGCTTCGCCAGCCCCAATTCCGCGGGCGAAGACGTCTGCTCGCTCGATGCGTCGCTGTAAGCGCCGAGTGAGTCCAGACGTTGTGGTTGACGAACTCCAAGCAGTCTCGCTAAAGCGAGAGTCTCTTGGACAGAACCTCATCCATGCATCGCGCGTTTGGCCCGATCCTTTGGATGGCGACCGACAGCTCTACGTCCAAGTCTCAGTATGGCCGGTTTGGAGGGCTTTTTGATGAATAAACTGATCCCGCTCATTGCAGTCAGCACCATCGTCGTGATCGCGGCAGCTTGTCGCAAAGACGATCAAGCCCCCACGCCCACCACGCCAACGGCCAGCGCCGGCTATCCCCAGCAGGGCTACCCGCAAGGGCAACCGCAGGGATATCCGCAAGGACAGCCGCAGGGCTACCCGCAGGGCCAGCCCCAGGGCTACCCGCAAGGACAACCGCAGGGCCAGCCGACCGGCCAGCCGATGGGCCAACCTACGGGTCAGCCGATGGGGCAACCCACGGCGACGGCACCCATGGGAACCGCGGGCATCCTGCCTTGCCAGAGCGACACGCAGTGCGGTCTCGCGCGCTGCAACGTTCAGGTCCAAAAATGCGTGTTCCCCTGCCAGAACGCCGCGGCCGACTGCATCCAAGGCGCTCAATGCGTCATGGGCGCGTGCGTGCCGAAGCTCCCCGGCTCGCCCTGAGCGTCACTCGTGATTAGAGTGGGTTGCGGATCGCCTTGAAACCGCACTTCACACTCTTCGGCATTCCCGTCTTCGTACGGGTGTCGTTCTTCATCCTGGTTCTCGTGCTCGGCGCGGGCAGCTACCACCAGCCGCAGGAGATCGCGATCTTCGGCGCCGTCGCGTTCTTGGGCGTGATGATGCACGAGCTCGGGCACGCCTTCGTGGGGCGCGCGTTCGGGCTTGCGCCCATGATTCAGGTCGTCGGGCTCGGCGGTCTCACGAGCTGGATCGGCGGCAGGAACGTGGGGCCAGGGCGCTCGCTCTTGATCAGCTTGGCGGGTCCCGCGGTCGGCATCACGATCGGCTCGCTCACGTGGTTCCTGTCCTATGCCCACGGCGATTTCACGAACCCGTTCGTCTCGCAGGTGGTCGGCGACGCGATCTGGGTGAACCTCGGCTGGGGCGTGCTCAACCTCGTGCCGGTCATGCCGCTCGACGGCGGCAACGCGATGCGCTCGGTCTTCGGCCTCCTCAATCTGTTCGACGCCGAGGTCGCGGCGCGTGTCGTGTCGCTCATCGTCGGACCGATCCTCGGCATACTCGCGGCTTGGGCGGGCTGGTTCTTCCCGCTCATCTTGATCCTGATGTACTCCGTGCAGAATTTCCAAGGCCTCCGCGCGCGGCTCGCGCTTCGGGGAGACGAAGCGGTGCTCAAAGACCTTCAGGCGCAATATCCCGTGTGGCTCTCCAAGAAAGACGGCGCGGCGATGATCCGCGTGGGGACGAGCGCGCGCGCAGCCGCCAAGACGCCGACGCTCTCCGCGTTCGCCACCGAGGTGGTTGCGATGGGTCAGTGTTTGTCGGGCGACGCGCGCTCCGGCCTGGCGACGCTGCAGACGATGCCCCAGGGGTACGCAGCGGGGTTGCCGATCTCGTTGTTCATCCTTGAAGCCGCACACGAGTACGCGGCGGCCAAGCAGGTCGTGATCGACATGCTCGTTCACGACGAGTCCCCGGAGCTGCGCGCCAAGCTGGCGGAGCTCGAGCGACAGGAGCAGCACTGGGCGCTTGGGCGCTTGTTGTTGAGCGATCCGCGCGCGCCCGAGCTGAGCGCCGAAGCGTTCGACGCCGCGCGCGCCGTGGCCGACACCGAGCGACGTTACGCCGAGGCCGCATACGTTGGCTCGCTGCTCTTCGAACGCAAGCGGGATCCCGATCTCGCGTTCCAAATCGCGCGCGAGTGGGGCAAGGCGCAAGAGCCCGCGAAGGTCTGCGAGTGGCTCGGCGCCGCGGCGGAGCTCGGCTTCCGCGACGTCGTTCAGATCGATCACTGCCCGGACTTCTTCGCGCTGCATGGATCGAGCGCATTTCAATCCGCTCGCCAGCGCGTCGCCGAGAACGTGTAGACCCTCAGCGGCAGCTGGTCGCGCAGTTCGTCTGCATGCAGTTGCCCCAAGCGTTGAAGTTGTTAGCGCCGCTCGGGTATTTCTTGTCGCAGCCGCTCATGCACGTCGGGTCGGGAAAGCCGCCGTCCAACGGGCACGCGTTGTAACAGTTCATCAACGAGGAGAACTGCGGGTCGTTCGCGCACGCGTTGTCCTCCGCGCAGCAACTCTGACCCTCGCAGGTGTCGCACTTGGCGATGCCCGTCGAGAGCTTCGGGCTGCACACCGGAGACGTGTCCGGCTCATCGACGAAGACGTCGGGCTGCTGCGGCTGCCATGTGTCCTTCGCGGGGGCGGCGTCCTTCGGCAAGTGCGGCGAGGCGTCTTTCCCAGCGTCCGCGATCACGGCTGACGTGTCATCGATTCCGTCGACGACCGCGTGGGCGCACCCGACCGGCGCGAACGCACAAAACAAAACCACCGCGTAAGTGCGAGCGATCACACCGACCTCCACCATAAGCGCACGACGGCGAGCGACCGGCCGCGAATCGACCGCGCCACTCCACACATCATTGCGTGCGCTAAGAGTGGCGACGACTCGCGCTCACATTCACGCCACGTGCGATTTTTGTTTCAGCCGACGACGCGGTTGCGCCCCTGCCGCTTCGCCTCGTACAAACGACGGTCGGCGATTTTGAGGAGCGCCGCGCGATCGGGCCCGGCGCACGCGATGGACGCGACGCCAAAGCTCGCGGTGACGCGCACGACGATACCGCCCGTCTCCACCACCATCGCCTCGATCGCGATTCGGAGTCGCTCGGCCGCGCTGACCGCGCCGGGCAGGGGAGTCGCCGGGAGGACCACGAGCAGCTCTTCGCCACCCACGCGCGCGGCGAGGTCCTCGATGCGGATGTGGCTCGAGATGGTGGCGGCCGTCCCACGCAACACGGCGTCACCCGCCGCGTGCCCGAATGTGTCGTTCACGCGCTTGAAGTAGTCGAGGTCGATCGCGACGACGCTCAGCGGCAGCTCGTGCCTAGCTGCGAACGCGAGGTCTGCGGCGAGCCGCTGATCGAGGTGCGCGCGGTTGCACAAGCCCGTGAGCCCGTCGCGCGTGGACGCGTCGTACACGGCGCGCAGCGCGTCGGCTTCCGCCTGCGTGACGAGGGCGAAGCGCATCGATGTCATGCGCCCCAGCGAGATGCGATCGCCCTCCTTGAGCGTGATGGGCGAGCACGCGGGGCAATTGTTGACGTAGGTCCCGTTGCTGGACCCCAGATCGCCGAGGACGTACTCACCCATCACGTAGTCGAGACGCGCGTGTTGGCGTGAGAGGCTAGCGTCGGCGATCGTGACCGCGCACTCGTCGCTGCGCCCGATCGTCAGCGAGGCGTCCTGCGGGACCGAGACGATGCGCCCGGCGTCGGGTCCGCTCATGATCGTCAGCGCCGCGAGGCGTCGCTCTCCGAGGTGCGGCGCCGCGTTCGCCAGAGTCCGTGCTTGGGATCGAGCCATTGACTCGTAGAACGGCCCTTGCGTTGCGAACTTGAGTCCTCAGCTGATATCGTCCCCGGATGTCGCCGCACGCCACGCGACTTCTCAATACTGTTCGGATCCTTTGGGGCGCTCTCTGCGCCTCGACGTTCGTCCTGCTCGGCGTCCTCGTCGTGGCGCGCCTGAAGCACGCAGGCCCGCCGCCGCTCGTGATCCCGCTCGCCGCCGTCGCACTCGCGAACGCAGTCGTCGCGGTGGTGCTCCCGAGGGCGCAGTACCGCAATTTCGTTCGCCGTAAGGAGTTCGAGCTGGCGTCGGACGTCAACGGCGCGCGAATCTTCGCGCACCCGTCGAAGGTGATCGAGGCGCTCCTTCCGATGTATCAAACGGCCATGATTCTCGGGATGGCGATGGCCGAGAGCGTCGCACTCATGGGCTTCGTGCTCGTTTACTTGGGCCAGCCGCTCATCGTCGGCATCCCGTTCTTCGTCGTGTGCTGGCTGGTCCAAGCCACCAAATTCCCGACACTCGAATCCATCATCGCGCCCTTAGAAGCCGCCACCCAGGCGACATTTCGTCCAGACTGAGCCGGGATTCTGAGATGACCGTCGCGCTTGGAGAGGTCGACCCTAGCTACCTATGGGACGGAGCCCAAGAGGGGTGGAAACTGGAAGCGAGCGAAGCGGAGATCCGGCTCACCCTCCACGTCGGAAAGCCGCTTGGTGAACTTCCTGCGGACCAACTCGATGCTCTGCGCGAGATCCTCGGAGACGCTCGATACAACCATCTCTCGACCTCCCAAACCGAGGTCCTCGTTTTGTTCAAGGCGGACAGGGTCGAGGCGAGGCGGACCCACGACGCGCTACACACGGCGGGCTTCGATGTTGAGACGGTGGAACGCAGCTCGTATCAAGTCGTCCGCGAATTTGCGGGCCGTAGGAGTGCGTTGCTCGTCGAAAGCGAGGCAGACCACGAACGCATCGTGAACCGCATGATCGAGGCGCGTGTCCGGTGGTTGAGTAAGCGCTTGCTCAACCTGTGGCGCTCAGTCCCTCGCGGCATCGCGCGCATCGGCCCATCCGCCATCGCTTGCATCGTCCAAGACGGCGGCGTCGAATCCGACGCAGTTGGGTTGCGACGAACTCTCCCAACCGCTCCACTGCGATGGTGGAGCTTGGGGTGCACGATAGCATCGGGCCAAGAAGGACTCGCGCGGGCCCCTGCGCGATTGCGCAGCGAAGCGATGCTTGACTCCTCAATAGTGTCTACCGTCGCGCGACCTCATCACGGTCCGGACGACTTCACTAGTTCGCCGCGGATGCCTCTTCGCGGTCATCCGTTCGCTTCGGCTTGGTCATTCGCCAAGCGTCGCCCTTTCGCACGAACTCGACGTACCACCCGTCTTCGCCCGTCGAGTTGATGACATAGACCATCAGGCTGCCGCGACCCGTCGACTTCGTATCTGCGCTGCACCAGACGAAGGTGCCCGACTTTGAAACGGTGTCGACACGGCGTTTCAAGTTGTCCGCGCTGCTTTGTTGGATGTGAAGCGCGGACGCTGCAGCCGTCTCGACATAGCGGTCGCATTCTCTCGCGAAGCGGCGCTCAAACTCCGGAAAACTCGAGCCACTTCGCACCAAACCAGCGGTCCACCCTCACAAGATAGAGCTCGTCGGTCGCGACCGACTCGTTTGCGAGTGCCTCGCGCAGCGAGTGGATGAACGCGACGTCGTCGGTGTCCAGCACTGGCAAGTTGATCTGCGGCGCCCTCATCGTCTCGGCAGCATAGAAAGTTTGCAGTCATGGGGCTTGTCGGCTTGCAACGCCGCGGACTCTTGCGCCTTCCAACGACGAAACTGTCGAACGCACCTCGCGGCACGCACGCATCTCGATAACATCGCGGCGATGCTGCATGTGCTTCACCTCCTTCGACCTGTCGTGGATGAGGGGGGCACGCGTGGCCGCGAAGAGGTGGAAGTAGAGGCGCTGGGTGAGGATCGGTACCGAGTGCTCTGCCCGCCGCGCTTTGTCTACGCCCTCGCGGTTGGGGACGAAATCAAGACCGACGCGAGCTCGGCGGGCTTCCGAACGCTGCGACGTTCGAGAAACTTGACCGTCTGGATCTACGTCGAAGACGCGAATGGTGTGCTGGCGGTCGCAGAAGCCGCCGAATCGGTGGCGGCCTCGATCGGCGCCACTATCGAAGGCACGCCGCCAAAGAGGATCATCATCACAGTGCCATTGTCGGCCGGGTGGCAGAAGAACGAGGTGGCGATTAACGCTCTCTGCTCGTCGGTTCCTGGGGTGAGTTGGGAGTACGCCAACGTCTTCGATTCTGTCACACACGAACCGCTCAACTGGTGGAAGTGATCAACAACTTCGGGTCACACCATGCGCCACGCCATCACGTGCGCAGCGAAGACTCTCGTAGCCCGACGTTCGTGTAGGCACGTCTTCGAACACGACGTGCCCAACCCGGCCGCGGTTCATGCTTCGGCGCGCCATCGACCAACGCGAGCGCCCGCCCGAGCGGTGTGCATGACGGCAACCCAAACGGTGGTATTCGATGCACGAGCAGGCGAATCCAGCCAGATCGCGGCGTATTTTGGAGTGCCCAGAGACGGAATTGAACCGCCGACACGGGGATTTTCAAGCCTCGCGAATTCTCCAAATCATGTGACTTTCTTGCGTCTATTGGGCCTTACTCTACCCCGGCTATACCCCGCGCTCTGTCGCAGACGCCCGTCCAAGAGGTGCGCAAGTTCGTTGGGGGAGATGCGACCATAGACGCGTTCGACCATGCGGCTGTCGATATGGCCCATCAAAGGAGCGATGAGTTGAGGCTCGACGCCGTGCGCTCGCAGGAGCCTTGCGGTCGTGCGGCGCAGATCGTTTGGCGAGACCGGCTGGAAAGTAGGAGTCGCCTTGCATGCTTTGCAATCCTCCACGGGTTGCTTGGCGCCGCCCTCGCGGCATCTGTTGCAAGTTGACAGGGCGAGGCATGCGACATGGAGATCACGACGCACGTTCGTCCACCGCTTGAACGGCAAAAAGCCGAAGGCACGTTTCACCCAAGGCCGAGCATACGAGACTATCGGCACCTCTCGATCGCGCGCCTTTGTCTTCGTGCCGCGCAACCGAACCTTCCAATTCCTGAGGTCCACGTCGGCAGGCACCAGGGTCGCCAGTTCGCTGGGGTACGTTGCGCTCGTCGCGATGATGAACGCAACCACGGCCGCACGTTCGGGGCGTAGCTCGCCGAGGAGCCGATCGATCTCCGTCTCGGAGAGAGCCCGATCCTTGGGCTTGTATTCGATCGCAAAGTCCAAGGGCTTGATTTCCGCGAGGTCGCGGAGGAACTCGCCCCGGCGTTTCGCGAGCTTCAGGGTCCCCCAAAGCGTGACGAGCTCTTTGTAGATGGTCGATCGCGATGCGCCCTCTGCGATGCGCGTCTCGATGTAGGCATCCACCATCGCGGCGTCGATGCGTTTGATCGGCGTCGTTCCCACCAATACACGGCACAATTGACGGCCTTTGATCGTCAGCATTTGCAGCGTGCCCGCCGCACGCCCCGCGGCTTGTCTCTCGTCGAGACGTCGTTTTAGGGCATCTTCGAGAGCGACGTTCGCGGCTTGATCCGTACCCGCAACGGACGCGCGCTCCAGCTCGCGCCACCGAAGGATCGCGGCTTTCCGATCGCGACATCCGGTAGAGCGCTTGAGGGCCCTCCCTCCGTTTGGATTTCGGACACGGCACCACCATACCTTGCTGTTCGCGAACTTGAAGAGAGGCTCCGCGCTCACGACTTGCCCTTGGGAAACCGACGCAAGCCGACCACGAGGAGTTCCCAGTACATCCGGGGCACGGACCAACCTTTGCGTGCGGCGAGAGCCTTCACTTCCGCATGTTGCCGATCCGGACACGCACAGCTTCAACGTGCGGCTGCAGCTGCCGGGCGACTCCACCGGGCTGTATCCCGGCATGACGTGGCGATGACCGGCGAGATTACGCTGCGCGGTCGGGTCCTTCCGATCGGCGGCCTCAAAGAGAAGGTCTTGGCGGCGCACCGGGCGGGGATCAAGCGGGTCCTCGTTCCCGAGCGCAACAAGGCCGACCTCGACGAGGTGCCGGCCGAAGTGAAAAACGATCTCGAGTTCGTCTTCGTCAGCAAGATGGACCAGGTGCTGGAAGCGGCTCTCGAAGAGATGCCGAAGCCCAAGCCCGTCGACGATAAGGCCGCACAGCCGACGCCCGTCAACTAAAGGGCTGTTCATTCTCAGCAACCGCGCGCGCACGGAGCGCGAGGGCCGTGTAGTACACTTGCCGCGATGAATCCGATTCGGATCGGCCTTCTCGGCTGCGGGACCGTGGGCGGCGGCGTCGTACAGCTTCTTCGCGCGAACGCGGACTACCTGGCGCAGAGCGTCGGGTCGGCTCTCGAAGTCGTGAGCGTCTTGGTTCGCGACGTCGACAAGGAGAGGGTCCCGGAGCTCGACCGGGCGCGGCTCACGACGGATCCAGAAGCCGTGCTCGGCGACCCTTCGATTGACGTCTTCGTCGAGGTCATGGGTGGGGTGAATCCGGCGCGCGGCTACGTCGAGAGGGCGCTCGACACCCAGCGGAGCGTTGTGACGGCGAACAAGATGCTGCTCGCAATGCACGGGCCCGCGCTCGTCGAGCGGGCGATCGCCAAGGGGGTCGACCTCGCGTTCGAAGGCTCGGTCGGCGGAGGGATCCCAGTCGTGCGGGTCTTGCGCGAGGCGCTCGCGAGCGATTGGGTCGTGCGGCTCGAGGGTATCGTCAACGGCACGTGCAACTACGTCTTGACCCGCATGCGCGTCGACGGTCTGGGCTTCGACGAGGCCGTGCGCGAGGCGCAGGCCAAGGGCTACGCGGAAGCCGACCCGGGCCTCGACGTCGACGGGCACGACGCGGCGCACAAACTCGTGGTGCTCGCGATGCTCGCGTTCGGCGCGCGCGTCGAGGCGGGGCGCGTTCCCACTGAGGGCATCCGCGCTATCGAACCCATCGACCACCGCTTCGCCGAGCGCTTCGGCTTCGTCATCAAGCACCTCGCCATCGGGCGCGACCGCGGCGAGGGCGTCGAGCTCCGCGTCCACCCCGCGCTCGTGCGTCGCGATACGCAGCTCGCGAACGTGAACGGCGTCCTCAACGCGATCGCACTCGAAGGACGGGCGCTCGGACCCACGCTCCTGTCGGGCCGGGGCGCGGGGGATTTGCCGACGGCGGTGAGCGTCGTGGCCGATGTGCTCGACGTCGCGCGGGCCCGGCGCAATGGGTTCGCCGGCCTCGCGACCCGTGGCATCCAGATGAAGGCTCGCCCCCTCACGAGCCTCGATGACGTGCGCGGTCGGTACTATTTGCGGTTTCAAGTGCACGACCGGCCCGGCGTGCTCGCCCGTCTCGCAGGAGCCCTCGGCGAGGCCGGGGTTTCGATCGAGCAGATGGTGCAGGAGGGGGGCGGGGGAGGGACGGGGCTGCCTGTGCAGATCGTGATGTTGACCCACGAGACGGTCGAACGCGACGTAAGGCGAGCGCTCGAGGCCATCGCGGCGAGCACCGTTGCGGCCAGCTCGCCGCGGCTGCTGCGGATTCAGGAGTAGCGCCTCCGCGGCGCGTGACCCGCGGAAACGGATCTACAGATCGATCTGTTCGACGTCGCTCACGGCGTCACCGAGGAAGCGAGTCGCGGTCTCTCGGAACGCTCCGGGCACGTCCGTCACGAGAAGATGCACGCTCGGCGGCTCCGTGGCGCCGAGCCGGGCGAGGTCCCGGCTCTCGAGGAAGCTACGTACCGCTTGCGCGGTCGCCCGCGCGCTGTCGACAACAGCGACGTCGGGCCCGATGCGCTGGCGCACCTCGTCTTCGATGAGTCCACGAAGCAACGGATAGTGGGTGCACCCGAGGACGATGACGTCGACCCGCTCTTGGGCCAGCGGCTCGAGATACCGGCGGATTGCGAGGCGCGGCACGTCGCCTTCCGTCCAGCCCTCTTCGGCGAGCGGGACGAGCAGCGGCGCCGCCTGGCCGACCACCTCGGCCCGGGTCGAGATCTGCGCGACCGCGCGCGGGTACGCGCCCGAAGCAATGGTCCCCGCCGTCGCGAGCACCCCGATGCGCCCCGTCCGCGTCGCAGCGACCGCCGCCTGCGCCCCCGGCTCGATGACGCCGAGCACGGGAATATCGAGCTCGATCCGCAGCCGCTCGGGTGCGACCGTCGCGCTGACCGTGTTGCACGCCACGACGAGCGCCTTGACCCCCCGGCCGACCAAGTGGCGGGCGCACGAGAGCGCGTACTTGACGACGGTGGCGGCGCCCTTCGTGCCGTAAGGCACGCGCGCCGTATCGCCGAAATAAACGATGTTTTCGAAGGGCAGGCGTTCCATCAGCGCGCGCACGACGGTACGGCCGCCGACGCCGGAGTCGAAAACGCCTATGGAATGGCCGGGGTGTGTTTGCATGGGATACGGAGC
>JAYVYD010000259.1:0-7220 GCA_043784605.1 Myxococcales bacterium | reverse complement strand
GCCCAAAGCGATCAGGTACGACATCGGCAAGATGAGCTCGTCCTTTGGATCGCCCACGATGGGCGCGCTCGCCGTTGCTTGCGTCACTTCTACGCCCGCGTAGTCCTCGCGGTGATGTCCGCCGATCACGCGGGTGAGGCGATACAGGTGATCGCCGGCTTGCTTCGAGCGCACCGTCGCGAAGCGCGAACCGTCGGCCATCGACAGCTCGACGGAGTCCGCTTTGAACCGCAACGCCAAACCCTGGAACGGAGCCCTGATCACCGCGGTCGACGCCGCGCGTGTCATCGCGTGCATCGGGGTCTTCGACCACGAGTCCGAGATCGTCGCGTGACATGCGGTGCATGAGGCCGAGCCCGCGTAGTCTTCCCGCCGCACGTTGCTCTCGCTCGACGCCAGCTCCCCTACCGGTCGCGAAGGCGTGGCCGGTCGATGTGTGGCGCAAGCAGCCGCGACGACGATGAGTGCGGTGAAGGCGCGCAAGGCGCCTTTGTAGCTCAGTCGGTGAACGGCAGGTTGTACTCGTCGCGCTCCTTGGCGCGCTTGTCGCTCTCGCGCTGTTCGCGCTCTTTGGTCCCCAACAATCGCTCGCTCTCGCGGTCGCGCTCCACCTGTTTGCCGTCCGTCATGCTTCCCCTTCCGCAAGGCGCGTGCCGTGATCCACGATCGACGGACGCCCTTGTTTTAGGGTACCGCATTGCGTTGCTGCGGCGAACGAGCCTTCGCGGTGCGAAGCGTTCGTTGCGTTCGGTTCACGATCTCAGGCGGTGGTAGACGACGAGATCGCCGAACATGTCCGTCTCGCGAACTCCGGCGGGCGTCATGCCCACCTTCTCGAGAACGCGGAGACTCGCCTTGTGCCAAGGGAACGTGCACGCAACGACCCGGGCTACATCGCGTTGCGCGAGCGTCCATCGAACGACCGCACGCGTGCCCTCGGTTGCAAAGCCGTAACCCTGAACCTCCGCGTCGACTCCGTAACCGACCTCGACGCTACCGGTCTCGTCGGGACGTCCGTTGAGCACGACGCTTCCGACGACCTCTCGCTTGTCGCGAGTCACGAGCACGCGCGCACCCCAGAGCCAGCTATCGGGATCTTCACGGAGCTTTTCGAGCGGACATGCGAACGCGCGCTCCACGAGCGCCTTGCCCGGCCAGGTGCGAGGGAACTTTGCCGCGACGAGGCGCTCGGCGGTCGGGCGATCCTCGGCGAGGACGGCCTCGACTAGCGCGCGCGTGATCGGCACGAGCTCGAGGCGGTCTGTCGTCAGCGAGTCCACACCTTGGTTGTATCGACCATTTCGTCCCAACTGCAACACCGCGCCGCGTCGAAATGTGCGCGCCGCGTCATTGCGCAAGCACCCTGGTCTTTCGCACCGCCCTGCGTCATCGTGCCTCGGCGATGTTGGAAGGTCCTCCCCAGCCACAGCCCAAGCGAGGTCGAGGGTGCGTGATCGCGCTCTCGATCGTGATGGCGATCTTTGCCATCATCTTCATCGGCTCGGCGATCGTCTTGGGAATGTTCGCCGCGAGCGACACCGGCAAGGGCGCCTTCAAGGCGATCAGCGACGGGACGAAGGTCGCCGCCAAGGGCATGAAGGCGCCCGGGACCGCCGAGCTCCGCGCTCTCGGCTGCGAACAAGCGATGGTCGTCCCCATGAAAGAGTTCGCGCCCATCCTCGCCGACCTCGACGCTTCAGGCGCAAACGCAGTCCCCGACGAGCTGTTGGTGACGTGTCAGGCGAGCACGTTCGGTAAGCCACCCTCCTGCGACGAGGTCGCGTCGACCTACGTGCGTGCGATCGGTCGGGCGAACGGCGACTTCTTCGTAACGGTGACGCGCCAGGGCTCAGGCAAACCCGAATGCCAGCAGACCTACGACGCTACCGGCGATTCCGTCGGCGCATCGCCCGTCACGACCAAGCCACGTTAGCGATAGCCGTGCGTCGGGCGCGCGCCTGCGATCTGCACGACAGCATCCATCGCCAACGCGAGTTCGTCGCTGCGGTGGATCACGTCGCGAATCAGCAGCGTGATCGCGCCGCCATCGACCTCCAGGTGAACTCGTCTCCTTTGCGCGAGCTCGAGTAGCGCGCTGCGTCCCGCGTCGCCGAGCACACGCGCGACATCGTCGGTATCGGCGAACGCGACGAGATCGGCGTCGAACAATGTGTCCCCCGTCGCGATGACTCGTCCGGAGGTGACGCTAGCGCCGGCGCGACTGCACACGCGCAAGACCCCAGCGCGAACGTGCGAGCTCGCTGCTCTCAATCGCGTGCTCACGAGCTTGCGCACGCCGACCTGCTCCTCGAAGACGTCGATCGAAACGGCGACGTCGGACGCGAAGCCGGCAATCATGGGCCATTTCTCGCCGACGAGCGGGCGCGCAAGAAGCAGATCGAGGCGGTGCTTCTCGCAGAACTTTCCCCACGGCGCGTCCAGCGAGGTTGCCACGCCTTCGGCGCCTATCGACCGCGCGAGCCACACGACAACGCCGATCGCGAGAGCAACGATGAAGATGCCGAGGTACTGGGACACCGCAGCCGAGCATATACGCGAGCCGCGCTCATGGTCCTTCCTCGATGGGTCGCCTGCGCGGATAACTCCGCTCAAGTGCGAAGATTGCGAGCGTTCCAATGGGGCTCGTTCATACGGGTCTCATCGTCATGCAGACCTACGATACAATCGCCCAAGTCGCTGACGATGCGGCCCGTCGCGTTCGCCGGGTCGTCTGCTTCTTCCAGAGCCTCTTCGTCGTCCTCGTTGCCTGCGCAATCGCGATTGACCTCACGCCGAGTCCGCGCCTCGAGTGCCACAAAGAGAGCGCGCAGATGATGTCGCCCTACCCGCACCCTTACGGTCTGCCACCCGTGGGCACCTGGAGCGTCTGCGAGTGGAACCCGCCGCGCTAACGCGCTTAGCTGCCTTCGAGGGTCGCGGCCGTCGACTTCAAGACATTCATCCACATCGCGCTCTGCTCGCCCGTGTAGACGAGCGTGTCGTTCTGGAAGAACTCGAACTCGTAGCGCGCGAACACGCTCGACTCGCTCTTGCGGATCTGCGTGACCTTGCCCTCGAGGATCAGCGGTGCACCGGGCCGCGCGAGCGCCTTGAACTTCGCGTCGTAGATCCGGCCGCCGTAGCCGATCCAGCCGTCTTTGTGCTTGAGGCCGAGCACGTAGTACGCGTGGACGAAGCCGAGCATGCCGGTCGCGTGGACCATCAGGCCTCCCGAGACGTGCCGCGGGTGTCGCACGGGGTGAACGCGCTGCTCACGCGTGAGCGGGAGATCATCGTGCGTCGGCATGCTCGCGCGCACGAAGTGTTTCTCGGCGTCGATGGTGAGGATCTCGTCGATGAGAAAGCCGCCAGGACCGTACGGGCAGTCGGCGACGAATTCGGGATCGAGCGGCATCGCGGCGTCCTTAACACGCCGACAGACTGGGTGTCAGCTCATACCTTCAAGCGCACGGATGCGGCGACGATCGAGCCGCCGTGCACGGAGATGTTGCCGGCGGAGTCGACCGTGACTGCGAAGTGATCGAGCGCCGTGTCGGCAGGCCCGCGCAAGACGCCGCCGTTCATGTCGAACCTGCTGCCGTGGCAGTTGCAGTCGACGCCCGTGCTGCTGACCCAGCTCGACATGTCGCAGCCGGTATGGGTGCACGTCGTGGTCATCGCGTACACGCCGTTCGCGTCGCGGCCGAGGATCGCTGGCGTCCCTGCGATGACCTTGAGCGTGCCGACCGAGAGCGCCGAGAGATTGCCCGCGGACACGTCACCGAACGCCGCTGGACCGAAGGCGCTACTGCAAGCAAGCATCGCGGGTGGCGCGGCGAGTAACAGCTGCAACGTACGGCGGCGAGAGACCGATTCGCTCATGGTTCGAGTAAGGTACATCATCGTGGCGGCCATGAAGACCAAGGAACGCGCGTGGGCGCTTCGACCGGCCTTCGACCTCGCCACGATAGCGCTCGTGCTCGCGTGGACCGCGCTCACCGTCACTGAGATCGCCGCCGGCCCATCGACCGTCGCGGCAGAGTGGCTCAACCGACTCGCGACGTTGCTGGGGCTCGTGTTCGTCGTCGAGCTCGCGCTCCGCTTTCGCTCGACTCCGAGCCCCGCGCGGTTCGCGCGCGATTACTGGATGGATGTGCTCGCGGTCTCCTCGATCTTTCTGACTGTGTTCTTCCCGCTGCCGCTCCTGCGCCTCCTCCGACTACTGCGCGTCTATCGAGTCGTGGTGCTCGCGCAGAAGACGCCATTTCTTGCCGGTTTTGTTCGCCATCGCGGGCCGCGGCGCGCGCTCGCGCTCTTGGGTATCGTCTCATTGTGTGCCGTGGTCGCGACCGCTGCGCTGCTCGCGTTCGAAGGAGGCAAGAACCCCGAGCTCGCCACCTTCGATCAGGCGTTCTGGTTCAGCCTTTATTCTATCTTCGCGACTCAGCCCACGCCCAACGCACCGGCGTCGCTCGGCGGCCGAATCGTGTCGCTGTTTTTGATCTTCGTCGGACTGAGCATGTTCGCTGTGCTCACCGGCACAGTGAGCGCAGTGCTCACCAACCGCATCGGTAAGGAGGGCATGCTCGTGGAGTGGGAAGACCTCAAAGACCACATCATCATCTGCGGATGGAATCGGAAAGCCGAGATCATCGTGCGCGAGTGGGACGCGACTCACAAAGATCAGTCGCTACCCATCGTCGTGATCGCCAAGCTCGAGGGGACGCCTTCGTTCACGGACCCCGCGCTTCGTCGTCGCGTCCAGTTCCTCGACGAAGACTGCACGAAGGTGAGCGCCCTCGAACGCGCAGGCATCATGCGCGCGGCCACGTGCATCTTGCTGAGCGACACGACCAAGGGGCGCAGCGAGCGAGACGCCGACGCTCGCACGATCCTCGCCGCGCTCACCGTCGAGCGCATGAACCCAAAGGTCTACACATGCGCGGAGCTCAATCGGCGTGAATACTCGACGCACTTGACGCTCGGTTGCGTGGACGACTTCGTCGTGAGCGGAGAGCACAGCGCCTTCTTGCTGGCGCAAGCAGCTCTCAATCACGGCACCGCGACCGTGTGGAGCGAGCTCCTGAGCTACGAGTACGGACATAAATTCTGCCGCGTTCCTGTGCCGAAGAAGCTTATCGGCAAGGACTTCCTCGACGCGCTGTCGTACCTGAAGAAGCACGACAACCTTCTCGCGATCGCCGTCGCGTCGAAGGGCAAACCGCCGAAGATCAACCCGCAGGGACACGTGCTCGCGGAGAGCGACGAGCTCGTCGTGATCGCGGACGCCAGCTATCCGTCGTAGGCTCGAGCTCGTGATTCGGCTCGTCGGGATCGTGATGGCGGCGGTAGCGAGCGGACTCGCGTGCAACGCGCTGCTCGCGGTGGACGGCTATCGTTCGTGCAACGGCAGCGAATGCGTGAGCGACGCGAGGGCGGACACATCAGGCGATCCATGTTTGGGGGGCCCCAGCATCAACGGTGTCTGCCAGCCGTCCGTCCTCATCGGCGGCGTCGGTTCGGTGAACGGGCTCGTCTCGGACGGGACGAACCTCTACTTCGGCAACGATACTTCGGTATCGTTCTGCTCGATCGTCGATTGCCCTGGCTTCAAGGCGCCGCTCGCGCAGGTGAGCGCGACCGTGACGTCGTCGCT
The DNA here is from genome assembly GCA_043784605.1 of Myxococcales bacterium. Lineage (GTDB taxonomy): Bacteria > Myxococcota_A > Polyangia > Polyangiales > Polyangiaceae > JANYHY01. The sequence goes on along the minus strand of JAYVYD010000259.1, from coordinate 1,564 downwards.
GTCGCTCGACCCTACGATGCACTTGCTGCGCTTCGGCGCCGCCGACGGCAAGCTCTATAAAGTGGCCGCGCAGGGCGTAAAGGCAACGCCGACATCCTTCACGAGCACGCCCGGTTCGCCGACCTCGATCATCGCGTGCGGTGATCACACGTGCTGGATCGAGAAGCCGCAGAATGGATCTCCCAGCGCGTACACCTGCCTCACGATCAAGTGCGCGCCAGAGAAGCTCTTCGACTTCGGCGGGTCCGACTTGGCGACGGCGCTCGCGAGCGACGGCATGAGCGTGTTCGCGGCGGCTTCCGTCCCGTTCGAGGGCGGGATCTTCGAGGCGCTCGTGACGTGCCCCATCGCCGGCTGCAACAACGCGCCGACTCCGATGGGCTTTGATCTCAATGTGCGAGGCATCGCGTACTACGACGGCTTTGTCTACTGGACGACCAACAGCAACCAACAGACCGGAGACCTCGCCCGTTGCGCTCCGCCGGGCTGCCAGTTTCCCCAAATCCTCCAGACGAACCTCACGGCGCCAGGGGACATCGCTGTGGACGCAACCGGTGTCTATTGGACGAGCTCCGCAAATCCGGGCCGCGTTCAAATGTGCCCGCCGGGGAGCTGCAAAGACTCGCTCGTCACGATCGCGACCAAGCAACCGAGCGCGCGACTTACGACCCTCGATGACGCGCGCATCTACTGGGTGGTCCCCGACAACGGCGCGAACGACATCATGTGGATCGCCAAGCCGCGCTGACGGATTGTCCGCCTTCGGCCATAGTGCGTCTGTGAGACTCCGCTACCTCGTTGGCCTCGCACTCGGACTGTCGACGAGCGCTGCAGCGTTCGCAGACGCGGGAGTTACATGTCCCGCGACGCTCCCCGAAGCGGGCGCTCCATGCGCTGCGCCGCAACTGAGCTGCGAGTTCGGTGGAGACCTGTACGGCCGGTGCGCGGGCCTCGCGGAGTGCGGGCCGCAAGGCAAATGGAGGGTAGAGCTGCCGCCGCCAGGCTGTCAGAGCAACCGAGCTGAATGTCCGAACGCAATCGAAGCCGGCTCGCGCTGCGCGCTTATCACGGTTGCTGACGACACCTGCATGCCCCCAACGCGCGCGTGCGTGTGCACCCAATGCACAACGAGGCTCGGCCTGAGCTCGCAAGAGTGGTCGTGCGTAGCCTTCCCTAGTCAGCAACGCCCGCTGATCGGCACGCCCTGCGTCGTCGAGGGAGAGACTCGCTACTGGAGCGGGTGCTGCACTGGCGTGGTGATAGGGCGCGATGAGGTCTGTAAGAACGGTCTCTGGCAGTCGACCGTCAACGGCGGGTGCATCTGCCCTCCTCCACATGATTCTTGCGCAACCCCCTCGGACGGCGGTCTCCTCGTTCCTGACGACGCGTCTGTCGGGGACGCGTTCTTCGACGACCAGGGCTTCGGCGCCGCCGCGGCTTCAGGTTGCAGCTGCTCGGTCAACTCGTCTAGCGCGCCTCTCGGCGGCATCGCCTTCGCGGGTGCGCTCGGACTGCTACTCAGGCGACGCCGCGCCAGGCGTTGACTGCATCGGAGAGGCGCTTG
>JAYVYD010000258.1:0-5719 GCA_043784605.1 Myxococcales bacterium | reverse complement strand
TGGCGGCGAGGAGGTCTTCTCTTCAGTGCTTCGCGGGCAACGCCTTGGATCGAGGCGCTTTCAACAGCGGCATCACCGCGTGCAGCGCCGCGCCGATCGTGGAGCCGTTGTTGATCACGGCGGCCATCACCGGGTTGATGAACCCCAACGCGCCTGCGGCAATCGCTAGTGTGTTCGGTACGAGCACGATGCCAAGGACTTGCTTCACGCGCGCCATCGCTTCGTCCGCGACCGCGAACACGACGGGCAGCCTCTCCAGGCCGCCTTCGAGCAAGACGACGTCTGCGGTCTCGAGCGCGACGTCCGTGCCGCCGTGGAGCGAGATGCCGATGTCCGCGACGGCGAGCGCGGGCGCGTCGTTGATGCCATCGCCCACCATCGCGACCTTGCGACCCTCTGATTTCAGCCTCCGTATGACGTCGGCCTTGTTCTCTGGGAGCACCTCGCCGATGGCCTCGTCGATGCCGAGCCGGCGCGCGATCGCCTGAACCGGCGCCAGAGCGTCTCCGCTGAGCAGCAGGATCCTTCGTCGACCGTTCGCCTTGAGCGCGTGCACGACCTGAGCGCTCTCGGGGCGCGGAGCGTCCGCGTAACCCATGACGCCCGCGAGCACGCCGTCGATCGCGACGAGCACGCTCGAGATGCCACCGTTCGCGAGCTCTTCGCGAGGCTTCTCGCCGGGCGCGGGATCGATGCCGAGCTCTCGCATCATGCGCGGGTTGCCGACATGCACGAAGCTACCGCCGACCTTCGCGGTGAGCCCGAGACCGATGCGATAGGTTTCGCTGTTGTGCTCGCACTCGTGCATCGGTGCGTGGGTCTCTTCGGCGTGGCGGCGGATCGCGTCGGCGATCGGGTGGTGCTGGTTGCCCTCCGCGCTCGCCGCGAATCCGGCGATCTCTAGCGGCGAGAAGTGCGCGGTGGCGACGACGTCGGTGACGTGCGGAACTCCGAGCGTGAGCGTACCGGTCTTGTCGAACACGATCGTGTCGGCTTCGGCGAGGCGCTCGAGGAACGTCGCGCCCTTCACGAGCACACCCTCGCGAGCGGCGATCGTCATCGCGCTGAGCGCCGCGGTGGGGACGGCGACGCGAACGCCGGTACCGAAGTCCGTGATGAGTACGCTGGTCAATCGATCCACGACGCCGCTCGCCGCCCACGCCACGCCTGCCGTTGCGAACGTCGGAAGCACGAGGCGATCGGCGTACTTTTCCGAGTTCTTCTGGAGCGTCATGGGTTTGCTGCCCGCGCCCTCGAGGATCTGAACGATGCGCGCGGCGACCGTGTCGCTGCCTGCACGCTCCACCTCGACGACGGCTTGTCCGTGGATGACCACGCTCGCCGCCATCACGCGATCGCCGACGAGTCGATCGCGCGGCACGCTCTCGCCGGTGAGCGCCTTCTCGTCGACCGAAAGGCTGCCCTCGACCAAGAGGCCGTCTGCGGGGATGCGTCCGCCCGGGTAGATGACGATGCGCACGCCCGGCTTGAGCTCGCGCGGGTGCACCTTCTTGACCTTGCCGCTCTCCAAGAGAACGAAGGCCTCGCCGTCGTCGAGCTGCATCAAGCGAGAGATCGCGGTTCGTGCGCGCGCCTGGGTGCGATCGAGGATGAGATCTCCGACCGCGAGGAGCGTCGTGATGACGCTCGCCGTGATGGGCTCCGCGCGGATGAGACTCACGGTGATGGCGACGACGTCCATGACGTCCACGTTGAGGCGACCGTTTGCGAGGCTCTGAACGGCCCTGCGAAGCGGGGGGAAAGCGGTGATGGCCACAGCACCGATGATCAGCGGCGCAGGAACGAGCCCCGTGATCGAGGCGGCCATCACGGTCCCTGCGAAGCCTGCTTTCACCCACTCGACATAGGGAGCCTTCGCGGCCGGCGCGCCGGGCGGCCAAATGTTCGGCGACGTCTCTTCGACCTGCGCGAGGATGGCCTTTCCCGTGGTCGTCTGCGGATCGTACAGGACCAAGAGAGAGCCGCTCGCAGGCGACGCACCCGCGCGCTCCACACCTGGCAGGCTTTCGACGAAAGCTGCGAGTCGCTCTAGGGCGCCCTTGCCGTTCGTGGTCACCTTCCACCGCACGCGTCCGGGCAGCTCGTGCGCGACGCTGATCTCGACGGGCTTGGCGACGCGCGCGATCGGTCGCAGAAGGCGGAGCTGATCGAGCAGAGCGCCTTCTAGAAAGCGACCCGTGTTCTGTTGCTCGTCGTACCGAATGACGATCTGCCCCGTCGCCGCGTTGTGCTCGACCTGGGCTACGCCCGTTTGCGCGAGTATGAACGAGGTGAGGTCTTGAACGTCGGCGGTCGCGGTCCCTGGCTCGTGCACTCGAACCGCGAACTCGGCGAGCTCGCTAGGTATGGCGGACAGGGCGCGCCTCCTTGACGGGGCTGGACGGTGGGTTGACGTTCACGAACATCGTGAACGACCAGAACAAGAGGTCGTACCACTCGGGTGTGCGCCGTCTTCCGAAGAAGAAGATGCCAAGCCCCGCTGCCGCGAGCGACGCAGGGATGGCCGTCCGAAGATCGATTCGACCCTCGGCCGCGTGACGCGTCAAGCGATCCCAGGTGCCGAACAAATCACGCACATGCGCGGCGGGCCGCCGCATGCGGTCGATGTCTTCGGTGCGAACGTCGACCTCGAGGCCATGAAGCCCGCCGAGGCGCACGAGCAGCGAGGCGATGCGTGCGAGCTGAACGGTGCTCGGATCGTACTTGATGACGAGGCTGCCGGTGCGCGTGGCGGACTCGACGCCAATGACGCCTGGCTCCTCGAGGAGGCGCTGCGATACATCGGCGGCGACCTCGGGCAGCACGCGAAACGTGTCTGCCCGAACGCGCAAGCGCCCAGGAAAGTGCGAGACGAGGTGAAGTCTATCGCTCATCTTCAAGCCGCGGGGCGTCGCGCGTGCGAGACCACACGTGCGGGACTCGCCTCGTCCACTGGCTCACTAGCCTTCCGAGAGTCGTAGCGCGCCCGCCCCTCGGCAAACGTGTCCTCGACCCATTCGACTTGCTCGGCCGCGACACGGTTCACGCGCTCTCGCAGGTCGTGCAAAGTCACGACGCTACGAACGAGCAACTCGCGGCCGGACCCGAGCACGCTGCGCGCGCCCCAACCGACCGTGACCCCAGCAGCGAAAGCACCCCAAGCACGCAATGCCATGACGACTCCCAGCGAGCTTAGGCCCCACACAGTGTGAAGCGAACCTCGAGAACCTCCGCATTGTAGCGCCATTGTGGCCGGCGAAGCCAATCGTCTTACGTGTTGTCGTTCGCCGAAGGCGACGTCAATTCCGCCAGGGCGTGTGCAGACCTTGTGCGTGCGTCTTCGAGGGCCTACGCTGCGGCTCATAATGGAAGGTATCACCTTGGGTATTTTGATTGGGGCGGGCGTCGTGATGTTGGCCAAGAATGGTCGCCAGCGCGTCAAAAAAGCAATTGGTTGGTCGGCGCGGCAGACGGGTTGGCTCATCGCGCGGGTGCAGTCGGACGTGGAGACAGCGAAGCGCGTAGCCCGAGAAGAGTTCGAGCGCGAGCGCGCAAATCCGCAGCCGATCGTGGACGTCGTGGTGCCATCGGAGCGCGTGCACACGAACGGCGACGTCAAGGCATCGCCTCCGTCCTGATCGCTTACGGCTTGAAGTTCATCGTACCGGCGCCGAATCCCACGGGGAACTCGTAGTGCAAGCGGCCGTGTGCGTGTCGGCTGCTGTGACGCTCGCACCAGAGCTGCGCTCCGTGCGTATTTCGTTGTGTCGTCAAGCATTCGGGGCACGGCGGCTCGATCTCGGGGACTGCCCTTGTGTGGTAGTCTGGCGGCCGCACCACGAGCACAGGGCATGAAGCCTTCTTGACGACCTGCTCGGCGACCGAGCCGAGCACGAGCTTCTTGAGCGGAGAGTAGTCGTGCGTACCGACGACCACGAGGTCAGCGTGAAGGTTTGCGGCGAGCTGGACGATCTCCAGCCACGGCGCACCCGCGGCAAGGTGGAGCACGACTCGCTCCGGGCCGACCACGTCCTTGGCGACTCGCTCCAAGAGCTCGCGACCGTGTTCCAGCGCCTGCGTCGTGCTCTGACCTGCGTCCAGCGGCAATGGCATGCAATAAACGATGTGCAGCTCGCCAAGTGGATGTGACGCCTCACGCGCTGCGGCCTTCACGACCTCGTGCGCGGCTTTGGAATCGTCAATCCCGGTAAGAACGACCGTGCGTGCTGTAGTACTCATGCTGCATTAGCAGTGCGAGGCTCATGCCCGCTTGCGCCCGACGACTTTCGCATGCTTTGCGCCCAACCGGGCTGAGGCGTAACGCGACAGGTGCGCGAGCGCGCACCCATTGCGCCTGCGACAAGTTCAGCGGCCGGCTTTGCGAGCGCGCGTCTTGACCGCATGGCGGAGGAGCACGGTGCTGCCCTTCGCGCCGGGGATGCCGCCTTCGATGAGGAGGAGATGCTTCTCCGGGATCACCTGGGCGACCTTGAGGTTCTGCATCGAGACGACCTCGTCACCGTAGTGACCTGCCATCTTGATGTTTGGCAGCGTGCGACCCGGCGTCATGTTCGTACCGATGGATCCGCCGTGACGGAAGTACTCGTGCGTGCCGTGCGATCCGACGCCGCCTGCGAAGCTCCAGCGGCGCATGACGCCCGTGAAGCCGCGGCCGCGCGTGCGACCCTGCGCGTCGATCTTCTGGCCGGCCGTGAAGATCTCTTCGATCTTCATGACGCCACCGACCTCGAACTTGGCCGCGAACTCTTCGGTGCAGCGAAGCTCTTTGACGACGCGCTTGGGCGTCTGGTTCGCCTTCTTCGCGACCTCGAGCTGGGCCTTGTTGGTGTGCTTCTCTTTGCGCTCGCCCATGCCGAGAACGAGGGCAACGTAGCCGTCCTTCTCTTTGGTGCGCTTGCTGATCACCGTGATGGGGCCCGCCTCGATGACGGTGACACGTTGGACGTTGCCGTCCGCCGAGTAGATTTGCGTGTTGCCGAGCTTCTTGCCGATGATGCCGGGATTCGTGTTCATGTTCGTCGTGTCCTTCGAGAGCTCGGGAAGGTGGTAATTGCTGCGCTTGCAGCGACCGCTGGGTCATCGACTTCTGAGGGCCGAGCGTTCGGAGCTTCGAACGGGAAATGACCTTTTGGTGATTAGGGAGCCGACGTTTGTCCGCTTTTTCCTCTCTCGTCAAGCACTCGAGGGGTTTATGCTCCTCGACCGAATCCGAAATTATCTGAGTGTCGCCCGATACTCTCGCGTAGCGGGAGCGTGAGGCACCGAAGAGGAGAACGCGTGGACGCCCTATTTTCCCTCACCAAAGAGCTCGTTGAGGCCACTCTCACCAAGCTCGGGCTCGACGCCCAGAAGGCCCGCGTCAAGGACGAGGCGGAACAGCGCAGCTGGACCCTGATGCGCGGCAGCGCGTCCGTCCTCATCAGCGCGATCATGAAGCCCGAGCAGAAGAACGTGTTCCTGCGCGTCGCCTCGCCCGTCATCATGATGGCGGACGGTGACCGCGGACCGTTGCTCAAGCGCCTGCTGGAGCTGAACGCCGGAGGCCTCGCGAACGCCGCATTTGGCATCATAGGGGATCGTGTCGTGGCCGTGAGCGAGCGACCCGCCGAGGGGCTCGACGCGAGCGAGATCGAACAGATGATTCGTCATCTATCTGCGGTGGCCGATACGTACGACGATCGGCTCGTCAAAGAGTTCG
>JAYVYD010000257.1:0-6909 GCA_043784605.1 Myxococcales bacterium | reverse complement strand
GGCGGCGGGTGCGGGGCGGTGGCTCCGTCGAGTGGCGCTGTCGACTTTCAGTACACGGTGACCAAACACGCTGGCGAGACCTTCTCGTTCGAGGCTCGGGTCACGGTGGACCATGACGTGAGTGGGGTGTCGAAGGCGACGCTTGCCTCGGTGACGCTCGAGGCCGTCTCTCCCGCGGGCACCTCGCTCCGATTCCTCCGAGCGCTCGAGGCCGACACGACGTTGAACGGCGCACACACGGAGCTCGTCTCGCTAGACCTGCCGCAGTCTGCATCCTCGGGACCGCTGCTCGTTCGATACCGCGCCGACATCAAGCCGTTCTTCACAGACGGTCACACGATGGTGATCGACTGGCACGGCGTCATCGACCCCGACGTGCAACTGCCGCCCGGTGGAGTAACGATCAAGCTGCACATCGTCGTCGCCACCTAACGACGCGAAGCCAGAATGTGAACAGAAAGATCGAAAGATCAGGAGGTCCAACCTCATCCGGATCTCCCCGATCTTTTTGTGAACCTCTCCGCTCGCGGCGAGCGCTTCATTCGCGCTAACCTCCACACGTATCGGCACCCAAGCCACCTCCGGAGGTTCTCGTGGAACATGTTCAGCTCGGTCGCGCAGGCGTTCGCGTCAGTCGTCTCTGTCTCGGCACCATGAACTTCGGACCGGAGACCACCGAGGCGGACTCGTTCGCGATCATGGATCGCGCGCTAGAGGCCGGCATCAACTTCTTCGACACCGCGAACGTGTACGGACAGAAATTCGAAGAGTGGAGCAAGCTGCCAAAAGAGGGCGGCACCGAGCGGATCATCGGTCGTTGGCTCGCGCAAGGCGGCGGTCGACGCGAAAAGATCGTGCTCGCGACGAAGGTATACGGCGCAATGTACGAGGGACCCAACGGCAGCAAGCTCTCGGCCTACCACGTGCGCCGCGCCATGGAGGACAGCCTGAAGCGACTGCAGACCGACCACATCGATCTGTATCAAATGCACCACGTCGATCGCACGACGAGCTGGGACGAAATCTGGGAGACGATGGAGCGCCTCGTTCACGAGGGCAAAGTCGTCTATGTCGGCAGCTCCAACTTCGCGGGTTGGCACATCGCCCAAGCGAGCGAGCTGGCGAAGGAGAGGCATTTTCTCGGCCTGGTCTCGGAGCAAAGCCTCTATCACCTCAACGCGCGCACCATCGAGCTCGAGGTATTGCCGGCTTGTCGCCATTATGGATTAGGCGTATTGCCTTGGAGCCCGCTCGGCGGCGGACTGCTCGGCGGCGTCTTGAAGAAGACGGACGGCGGGCGGCGCGCAAAGCCCATCGTCCAGCAGAAGATCGAGGCCAATCGCACCAAGCTCGAGGCCTACGAGAAGCTCTGCGCAGAGCTGGAGAAGGACCCTGGCGACGTCGCGCTCGCGTGGCTGTTGCACCAACCCGGAGTGACTGCGCCCATCATCGGCCCACGCACGATGGACCAGCTGACTGGCAACTTGCGCGCCACAGAGCTGGAGTTGGATGCGGCCACCTTGAAGAAGCTCGACGAGATCTTCCCCGGCCCCGGCGGAGCAGCGCCAGAGGCCTACGCTTGGTGAGCGCAGACATCAGCGTGTTCGCGGGACCTTGATCCCCGACGACATCAACAGGCGAGTCACCCTGAAGCGTTGACCAAGGAACGGCAGGAGGAGCTCCAGCATGCGCTCGTCCGACCCGCGCGGCTCTTGCGCGAGCGCCCACCCGACGACGTGTGGAAGGTGAAGATCTCCGACGACCAACGCGTCGGGATCCCCCATCGCCAGGGCCATGATGTTGCCAATCGTCCACGGGCCGATGCCGCGGAGCGACTGTAGGATCTTCACGAGCACAGGCGACGACCAAAAGCCTTTGCGCGCGACGATTGCCCGGGCCAACGCGACCATCGCGCGTGATCGCTTGGGGTCGATCTCGAACTGCGCCAATTGCCAAGTAGGCATCTTCGCGACGAACGACGCGGGAGGAAATACGGCGAGTCCGCTCGCCTCTCTACCGTAGCGCTCGGCGACTCGACGGAACTGGCGCATCGCCTCCTCGGCGGTGACTCGTTGACCCAAGATGGTCTGCATCGCGACATCGAACTGCCAGGGAACGCTCACGATCCGCAGGCCTCTCTTGGCTCGATGCAACTTGGCAATCAGCACATGATCTGGCGTGAACGATACGCTTCCGTCGTCGCGCGCGAGCGAGGCCACCATGGACGCGTGCGTGGGCTCCGCGGCGGCCCCGCTGACGGTGAGTTCCGCCGGAGACGTCCCGTCTGCGTAGAGTTCGGCGACTGTTGCGCCCTCGTCCGTCGCGAACGCCTTCTTGAAGTAGCCTTTGCCGAGCGTCGCCGTGGCGTCGTATTTGCCAAATCGATGAACGCCAAACGTGGACTCGACGTCCAAAGCGGCGGTCGTCCGCGGCGCGCTCGCCGAGATCTTCCCGCTCACATCTCCCCGCGTTTGGCGGCCTCCAGGGCCACGCGCGACAGCACCTGCACGCCGACGATCATCATGGCGAAGCGCTCGTCCTTGGTGAGGCCCTTCTTGAAGCGTGCGTAGATTTGCTGCGCGACGACTGCCGTCTTGAAGAGGGCGAAGCAATAATAAAATAGGATATTGGAGATATCGCGCCCGGTCCGCTCCGCGTAGCGCGCGGCGAGCTCTGGGCGTGTGAGGCTGCCGGGGAGCATCGTGGGGCCGAAGGCGATCGCCCTCAGCATGTCGTCGTCCGTGGGGTCCACCCAGTAGGAGAGCGCGGTGCCGAGATCCATGAGCGGATCGCCGATCGTGGCCATTTCCCAGTCCAGAACGCCGATGATGCTGGACATGTCATTCGTGTCCAAGACGAGGTTGTCGTATTTCCAGTCATTGTGGAGCACCGTCGGTGCGGGCGAAGTTGGCAGTCGCGACTTCAGCCATTCGGCGATCGCGAGCACGTCGGGTACGTCGTCCGTCTGTGACTTGATGTAGCGCTCGGTCCACCCCGTGACCTGTCTCTCGACATAGCCATCCGGTTTGCCGAAGTCGCCGAGGCCCGCTACTTGGTAATCGATCGCGTGGAGGTCCGCCAAGCCGTCAATCACGGCGCTCGAGAGCTTACGCGCGAGTGGCGGGTCGATGAAGACTCCCTCGGGCAGGCGCTTTCGCAGGATGACGCCGCGAATGCGCTCCATGACGTAGAACGGCGCGCCGAGGATCGACTCGTCCTCGGTGAACGCGACGACGCGCGGCGCGGGCGGGTAGAGCGGCGCGAGCTTCGTGGTGACGCGAACCTCGCGAGACATGTCGTGCGCGGACTTCACCTTGTTGCCGAACGGTGGCCTGCGTAGCACCCACTCCGCGCCACGCGCCTTCACGAGATACGTGAGATTGGAGTGCCCGCCTGGGAACTGCTCGATCGTCAATTCGGCGCCGTTCAGCCCCGAAAGCGCTCCGAGTTGGGACGATAGAAATGCGGCGAGCTTGCTCGCGTCGAGCTCTTCGCCGGGTCGAACTGTGCGCGTCGTGTCGATCATCAGAACGCCACAGGCCTGTTGAGTAGCATTGACCTCGAGGATACCTCAGACACGCAAGATGCGTGCGCTCGCGTCGAGCACGTAGCCGTCGTCTCGCGTCAACAGGACAGAGCGCAACCCGAGCTGACGGAGCGTGGCGATGGCTACGCGTACGCGCGTCGCCGCCGCATCTACCAAGACGCGCTCGCCGGGCCAACCCGCCGACACGAGCTCCGCCTGCTTCATGCCCACGTCGGGGTGAAGGAGCCGCTGCTGCGCCAACGCGTGCAAGATCCGTCGGAGCGAGCCGCGCCGACCCAGCTCCACGCGCGGACCGTCGCCGCCATCGAACCAACGGCCGTCGCTCGCGATGCGTATTGTGACGCTCGGTTGGGTGGAAAAGCGTGCCATTGCGCGCTTGGTCATCCGCAGCGCGAAGCGCACATCGAAGCTCGTCGCGATGACCTCACTCCACGGCTCGCGAAGGAGCTTGTTCTGCCAACTAGCGATCACGTCTGCGCGACTGGCCTCGTCGCTCGACGCGATCTCGACCGTCGCCGAGTGGAGCGCGACGCCGACGTCGACCACGCGATTGACCGCGCGCGACGCGCTGCGCTCCGCCGTCGCCAACAAGACGCGCGCCCGTGCGTGCTCGCCATCCATCGCCTCGAGCGCCGCAGCAGACGCGTGCGCGAGCGACGCGTGCCGATGCGACATGAGGCCGCGAAAGAAGCGGACGCTCTCGTCGTACCAGCGCCGCGCCACGTCGAGCTTGCCCCACTCGAAGAACAAGTCTCCGCACGCGCCCGAGTAGATCGCCTCGTAAATCTCGCCGACAACGCGCAGCCGAGCGAGCGCCTCTTTGAACAGCTCTTCCGAGCGCTCGAACGACTGCTCCTCCTGCTCCAGCTGCGCCAAGTTCGCCAACGCGAGCGCGCCGAGCCAAGAGTCAGAGAGCGAGTCAGAGAGCGCCAGCGCCTGACCGTTGTAGAGGCGTGAAGCCCCGAGATCTCCGAGATCGAACTGCAACCTGCCCATGCACGCCGTGTTCATCGCGCGCAGCCGCGAGAGCTTGCTGTCCTCTAGCGCCCGCGCGGCCTCGGCGTGCCTCTGCCACGCCTCTCTCGCGTGACCCTGATATCGAAGTTGGATTCCCTCATAGACCAGCGCCAACAGAGCGAACCCGCCTGGGACGTCGGGCGCGGCGCGTAGTGTAGCGAGGTCTGCCAGCGAGGCGTCGTGGTGCCCCAGCGAGCCGTGCACGGACTGGCGCGTGATGAGGACGAGCGCGCGCTTTTGTGGACCGACCTCGTCCTTGAGACAGAGTGAGAGCTCCGAGAGGCACTGCTCGCTCGGCAACGCGTACAGCGAGGCGATCGCGACCGCGAGCTCCGTGCATGGCCCCAACATCTGCGCCTCGCGTGCGAAAGCGAGCGCGGCGACGAGGTTCTCTTTCTCCTTCCCGAGCGAGGCGTGTAGCCCGGCCAGAGGCTCTTCGGCTTGGAGATTGCGCGACTCGTTGAAGCCGCGCGCGAGTTCGCCGAACGCCGCGGCGTGGCACGTTCGAGCCTCGTGCGCGTCCCCGAGTGCGAGCAGCTTGGAGGAGGCGAACTCGCGAATACTCAGATAGAGCGCGAGGCGACCGTCGGCTGTCGCGTGAACGAGTGACTTGTCACGCAACGCCGACAGGAGCTCCACCGCCGCAAGGCCGAGGACGCGCTCGGCCGCTTGGAGGGTGAAGCCGCCCGCGAATACGGAGCAGCGCGCGAGCGCCATTTGCTCGGTGTTCGGCAGTAGGCTCCACGACCACTCGATCGCGCTCGCCAAGGTCGCGTGGCGATCCTCCTGTCGACGAGGCGCGTTCGTCAAAACGGCTTGGCCCGCATCTAGACGATCCGCGAGCTCACGCGGAGAGATGAGGCGGGTGCGCGCCGCGGCGAGTTCGAGCGCGAGGGGGATGCCGTCCAGCCGTCGCGCGATGCGCGTGAGCGCGAGCGGGTCATCGCCGATCGATCCGCCCGCGTCGGAGGCGCGCTTGCAGAACAGCTGGACGGCGTCGGACTCCTCGAGGGGCGCGAGCTCGATCACGATCTCACCTTCCACGGCCAGCCGCTCTCGTGACGTCACGAGCACGACGAGCTCCGGCGCGGCCTCGCACATGCGGCAGATCAGCTTCGCCGCGAACACGAGCTGCTCGAAGTTGTCGAGCACCAGCAGCGCGCGTCCCGCCTCCACCAGCGACTCGATCACACGCGCCTCCGCGGACGCACCGGCGAGGTGCTCGCCCAAGGACCGATCTTGCAGTGCCGTGCGCACGGCGAACCGCAGCTCGTCTTCGGTCTTGGTGTTCGAGAGATCGCAGAACCAAGAGTTGTCTTTGTAGGAGGGCGCCAGCCGCTCGAGGCACGCGTACGCGAGGCGCGTCTTGCCGATCCCGGGAGGGCCCGTGAGCGTCACGATCCGCCCGGTCTCGAGCGCCGTCGTGACTCGGACGAGAAGCGCGTCGCGGCCAATGAGGAGCGCCAGCGACGCGCGCCTTTTCGCGCGAGTGCGCGGGACGAGCGCCGCAAGCCGCTTGGAAGCCGCCGCTGCCGTCACGATGGCGGTCGAGCTTTAACCATTAATAACGTGCGAGCCGACATCTGAATGAGGCTTATTGTAGGCCATGCAACGCCTCCTCGCCCCGCCTTTCGCTCTGCTCGTCGCGTGCAGCGGCGCCGCTTCCAACCCCGCACCCGCCAATGACTCTGGCGGCGACGTAGCGCCGATGGACGACGCCGCGGACGCGTTCGTCGACCCGAACACTCCGTACGAGCATGCGATCATCGAGGCGCGATGGGTCAAACTCCAGAACGGCCCTACGGTGAGCGCCGGCAAGCAAGACGACCTCTTCTTCACGGACGCGATGACGGGCTACCTCGCCAGCGGCCCCAGCTTCTCGATCTTCAAGACGACCGACGGCGGCGGCTCTTGGAACAAGTCAGTCACGCAGAAGGGCACGTACTTTCGATCGGTCGCGTTCCTGGATGCGCAGCACGGCTTCGCGGGCAACTTCGGCGCGGGCCTCGACCCGGCGATCTCGGACGCGACGGTGCTCTACGAGACCAAAACCGCGGGCGCGATGTGGACTCCGGTAACGAACATCACGGGCCCAGCGGCGGGCGGCATATGCAACTTCAGCGTCATCGACGCCACGCACGTCGTCGCGGTCGGACGGGCGAACGGCCCCTCCAACGTCCTCTCCTACGATGGCGCCGCGTGGACTTCCGTGGACGTCAGCGCCGACATGACGATGCTCGTCGACGCGCACTTCACGACGCCGCTCGACGGCATCCTCGTGGGCATGAGCCAAAACAACAAGTGCGCCGCGTTCCACACCGTCGACGGCGGCAAGACACTGAAGT
>JAYVYD010000256.1:0-11997 GCA_043784605.1 Myxococcales bacterium | reverse complement strand
ATAGGCCTTCATTTGATTGCCGAGCGCGGCAGCGCGGGGAGCGGGCGCGCCTCGCACGGCCTCTTTGAGGTCAACGATGTTCTTGTCGATGAGCGCTTGCGCGGTAACGGTGTCGCCCTTCGAGTAGGCCTCTGCGGCCTTGAGCTCACGCTCGGACGCGACGACGCTCATCGCGTCCGCGTAGACGCCGTGATCGATACCGGACTCGACAGCGGCCATGTCCGTGGTGCCCGCGAGCGTGAGGCCCGAGTACTGCGCCGAGACACGACCGTCGTTGAGCTTCGACTTGGAGAACGCGACCCAGCTCGCCGTCCCGTCGAAGCGCTTCACTGCGCTTGCGTCGATGCGTGCCGTGAGGTGGACGATCGCGCGTCGCTCGTCGCCCGCGAAGAGCGCGCCCATCTTGAGCTCGACGACGTCAGCATCGACCATCGTCGCATCGGCGCCCGACGCGCTGACGAACTGCACTCCATGCGGGAGCTGTATCCGAACGGTAGCGTTCTGCACCGTGGTGGTCGCGGTCTCGTCCAGCTCGCGGTGGAGGAACGTCGTCAGCGCGGAGGCGTCCTTCACGAAACCGAAGTTGCCGTGACCTGCGCGCGCGACGCCGCTCATGTACGACTCGTCGAAGTCGAGGCCGATGCCCATCGACGAGATTGTGATGCCCTTGGCGAAGCTGCTCTGAGCGAGGCTCTCGGCCTGCGCGCGCGTCGAGTCGAGGCCGTCGCTCACGAGCACGATGCGCTGCACTCGGTCGGCTCCGACGAGGCCGAGCGCGTTCAAACCCGAGGAGAGGCCAAGCGGGATCGCCGTGCCGCCGCCTGCCTCGATCTGCCGGATGTGCGCGAGCACGTCGTTGCGGACGTCTCCGACGCGCGCGAGGTGCTGGATGATCGTCGCGTCGTCGGAGTAGCGCACGATGGCGATCTGGTCATCGTCGCGCATGTCCTTGACGAGCTGCATCACCGCGCTCTTCGCTTCTTCGATTTTGTCGCCGCTCATCGAACCACTCGTGTCGAGCACGACGGCGAGGGCGAGGGGGGCGCGCGCGTTCGCGAGGTCTTTGTCCGCCGTCATTCGCACTTCGGCGTAGACGTCTTGCGTGCCGTTCGCGAGCACTCTCGCGTGACTCAGAGCCACCGACCCGTGTGCGCCAGGACCACTGAATTTGGCGCCTGTCGATGCATCGAACTCGGCGGGAACGGGAACAAGCGCGGCGCTGTCCGGGGCGCGATAGAGCACCAAACCACCGAACGCGAGCACCACGGAGGCCATGGCCAGACCACGGCGTATCTGAGGCGTGCGCAACCAGTTGGAAACGAGCATTCGTCACTCCGCCCGCGCGAAAATGCCGGCACCGGCGTGGGATACGCGGTGCGCTAGGCGAGAGCAGCGGGGCAGGCGTTAGGACGCCTCGGAGGACGAAAAGTTCTGCGTCGACTCGAAATTCTGCAGGACTCTTGGACGGAGCTCGAATTTTCACAGGAAGGCGGCAAGACGAGGAGAATTCGAGGGGCGAATCCGACGCCCCAAATCTCGCGCTCGCTTCCCGTCTTCCTGTGAATTGTCGGACTGCGGCTTAGATACGGGCGATCGTCGCGGCGTAGTCGACGCGGCTGGCGCGACGGGGCAAGGGCGGCGGCACCTTGCGCAGGCTGCCTCGGAGGATCAATCGTGCGACTTGGGAGAGCGGGCCGAACTCGAGGCCGATCGCTCGACCGTTGTCCTTGGGACGGCGACCCTTCTCGATGCGGCGCACGGTCGCTTCGGTGTCGAACCAGAGCTCGAGGTCGGTCGGCGCCTTGAAGCTCACGATGAGCTTGTCGCCTACGCGCACGGCCTGGTGCGTCTTGACGCGCATTCCGTCCGGCGAGAGGTCGAGCGTGCGATCGCTGAGCATCTTGAAATCCCGCTCGCGAACGACCTGGCAGGGGAGCTGAATGGCGTGGCGCATCGACACGCGCTGGTTTCGCGGCACGAGAAACATGTGGACCTCCGGTGGCGCCGGCACGATGGCCTGCACAAGCGAAATGGTAGGTATTGTACCTACACGAAGTGAAGTTAACGGCGAGCTCGCTCGGTCCCAAGGGCGTGCAGGGCGAGATGAAGCTTCGCCCATTGCCGCGCCGCCGCGAGCTCGGCCCCCTCTTGGTCGCCGTAGATGGCGATCATCTGGGCGAGCAGATCGATACGCTCTTCGAAGGTGGGAACTCGCTCGAGCTCGGGAGGCTCACGGCGATCACGAAGAGTGTACGAGAGACTGAGGCGCGCCTCACACGCTGCCTCCGTCATTTCGCCGCCGTAGTGCAAGACGTTCGAGTTCCACCCAAGCAGGGTTCCACGCTCGCAAGGCAGCGCGACCACGCTTCGTTCGTCGAACTCGACGCTCTTCAGCTCTCCGGGAAAGTGTGGATCCGCGTCGAGCGGTACGACGTGCATGCACGCTGTCTCTGCGGTGACCTCGCTCAGCGCTAGCCAAAGGTTGATGACGCTTGGCGCTCCGTCGGCGCGGCGGTCGTCGACGTAGGTTCCACGATGCGGTCGCCATCCTCGCCGCGTAGCGATGGGCTCGATGAGCCAAGCCCAGACGTCCGGCACGAGGTGATACCGGGAGCCGAGCACGGCGTGCAGCGCGTCCTCGAGTTCGAAGCCCAACGCCCACGCCTCGTCGTACGCGAACAAGAAGCACGTCGGCACTTTACGGTCGTGAAGTGCTCGGGTCGCACTCGCGAGGAGATCGACTCGGCTCCTGGAGACGACTGAAGACAGCGAGAAGTAGCCGTGCTTCGAGAGCGTCGCGCGCGCCGCGCTCGCGGCCCGCGGATCGAGCGCTGTCGTCGTGATCGCGGCGGGTCCGTCGATGTGCAGCTCGGGCGCCAGCTCGCGAAAGAAGGACGCGCGCGTCACCATCCCGAACAGCGCCGCCACATCATCTTCCACGCTGAGCCTCTTTTCTGGTTCTATGGCGCTCATGTTGGGTCTGAACACGGTACGGCGGAAGCTTACTGCGTTGGTGGGGTTGTCGGGTCTGGCGAGCATCGTTTCACTGTTTGTCCTTGCCTGGAGCATGCACAACCAGATCATCGACGAGGTCGACGATCGAGTGCCGGAGTCGGAGCACGGCCTCGAGATCGAGCTCGACGACGACCTCCGGGACTTGAAGGCCTCGGTGGCGCTCTTGGCGACGCGCACCCTGACGGTCGACGCGATCGAAAAACACGACGCGAAGGCGGCGGAGGCCTCAGGGCAGATGCTCGCAGAGGCGTACCCAGGCACGGACTACGTGTTCTTCGACGCCACCGGCAAGCTCATCGCGGACATCGGTTGCGCGGACGCTCTTGCGCAACTTCCGAAGGCGATGATGGACGCCGCGAAGACCGGTGTGTTTGCGGCGGTGCTCGAGCACGGCTGCGAGGCGAGTACGAGCGCGCCGGCAGCCTACGTCGTCGTCCGACCTGCGGGCACGAGCGGCTTCGTCCTCGGGTGCATCCCGTTCGACCTCGACTACGTGCACAACGCGCGCGACAAGCTCGGCGTGGAGCTCGCGTTCATCGATCCGAAAGGCAAGCTCGTCACCGCGAGCTCTGATTTTCCGGCCGATCACTTCGCCGACGCTCAGCGACAACCATCTCTCCTCAACCGAGGCGAGCAGATGTGGGCGCTCGGGTTGGCCGCTCCGGGACCGCTCGCCACCACCGATGGCGGCTATCACATCGCGATCGCGCTCAACGTCACGGACATTCGGAACATCGTCATTCGCAACATCACGATCG
Organism: Myxococcales bacterium; assembly: GCA_043784605.1. Taxonomy (GTDB): domain Bacteria; phylum Myxococcota_A; class Polyangia; order Polyangiales; family Polyangiaceae; genus JANYHY01. The sequence continues at coordinate 8,224 of JAYVYD010000256.1, read as the reverse complement.
CCGCGCTTGCGCTCCTCTTGGCGACCGCGATCTCGGTGTTCATCGGCACGCGCGTCGCGTCCGTGATGTCGCGTGCGCTCTCGCGCGTGAACGCTGCGTTCGGCAAATTGGGCGAGCAGAACTACGTGAAGGTCGACGCGATCCGCACGGGCGACGAGCTCGAGAGCCTCGCGGACGGCTTCAACTCGATGGTGGACGGGCTGCAGGAGCGCGACAAGCTGAAGAACACCTTCGGCAAGTACATGACCCAGTCGGTGATGGATCATCTGATGAGCGGCAAGGTGCAGCTCGGCGGTCAGACGCTGAAGGTCACCATCCTCTTCTCGGACATCCGCGGCTTCACGTCGATCAGCGAGAAGATGGACGCGCAAGAGCTCGTCGGCTTGCTCAACGAGTACTTCACCGAGATGGTCGGCATCATCATGGAAGAGGACGGTGTCGTCGACAAATACATCGGCGACGCCGTGATGGCCGTGTTTGGCGCTCCCGTACCCAAGCCGGACGACGCAGTGCGCGCCGTTCGCGCGGCGATTCGCATGCGACAAGAGCTAGTCAAGTTGAACGAGCGACTCGCCGCGCGCGGAATCCCGGCGCTCAAGACGGGCATCGGACTGCATACGGGAGAGGTCGTCGCCGGCAACATCGGCAGCGAGAAGCGCATGGAGTACACGGTCATCGGAGACGCGGTGAACCTCGCGTCGCGCCTCGAGAGCAACACGAAGGAACTCGGCGTGAACATCCTCATCAGCGAGGACACGTACAACCTGGTCAAGGACACGTGCAAAGCGCACGCGGTCAAGGAGATCACCGTCAAGGGTCGCAAGCAGCCCGTGATGACCTACGCGGTGGATGCGGGCGACAACGTCGAAGGCTCCGCGAAGAAAGACGCCGAAAAAGACGCCTGATCGTCAGCCTGTGAGGACGTCGAAGATCTCACGCACGCGTGGGTACGGATCCTCGTTCCACTCCAGCTCCGCGAGGCCGACGCGAAACGACGTGGTCGCACCGTCGCCCCACGGCCACCATAGCCCGAAGGGCGTGAGGGCCGGCGCGTCCGAGGTGCCGAGTAGGAACTGACCTGCGCGGAGACCTCCGGTGCGTTCGGCGAGGCGCTTGATCTCGGGGCTCGCCTTCGCGATCGTCGTCGAGGTGAACTCGTCGGGGAACGCGGCCTTGGCCACCATGCGCGCCTGGGCTTCGAACTCGATGGTGAACGAAGAGGTGATGCAGATGAAGCGGCTGTCCCAGCTCCACCGGCGCGCAGGCCATCCGGCGTGGAGCTGTGTAAAGCGTGCAAATAGCGGGTCCCACGCGGGATTCATGCGAGGCATCGCGAGGAGGGTAGCGCCATCGCGGTTCACTCGTCACTATCTTCTCGGCGCTCTCTGGGTGGGGTTGCCGGTGCAGATGCCGGTGTGGATGTGGAAGTGCCGGGGGACTTGCCTGGCAAGATCAGCGCGATGACGATTTCGCCATAGCGGTTGACCTTCTCGAGCACGCGCGCGCCGTGCAACCCCTTGCGCTTGGCGAGCTCTGCGATCGCTGCCTTGAGCTGTTGGACGAGCAGGTTCACTCGCTGAAGATACCTGAACATGCGATCAGTTACAAGGCGACTCGGAACCTTCGAAGGGCCTCGCGTGTCAGAACGTCCAAGATGCCCATGCTCGCCGCTCTTCGCCGCCCCCTCGCGTTGCTCGTCGCCGCGACCCTTCATGTCGCCGTCCTCGGCGCGGGGTTTTGGTCCGCCAGCCATGAGCCGAAGCCCAAAGAGCCGGCCGTGGTCAGCGTGCTCACAGGCCATGTCGCGCAAGACGGCTCGGGGGACTTCCAAGCCACCGGATATCGTCAAGCTCGTATCGCTCAGCGATAGCGGCTCGCGAGCCATACGCGGACAGACAGCGGCAAACGGCCCGCGGCGAAGGCGGCGATGCCGAGCGCCCGCGGGAACGTCAGCTCGTCGGTCCGACGATCGATCGCGTCGGCCATGACCTTGGCGGCCTTCTCCGCAGAGACGCGCTGTGGCGTCGGATGTTTCGCGTGCGCCAGCATGGGTGTGTCGACGAAGCCGAGGTGCAGTGCCGTCACCGTCACGCCCGACGCGCTTGCGTCGAGTCGAAGGCAGTCGAGCAGCATGCGCAAGCCAGCCTTCGGCGAGCAATACGCAGCAGACGAAGGGAGCGCGCCGAACGACGCGAGCGAACCCACACCCACGAGGTGACCGCGTCGACGCTTCATCATTCGGGGCAAGAGGGCGGTCAGCGTGGCTGCCGCGCCGCAATAGTTGATGTGGCAAGCGTCAGCGATAGCCTCCCACGAGCTCGGATCCGCGTCGTGAGCCGCGCCCACGCCTGCGTTGGCGATCACGCTGTCGATCTCGTCGGCGTCGTCCCAATCGCGCAGCCTAGCGACCGTCGCGCTCGTGTTCGCGACGTCGAGCGCCATGGTCTCCGCCGTCCCGCCGTCCACGCGGATCTCGTCCGCGACTCGCTCGAGTTCACGCTCGCGTCTCGCGGCCACGACGACTCGCCGTCCGCGCCTCGCGAGCTCTATCGCGAGCGCCCGCCCGATTCCGCTCGAAGCTCCCGTGATCAGCGTTCGACCCATGCACGATGCATAGAGCAGGTAAGCTGCGGATGTGAACCTCAAGAAGCTTGGTCCTGCCATTGCGGTCGCTGTCGCGTTCTCGTCCAACGTCTCCGAGGCGCAGAGCGCGAGCGTGCAGCTCGCGGTCATCGCTACGCCTCACGACGCTGACGCGACCTCGAGCGAGGTGCGCGTCGTCACTCTGGACACCGGCGCGTCGCGCGCTCTTGGGGTGCTGCGCCATCCGCCTGGTGCGGTGGTGCGCGGAGACACTCGCTCAGGCGCGGTCTTCGTCATCACGGACGAGGACGACCCAGGCGACCGATCCTGGGGAGCTGCGCTCTATCGCGTAGACGGCGCCGGCGTGCACCGCTTGGCGGCTGGCGTTGGGCACGCTCGACGACCACTCGCGAGCGCGGACGGGTGGGTGTACGTCGAACGTGGAGCGGCCGGGCCGGATCCGACGGACGGGCGCTTGCGCGTGGATGATGTGAACCTCGACGCCGTCGATCCTGCGACGGGTGCAATACGTGCAGTATACACGTTCAAGGGCTACGCGCTCCACCTCGCCGGAGAGCAAGCGGGGTCACTCCTCGTCTACCGCGTCGGCCCGCAAGGCGCGGAGGTGATCTCGCTCGACGCGAGGTCTGGCGCTTTGAAGTCGACCATCGCAGTGCCGCCTTTCGCGCGCGATTTCAGCGTGGACGACGCCCGACGCACGATGGTGTTCGCCGATCGCAGGGGCGACGCGTGGACCGTGGAGCGACTCGACCTCGCGACGTTTACGCTGACTACGCTCTCGTCCGACCCCGACCAGCAGTGCTCGCCGCTCGCTCTCGTGGACGGGTCGGTCGCGCGCACTGCGCCACGCCGCGGCGGTCTGTGGATCGGCGGCAAGGTCATCGCGCCGCTTGGCGCTGGGTTCGACGCGCCGCTCGCGTCGACGGACGACGGCGCTTGGCTCTCTGTGCTCCACGTCCCCGGCGCGGGTATGGACGAGACCTATGCGCTACAGAGCGCGACCTTACGCATGATCAAGATCGGCGGAGTCGAGAGGATCGACGCCGTCGGGTTCCTGGGCGCCGGCCGTGGAGGTGTGCGATGAGCCCGCGACTCGGCCTCGTCGTCGGTGTCTTGATGCTCACGTCACGCGCCGCGCTCGCGTTCTGCCCGAGCTACACGCCGAAAGAGACCGCCGGCGGGCAAAACTGCGGAGTCGATCCGGCGCCCGGTACCAACCCGACAATCCCGCAATGGAACCTGGTGTTCGCGAAGGTCGCGCCGGGCAAAGCGAGTTGGCTGACGGACGGCCCCTCGATCGGGGATATCGGATCCGGCTGCGGCAAGCCCAATCCGCCGACGACGGTGCCCGCACACTTTCCGTGTCACGTGCTCAAGTCGATCGCGATGGTGGAGACGGGCTGGCGGCAGTTCTGCGTGCCCGACACACCGGCGGCCTCGGTCGGCGCGCCCGAGCGCACGATCATCTCGTTCGATTGCGGCTATGGCATCGGGCAAGTCACGAGCGGGATGCACGTCGGCGAGAACCCGTCGTTCGATCGGCAACGCGTCGTCTCGGAGCCGACGTACAACCTCGCGACAGGCACGCTGATCCTGGCCGGCAAGTGGGGCGCTACCAAGTGCGTCGGCGACAACAACCCAGACGTCGTCGAGGATTGGTACACCGCGATCTGGGCCTACAACGGCCTCGCGTACTCCAACAACCCGAGCAACCCGAACCTCACGCCGGGCCGCGGCGTCTACAACCCGTCGAACGGTGGAAGCTACACGTATCAGGAGAAGGTGCTGGGGTGGATGGAGCACCCGTCGGCCAACCGATGGACCTCGCTCGCTGTTGCGTACCCGAACCGCGCGGACGTAGGCGGCTCCGGCGCGCCGCCTGATCTGCCGGAGCCCAGCTGCGACTCTCCGACCGACTGCACCAAGACACGCATCGTGCACGCGTCGGTCTGCGACGGCGTTCCCATGATGGACGCGGGCGTGCCTCCGAAAGACGCGAGCGTGCCTCCTGGCGTCGACGCAGCCTCGCCTCCGCCTCCGAACCCGGACGCAAGCACGGCCCCGAACGGCGCCGCGAGCGCAGACGGAGGCTGCTCTTGCCGCGAAGGCTCGAGCACGCCGAGCGCGTCTTGGCTCTTCCTTGCATTCGTGATGTTGGGGACGCGTCGCCGAAAGCGGTAGGGCCGATGCTGCTAAGGTGCCCGATCCGATGAAGAGACCTGAGGTACTTGCGCCCGCTGGAGATGAAGCGTCCATGCGCGCCGCCGTGCGTGCGGGAGCAGACGCAGTTTACTTCGGCCTCCAAGGCTTCAATGCTCGCGCTCGCGCCAAGAATTTCGACGTAGACGAGCTCTCCGACACCTTCGGTATGCTCCACGAACACGGGACGAAGGGCTACGTCACGCTCAACACGCTCGTGTTCGATCACGAGCTCGATGCTGCGGTGAGCGCGATCGAGGCGTGCGCGCGCGCGGGAGCAGACGCGGTGATCGTCCAGGATTTTGCGGTCGCCAAGCTCGTGCGTGCGATCGCGCCGACCATGCCCATCCATGCCTCGACGCAGATGACCTGCACGGACGCGACGTCGGTCGCGTTCGCCGCCGAGCTCGGGGCGCGTCGCGTGGTGCTCGCGCGTGAGCTCTCCATCGAACAGATCGCCGAGATCGCTTCGCGTGCGACGATCGAGCTCGAGGTGTTCGTTCATGGCGCGCTCTGCGTCTCGTACTCCGGGCAGTGTCTCACCAGCGAGGCGATCGGTGGCCGCAGCGCCAATCGCGGCGCGTGCGCGCAAGCGTGCAGGCTGCCCTACCAGCTCGTCGTCGACGGTGTGCTTCGAGATCTCGGAGACAAGGCGTACCTCCTCTCGCCCATGGATCTCGAGGCCGCGCACCTCGTGCCTCGACTCGCCGAGATCGGCGTCCGCTCGATGAAAATCGAGGGCCGCATGAAGGGTCCCGAATACGTGTATGCCGCAACTAGGCTTTACCGCGAGGCCGCGGCCGCGGCGGTAGGCGAAGGCGACAACAATCAAGAGCATCGCCGCCTCGCACTCCAGACGTACTCGCGCGGCTCGGGCGCGGGCTTTTTGGACGGCGTCGATCACCAGCAGCTCGTCGAGGGCATGACCTGCGATCACCGCGGCGTCGAGATCGGCGTGAGTGATGGCCTCACCCACATCAAGGGCGGGGCGTGCGTTGACGTCACGCTGAGCGAGTCGGTCGAGCGCGGGGACGGTATCCTCGTCCTCGGAGCGTTCGCTGGCCTTGGCGAGGTGGGCGGCAGGGTCTGGGAGATCTACGACGCGCACGGCAAGCTCGCCCCGCGCGCGCCGGTCGGTGAGCGCTCGTCTCTGTGGCTCGGACCGGACAAGAGCGTGTCGGCGATCGCGAAAGGGCGGCGCGTCTTCCGCACCAACGATCCGCGCGCGAACGATCAAATCAAGCGAGACGTGGAGCGCGCGCCGGAGAAGGCGCCGCTGTCCATGCGCGTCACTGGCGCGATCGGATCGCCGCTCGTGATCGAGGCAAAGAGCCTGCGCGACGGGCGATCAGCGATCGCGCGTACAGACGTGAACCTCGAGACGGCGCGCAGCGCGGCTACGGACCAGGCCGTGCTCGCCGACAAGCTCGGTCGCCTCGGTGACACGCCGTTCACGCTCGCGGCCCTCCAGGCGGACCTGTCCCCGAACGCGTTCATCGCCGTCGGCGCCCTCAACCGAGCGCGTCGCGAGCTCGTCCTTGCGCTCGACAATGCCGCACGTCGCTCCCACGCGATCACGGCTGTGGATCTGCGCGCTCTCTCCGAGCGTCCCGAGCGCACGCCGGCGCCTGCTGGGCTGTTCGTGCTCTGCCGCTCGCTTCTGCAAGCCCGCGCGGCGGTCGCGGCCGGAGCGGACGGCATCATCCTCGACTTCTTGGAGCTCACCGGCACAGGTGCCGCGGTGCGCGAACTGCGTTCAGAGAGCAGTGTACATATCACACTTACTCCGCCGCGCGTTCGAAAGCCCGGCGAAGAGAAGATCGATCGATTCTTGGAGACGCTCAACCCCGACGCGCTCCTCGTGCGCGGGCTCGGCGCGCTCGGCGAGAGCACCGCCATCCCGCGGGTCGGCGACTTCTCTCTGAACGTCACCAACACCATCAGCGCGGCCACCGTGCTCGACCGCGGACTCGTCGCCTTCACGCCTTCGTTCGACCTCGATGCCGAGCAGCTCACCGCCTTGCTCTACGAAGGGCTCGGCCCGCAGGCGGAGATCGTCGTGCACCACCCGATGCCCCTCTTTCACAACGAGCACTGCCTCTTCGCGGCGCTCCTGTCGGAAGGTCGCGATCACAGGACGTGCGGCCGCCCGTGCGATCGCCACGAGCTCGCGCTGCGCGATCGCGCCGGCATGGAGCACCCGGTGATCGCCGACGTGGGCTGCCGAAACACCGTATTTCACGCCCGACCGCAGAGCGCAGCGACGATGATCCCCAACCTGCGCGATCTCGGCGTCCGTCGCTTCCGCATCGAGCTCGTGCGCGAGAACGCCGCCGATGTCGCGCGCCTTGTACGGGTCTATCGAGAGCTCGTGAGCGGGCAGGGCGACGCCGAGCGAGCATGGCGAGAGTTACGCGCGGACGGCGGCTATGGTGTCGTGCGGGGCTCGCTGCGCGTGCTGTCGTGAGCTCCGCGACCCGATGCAGCGGACACGACCAGCCTCGCGGTTCATCCGCTCGACGTAGCGGACTCCCGAGCTCGCGCGACGTCGTAGCGCACTAAAGCGAAGAGCCCGCGAAGCGTTTGCTCGCGGGCTCTTTTGCTTTCTCGTGTCTCACACACGAGGGAATCTGGTGACCCCAATGGGACTTGAACCCATGTTACCGACGTGAGAGGCCAGTGTCCTAACCGCTAGACGATGGGGCCAGTGCGAAGCCGTCCGAAGACCGTACTGACCGTAAGAGAAGTGAAGCTGAGCAAATATTTCGAAGCGAAGCTGAGTGGCTGGGGGACAAGGATTCGAACCTTGATAGACGGTGCCAGAAACCGTCGTCCTGCCATTAGACGATCCCCCAAAAACACTGCAAGGAACCGCTGGCGTCGAGCGTGCGGCAACATAGTCGCGCGCACTTTTATGTCAAGCGAGTCGCGACTTGTCGAGTGGGTAGCCCGGATTTCGCAAGCCCCGAGTCGGACGCGTTTGCCGACGCTTTGCTGACTTGCTAGTGGTTCGGCCCTTGACGTTCCGCCGTAGGAGTTTACCTTGCGCGCGAACTTTGGCACTCGAACATCGAGAGTGCCAACCGCGAAACCCGCGAGAACAAGGGAAATCAAGAACCATGAGCGCCAAGCAAATCGTCTACAGCCGCCACGCCCGCAGCGCGATCCTCGAGGGCGTCAACATGCTGGCGGATGCCGTGAAGGTCACTCTCGGCCCCAAGGGACGCAACGTCGTCATCGAGAAGAGCTACGGCTCGCCGGTGGTCACCAAGGACGGCGTCACGGTCGCCAAAGAGATCGAGCTCTTCGACCGGTTCGAGAACATGGGCGCGCAGATGGTCCGCGAGGTAGCGAGCAAGACCAGCGACAAGGCCGGCGACGGTACGACCACCGCGACAGTGCTCGCGCAGTCGATCTACAC
>JAYVYD010000255.1:0-34450 GCA_043784605.1 Myxococcales bacterium | reverse complement strand
CGTTGGCATGCAGAGCTTCTCGCTCCGCCCTTCTCTTGTGAGGGACCTTCGCTCGATCAGCAGATCGGGAGAGGCGACAACTTCTCTGACACAGAGGGGAGCCACGGCTTGTTGGCGTCATCAGACAACTCGGCGCGGTGGAGTGCAAAGCTCGGCGAGTTGCTCGTCAATATTGAGATGACCTTGCTCAAAAGTCCCCTCGGCGCGCTGCAGGATACTGTGATCGACGCTCACCATGAACGCGCTGCGCGTGAGTCCCGCGACGACGTCTATCGGCGTGCGAGTCACTGGTTCAACTGGTTGCGCGCAATTGACGAGAGTGACGAAACGCGCGCCCACCATCTCGCGCGTGGTGCGGTGCTGCCGATCGATCCGGAAACCCGTTTCTACATCGCCGTACTTCTTCGTCTCGTGCAGTCGTTCGAGGAGATCCTTGGGCATGGGTGGCGCATGGATCGCTCTGCGATCATCCAGAGCCGCAAGGACATCGTTGCGTTCCATCGGGGGGACGATGCACGGATTCGCATCTATCACGAGAAAGTCGTTTTGCCTTTCGGCGAGGAACTCGGTGAACGCGACGAGGGCGTCAAGCATTTCCTCGCGAGGCCAGGTCGCTTGCGCCCAGACATTACTGTCGTTCTGGAGCGGCCGAACGGGGAACGTTCTGGGTTCGTCATCGAGGTGAAGTACACGGCCGATATGGCGCACGTGGCGACGGGCTTCGGCGAGGCCCTGCTGTACCGCTGCGAGTATCGAAGCGATCTGCTCGCGATGCCGAAGTCCGCGGTCGTCGCTCCCGCTGGCATTCCTGGGCTCCCGCGCGACGGGGACGAGGTGATTGCGGTTGAGTGGAACAAGTGGCCGCCGCGGAAGACGCTCAAGCGGCTCGTTTCATGGCTTCAAGAACCGGCGCTCGGTGCAGCGTCCTAGTGCGCCACCTGAGCCGAGCTGCGATGGTTGCTCGCCGCTCATCAGCGGCCCTGGAGCTTCGCACGCTCAAGAGCGGATTTGATGGCTCGTTCGTACGTCGACCACGCATCGCTCGTGCTTGACGCAAGCACTTGTCCCGGCCACTCGAATTTTGAACCAAACTCTTTGAGCGTCGGCGGTCTGCCGAGTGCTTCGAGCAGTTGAACATACGATAGGCTCTCGCCGGAGAGGCGTCGCAACTTGTGGTGTCGATCCTGTGCGGCGGCCTGTGCGCAGCCTTGCTCTGGCGTCGCCATCACGACTGCGCGCTCGAAGGGCCTCCCACCGAGCGCCTCAAAGACCAGGTCTGCGAAGGCTACAGTAACGCGCGGCATGAGCGTACGTCGTTCCGTTTTGGTGTGGAGTCGCTGGCCGAGCGCCGCGTAGAGGAGGTCAACATCACCACCAAACCAAAGGCGAGCCGCAGGCACGGCGTGCTTCGCGAACTGCTTGAGCGTGGGCGGCTTCCCCTTCTCCTCGGTCATCAGATGGAACTGCCTGCCGACTGCGCGCAGCTGTGATTCCCATCGGGCGCGCACATAGCGCTCGGCTACGTTTGACGTCCACCAGCGTCGATGACGTGTGATTACGTCGCGCAGGAGTTCGAACCCATTGCGGCGCGTGCCTGACGACGTGCGAATGTTCATTGATATGCCGTGACCGACATCAATGGAATTGTCGCGCACGTAGAGTGGCTCCTCGGGCCCAAGGCGAACGCCGAGCAGTTCTTCGAAAAGTGTCGGGTGCACACCGCAGCCCATCGCTTCCAGGTCGCCGAGCCCGCGCCGGTAATAGTGCGCGAGCCCACGGATGTCCGTACGTGATGTCGGACCTTCGCATATGAACCACGCTGTCAACGCGCAGCCATGCCAGAACTTCAAGGCCGGTCCGAGCGCTTCGGCTATAGTCGAGTGCGGAAAAGGCTCGCTGATGATTCGGTCTGGCCACTTCGCGAGGACGGTCGTCCCCCAAAGGCGGTCGATTTCGGAAACGAGCTGCGTCGACAACACGCGACGAAACAGCTCCCGCTGGTAGGGCGTCCAAGGCTGCGGCTCGAGGTCGCCCCAACCACCCTCTTGAACAAGGCTCCATAGTGGCGGCATGCCGGGCGCTTGTCGCGCGTGAACGGAGTCAAACTCTTGCCAGTACTGGAGGAGGACTGCTGCTCGCTGGCGCACGGGCGACTCGCCACCGGCGCTCTCCCAGTAGGCGCCAAGCATCCGTTCCACTTCCTCGACGGGAAGATTCCTTCGCGCTGCGATCGCGCTCGCCTCTTCTCTCCCCCCAACGATGACCTTGGTCTCGGGAAGCGCTGTCACGATGCGCTCCTCATCGTGGGGCTGCTCGCCAAGATATTCGACGAAGGCAAGCCAGTCGCCGGAGAAGAAGGCCGCAAGCGTTCGCCAGTGCTCCTTCACGATGACTTGCCTGCGCTTTGCACGCCCGTTCTTGGCCTTCGAATAGTAGTGAGCGACGAGGCTCTTAGTGGCTCGTGCGTGGTATCGACATAGAGTGTCGCGCCCGATGTCGTTGGCGACCTCGGACAGCAGGTTCGTCGTCGCAACGATTTGCTGGTCGGCGGAGAAACGCGACCAACCTCGGCCCCAGCCGAACATCGGAAGGGCCTCATGGATGTTGAGTCCGAGGTCCGCCGCGAATCCCTCGACATCCGACCACGCGACCGCGAACTCGTCCCGCGTGAGCTTTCCTACCTTCTCAGAGCGGAGGAGGATAGGCAGAACTAGCGCGTCGAACAGCGGTTCGAGCACGCTCCAGAGCACCATCGCATCGGGGCTCCCGGTGAGGGACACTTTTCCCCGTTCCTCAGCGGCGAGGGTGTGTGCATACCGAGGGTATTCGCGAAAGTGGGCTGCGAAGTTAACCGGCCCGGCTTTGACAGGCACCGTTTCGGGCAAAAACCAGTCGCCACGCGACTGCTGCAAATCCAGTCGAAAGGCTTGCGCGACCTCCGTTCGCAACTCGGCAGGCACGCCGTGAAGCTCGACATGGTGCTGGCGATCTCCGCGAACGATCCGTACAACACGATCGCCTCTAGCGCAACGAACGACAAGCCCAGCGAGCGCGGTGTCGATGGTTGAGAAGCGCTCGGCGCGGCCCTCGGAAACCTCCATCTCCAGCAAAGCGCTCGCCGACGGGCACTGCGCCGCTCGGCGCCCGAAGGTCAACTCGGAATCACTCACGCATGTCTCGCATCAGTTCGACATACTGGTCAAAGGCAACCGGATTGGGCGACGACTGCGCGTACTGCGCGTATCGCTGCGCCAGGCCTTCGAGCTCGCGCTCTGTGCGCCGCTGTTCGACGCGTGCTTGGTCGTGGACCACACGTTGCTCAATAGTCCCACGCTCAAAGAGGACGAAGGCATCAGGACGTTCCGCAACGTTATGACCTCGGGTCCCTTCCACGTCGGGGGGCTCCCCTTTTGCTTCGCGTGCGACGCGCTCAATCGCTTGAGGATCCATGTCGTTCTCGCGATTGATGGTGTCGATGTGCTCGTCGAGTCCAAGCTCTGCATGAAAGATGAGATCGAGGTATTGGTCGCTTGGCCGAACACGACCGATGAAGGCGGGGTGATGGATGACGCGGATGCCGCGCCCTACGAACTGATAGAATTCGCCGAAGCTTGCGTAAGGTCTCATTGGCACGACCACGGCGATCGCGGGGAAGTCGTATCCCTGCCCCAACATCTTCAACTGCACGAGGCCTTGGAGCTCGCCGGACTCCTCCTCAAATCGTGCCCGCGTCGCCTTGATGCGCCCAGCCGTCATGGAGTAGTGCACATGCGCGCATGGGATCCCATGCGCGGTGGCGATCTCTGCAATCTGCTCGGCGTGTCTTTCGCCAAGTGCGGAAAAGAGGACGCGCGGCTTCACCGGGTTCAAGAGGGTCTTCTGGAGATCGAGCGCAGTGCGAACGGAGCGCATGACCTGGCGTATCGGTTCGTGGGACTTCGCCGTCACAGTTGCGAGCCTGTGCTCGTCCTCGAGTAGCGCAACGATCGCCTCACGGCCGACGACCTCCTCCCGACGACCATCAGGCCACACCATTTCGTAGGTCGTCTGAGCGGTGTCGGGCGCGAATCGATGAACGCGTAGGTTCTTCGCATGACCATCGGCGATCGAGTCGATCAATCGGTAGCGGTACACGACATCTGCCTCGATGGGCTTTCCATCTTGGCGTTGGAAGCACGCCGACATCAAGAGGGCGCGCGCGTTCGGGAAGTGCTTGAACGCACGTTGATACGATTCCGCCGCCGCGATGTGCGCCTCGTCCACGACGATGAGGTCGATGTCATCGGACCTGAGCTTCGCAAGGATGTCGTCGGCATCCTCACCGGTGCCAAGCGAATGGAAGTTGGTGACGATGATGTCGCTAGTGAGGAGTTCCTCACGCGTGATGTCTCGGATCGCACGGCCTGATTCCTCCCGATCACGGGCCAGCATCATGACGCTGGGCGGCGGGTTGCCGGGAATGAGAGGCCCGCCAGGCAGGGCGTAGAGAACGTTCTTTGATGAGTTGTGGTCGAGCGCGGCGCCGAACGTACCGAGGATCACGTTTCCTGGCGTCACGATCATCACGCGCCGCTGGCCGAAGGCAAGGCACGCCACCACGCCTAGCGCCGTCTTGCCCGCGCCGACTGACATGACGCACGCGGCACGCTTGCCACCACCGCGAAAGTAGTTCGCAAGAGCGGCGAAAGCCTCTGTCTGGCACCCACGCAGCGTCTTCAGATTGAGCCGCTCTCGCACGCGTTCGAAATACGTCTGCATGGTGCTTGGGCTCCTCATCGGTGCTGGCGACAGTGCGTAAAGGGGATCGGGGTCCATGTCGGGGCGCTCGATCTGGGGTTGGGCGATCAGGTGCTGCGCGAGCTGCGGGTCCATCCGGAGAAGGGCCTGGAGCTGCTCAACACACCGCTCGGTGTCTCGTCGGATCGCGTCGTAGGAGAAGCGGATCACCACGCGGCCCGCAGCATGAAGATCGTTTTGCCGGAGGCGGTCGTAGCTAAACGCGGCGCGCGTTCCGTGAAACTCAAACCCGTCGAGTTCGACGGCAAAACGGGTCGAGTCGCCGACGAACTCGTAGTCGACTTTGTATGAATGACCGCCGACATCCACCTTGGCTTGCGGCATCACGCACGTTGCGAGCGTGTCGCGGGCAGCGGGGACGAGGACCCACCGCAGGAACGCGTATTCGAGAAACGAGTCGCTGCGCAGGCCGAGAATGGTCGACCCCTCAGGCATGTTCTTCTTCTCGGAGTCGCTCGACACGTTCGCGTAACTCGGAGACCGCATCGAGTTTGGGGCGAAACCGTGCGAAACGTTCAGCGGCCGCAAGCGCTTCGTGAAGGAAGCCCTCGCGCTCGTACAGGCCGACGATACGGTCAAACGCATGAACACCAAAGTATTCAGGCTCCCCCGGCCGGATCTGCACAACGTGAGGGTGAGCCTCGATCAGACGCACGTCCCACCAGTAGAGCCATTCCGCGAACGCGATATGCTGCGGCTCCTCCCGTCGCTTCTTCCACAACGCTTCGGCAGCACCTTGAATGGCGAAGTGGTAGTCGGAGAGTTCGCCTGGGAGTTCGAGGGCCGATAGTATGCGCTCTCGTAAGTTCTCACTCGATTCCTCAGCGGTCGTGCCGAACGTGAGTTGGTGAACGGGCGACGCGCTCGTAGTGCCCGCGCGACTCGGCCACATTAAGGAGACTGCCTCGCGACCACCGAACACGTCGCGCGTGACTTCCGGCGTGATGTTCCTGGCAGCGAGCCGCTCGCGCAACCGCAGGTCGCCTTCGTACCCGACGCCTGGAATCTCTGCGAATCGTCTGTACCAATGACCGTCTGGGTTCTGCACGTGTGGATGATGCCGCAGCGGATCGCTGGCGTCCATCGACTGCGCCGAGAAGCAGTCGCGAGTGCTCAATCAACAACGAGAGACAGTTTCCCACTTGGTCCCTTCCCTCCAACTCCGCCGGTCCCAGGAAACGGCCCGCCACCGCCGCCTCCTCCTCCGCCAGCCCCCCGATTCGCCTGCCCATCCGCACCATTCGCGCCGGCAGCACCAGCACCCATCGTCGCCGCCATTCGGCCCAATGCCGCCCGGTCCGCCGCCACCACCACCAGCACCGCCGCCCCGTGTGCGCCCGGTGAGCCTCCGATGAACCCTTGCACCGACTTCGAACCTTGACCCGACGGATACGCGCCGACCGAGATCCCGAATCCGCCGCCGCCCGGCCCGCCCGTCACCGCACTCGCATCGGTCAGCACGGGCAGCGCCTTTCACACACCCGCTCGTTCCAAACCCGCCTGGTGAAATCACATTAGTCCTAGGCTTCGCACCGTTGAACCCAGCCGTACCGCCCACACCGCCGGCAGCCACGACCACCAGACTCACATCCGTCGCGACGATGGTCGTGTCGCCCTAGTTCCACCCGCGCCACTGTCGCCGATCGAGGTCGTGTGAAGCTCTCTTGGTGTCGCGTCCACTTCGACAATGCTCAGCTGCGCACCACTTCCACCGCCTCCACCGGAAGTCCTATCCGTAATCGTGCCTCCACCCAACGCCGCCGCTGCCATACCGTTTGGATCGCTGTGCCTGTTGGGCAGTACGTGTGGGCGAGCGTGACGTTGCTTCGCGCGATCTCACGATGCGAGCGATGCAGCTCCAGCTTCCGTCTAAAGATCTCTCGTAGTTGTCTCACGGGTAGCCTCGTCGTTGCCATCACGCCTCGTTCGGGGCGACTGGCTCTGGGACTCCCGCGTCGCGGACTCACCGCCCGCTCAGGACGCTAGTCTCGCTACGATCTCGCTCACCCTATCGAGCGATCGCGATGCGCATTTTGTGCGATCGCCATGCGCGAAACAGGTGATCGCCATGCCCGTTTTGTGTGATCGCCATGCGCGTTTTGTGCGATCGCGATGGTGCGAAACGCGCATACTTGATCGAGCACGGTGGGGTCGCTCATGTGATCTCCATCAGCCTTGATAGTCGAACTGGGAGAGCTTCGAGGGGCGACTTGCGACCGGCGTGTGTGCAGACTGAGCAGCATCGGCGGCTCGAAGGGCCGAGTGATGCAACCGCATTGGTGGCTGACCGTCGATCCTACCACTCTCGTCGTGCCGGTTGGTGGCGGCGGGAGTCATCTGGCTCTGTCGACAGCCGAGTTCAACGCCGCATTGATCATCGAGGATCGATCCGAGAGGCTCAATCGGTTCGCGTTCTGGTCCGCGACAGCTGGCTCACTGACCGTTGAAGCTCTTGGTCAATCGGTCCGCCTGGATCTTTTCGTCGTTCGTCGAAGCCAGACCGCCCAACGTGATTTGGACGTGGCCACCCGTGATCGTGGAGCGAATGATCGGCGCCGACTGCACAATGCCGTCGACGATGATGGCCATGCGCCAACCCACGTTTGTTTTGGTCGTGCTCTCGATGCTCATCGCGCCGGGCGGGTCGACCGTGAGGCTCACCGAGTAGTGGCCCGTGCTCGAGTCTTTTGCGGTGACGGCGTCGACGACGTTGGCTTCGGTGATCACAGGCGCGCCTTTGACGAGGTACGAGCGGACCGAAAAGGTGGTCGACCCGATCACTAGGTGATCTCCCGCGGGCAGCGCCTGTGACGCGAGCGCATCCGTGAGGCGTTTTCCCGCCTGCAAGACCGTCTCGCCGTGATCCTGAATCACGTACGCGTAGTGCACAATTCCCTCTCGAAATGCCCCTTCGGTGAGGACGCCGACGCCTGCGGGCAGAGGCTCCTTGTCCATCTTCGCCAACGGGTCGTTGGCGTCGTCCACCAACAAGACTTCGAGCTTCGCCTTCGGGCCGCTCGAGACGTGCGACCTCTTCTCGCATCCCAAGAGCACGCCAACGACGAGCAGAGATTTCAGCAGATGCATCGCTTCCATCCTAGTTGAGGTGCCACTTTGCCCGGAAGCTCGGATTCGCGCTACCCGCCGTAGCTTCGCTGCGCGTGATCACCGTGAGCCGCGAGACGATGAAGATCGTTCGCGCGCTGCCTGCGCTCGACATCCTCGAGCAGAGCGATGCGAAGGTCGTCCCGTTTCGCCGCGTGACGCCAAAGCCCGAAGAGCGCTGGGTGAGCAGTGTGCCGTTGATCGATCTCAAGGTTGCCGCCGGTGCATGGAGCGACGTGAGCGAGTCGGTGCCCGAGCTCGACGCGCACGACCTCGAGTGGATCACGTGGGACCGCGCTCCGAACTTCGAGGAGGGCATGTTTGTTGCGCGGGTCCACGGCCGCTCCATGGAGCCCAGCATCGCCGATGGCGCGTACTGTAGTCGCGGAAGTCCAGCATGCGAAGATCGCGGAGGAGAATTCCGCCGTTCGCGTGTGGGTTTGCGCCCATGCGCCTCGTGCCCTTCGGCGCGAGTTCTGCCAGCTCGGGCTTCAGGCGCCCTCGTGTATCGAAGAGCTCCTCGGGCTTGTAGCTCCTCATCCAAGTCTCGAGCTGCTTCAAATGTGCGGGATGCTCGGCGTTCACCAGCAGCGGCACTTGATGCGCATGGAACGTCCCCTCGATCAGCACGCCATCGACGACCTTCGGCCCCGTCCAGCCTTTGGCGGAATTGAGCACGATCATCGGCCAGCGCGGTCGTACGTGATTGCCATGAACGCGCGCGTCGGCTTGGATCTTCTTGATCTGCTCCACCGCATTATCGAGCGCGCTCGCCATGGCTTCATGCATGAGGCCAGGCTCGTGACCCTCGACGAAGATAGGTGTCCACCCATAGCCGCGGAGGAGCTGCTCGAGCTCTTCATGCTCGATGCGCGCGAGGATGGTCGGATTGGAGATCTTGTAACCGTTGAGATGCAAGATCGGCAGCACCGCGCCGTCGGTCTCCGCGTCGAGACACTTGTTCGAGTGCCACGCCGTTGCGAGCGGTCCGGTCTCCGCTTCGCCGTCGCCGATCACGCAGGCGACGATCAAATCCGGATTGTCGAACACTGCGCCGAACGAGTGACTGAGCGAGTAGCCGAGCTCGCCGCCCTCGTGGATCGATCCCGGGCACTCCGGCGATGCGTGGCTGGGAATGCCTCCCGGGAACGAGAACTGAAGAAAGAGTTTCTGGAGGCCAGCCTCGTCTTGGCTGAGGTTGGGGTAGATCTCGCTGTAAGTTCCTTCGAGATAGGTGTTGCCGGCGACGGCCGGTCCGCCGTGACCGGGGCCCGCCACGTAGATCATGTCGAGATCAAACTTCTTGATGACGCGATTCAAGTGCACGTAGATAAAGTTATGACCTGGCGTCGTGCCCCAGTGTCCGAGGAGCATGTGCTTGATGTCCGTCAGCTCGAGCGGACGCTTCAGCAGAGGGTTGTCATCGAGATAGATTTGCCCGACGGAGAGATAGTTGGCCGCACGCCAATAGGCGTCCATCTGGCGCAAGAACTCCGGCGAGCGCGCGTTCGACATCGTGTTCATGATTCACTGTCATTGCGGGAGGCGCGAAGTCCGAGAGCGAGCGAGACCGACCTTGCAATCATAAGCTCTTCGTCGGTGTGAATGACGCGCACCGTGACACGGCTCGCGTCCGCGGAAACCACCCCGGCAGAGTCCGCGTTTCTGGACTCGTCCAGCTCGATACCGAGGAAGCCGAGCCCGTCGCAGATGCGCGCGCGGATCGCCGGCGAGCGCTCGCCGATGCCGCCGGCGAACACCAACGTATCAAGGCCGCCAAGGACGGCTGCGTAGGCCCCCAGCCTCTGCTTCGCCTGATGGCAGAAGAGCGCGACGGCCTCTCGAGCGCGGACGACGTCTTCGGCTTCTCGGTCGAGCAACTCACGCATGTCCGAGCTGGTCTCCGAGACGCCGAGCAGCCCCGACTCATGGTTCATTGTGTTCGACCTCGGGTGCGGTCATGCGCTCGCTCCGCGCGAAATAGGAAAGCACCCCTGGGTCTATGTCTCCGGAACGCGTGCTCATCACCAGCCCGGCAGCGGGCGTGAACCCCATCGTCGTGTCGAGTGGGTGCCCGTCGCGGACGGCGGCCATGCTCGCGCTGCTCCCCAAGTGCGCGAGGACGACGCGCCCACACGCGGCCGCTCGGGCGAGACGCTCGAGCTCCTGCATCAGGAAGGCGTAGGAGAGGCCATGAAATCCGTACCGTCGAACGCCTTGCGCCTCGTATCGCCGTGGGATCGGTAAGAGACGCGCCACGCGCGGCATGTCGTGGTGAAACGCGGTGTCGAAGCAGGCGACTTGGGTCACGTCCGGAAAGTGACGGGAGATCGAGAAGGAATTGAGGAGCAGATGAAAGAAGCAAAAAGTAACGAGACGCAAAAGCGAAGAAGCCTGGCACACGAGCTCGAAGGTGCGGTGGGAGGGGCGGTGGCAGGCGCAGCGATCGGCGCCTTTGCCGGGCCCGTCGGCTCCATAGCAGGTGCAGTGTTTGGCGGCGCAGTGGGCGCGATCACCGAGACCGTGCTCGAGAATGAAGAGCACCGCGCGCAGGCACGGCGTCGTCAGCTCGACGATGAAACGGGAGTCACAAAAGGATCTCTCGGAGCGCCGAACTTGAAACATCCGCCCGCGAAGGTGGGTTCGTATTCTGGTGAATCGGCTGGCGTTTCTGGCGGCGGCTCTACACCGGCAGAGGGACCCATATCGTCTGGGGAAGGCGATGAGTGATTCTGCTTGAGTCTCATGAGTGCGTCGGCCGTTTGGCTCTCCTCTTCTCGCTCGATCCGCGATGGCACCAGCCCCCGCACCGACTAGGCCGCCGACGATCACGACGCCTGCTGCGCCAGCATTTGCTCCGACCACGCTGCCCCGCGCCTCACGACAGTCGCCTCTCAATCGCGTCGCGCTCGGCTTCGCTCCTGGGCATTGTTCGTTTGGCGCTTGCGGGGAATGGTTGGCACCCCAGGCTGAGAAGCATTGTGCGTGTCCCCGCATCGCGATGCGACTCCCATTGCACTTTGGGGAGGCGTTCGTGCGGTGTGAGCTGTCCCGGCGTTTGAGTCCACTCGACACGACTCCACACTCCGCTCGAATGGTGAAGTAGCCCACTGGCACGAAGAGTGCTCTAACGAGAGGCGTGTTCGGTCAACTGAATCTGCCGACGGAGTCTCCGTGGCGGGCGGCCCGCTCACTCGCCTTGTGCGGCTAAAGCAATGTCCACAACTTAGAAGGTGCCCTGTGCAGAACGAAAAAAACCATGACATCCGGCTGAAGCGCCTACCGATAGGTATGCCGGCACCGAGTGACTTCGAGCTCGTCGAGAGCGAGCTGCCGTCACCCCACGAGGGCCAAGTGGTCGTCCGAAACAGCTATATCTCCTTGGATCCATACATGCGCGGGCGGATGACGGACAGAAAATCCTATGTGCCCGGGTTCCGCCTTGGCGAGCCGCTCACGGGAGGGGCAATCGGCCAGGTGGTCCTCTCAAAAGCCCCGGGCCTCCACTCCGGCGACTACGTTCAAAGCATGTTTGGCTGGCGCGAGTGGTACGCGGCGGACGCCAACGAGGTGCAGAAGGTGAACCCCACACTCGGCCCCGTCCAGTCGTATTTGGGCGCTTTGGGAATGACAGGATTTACGGCCTACGTCGGCCTACTGAAGATCGCGGAGCTGAAGCAAGGCGAGAGAGTCTTCATTTCTGCGGCGAGCGGCGCGGTCGGCGCAATTGCGTGCCAGATCGCTAAGGCCAAGGGCTGCTACGTCGTGGGCTCCGTCGGCTCCGACGAGAAGGCCGCATATCTAACCGAGCTCGGGGTCGACAGGGTCATCAACTACAAGACAGCGGGCGACTTGACGAAGGCCGCACAGGCCGCGTTTCCCGATGGAGTCGACGTTTACTTCGAGAACGTCGGGGGGGCGCATCTGCAAGCCGCCCTCGCCACGATGCGCCCGTTCGGTCGCATCGCGGCCTGTGGCATGATCGCTCAATACAACGCGACCGAGCCCACGCCAGGGCCGAACAACATCATCAATGTCATCGGACTCAGACTCACGCTCCGTGGCTTCATCGTCGGTGACCATCTCGACATGCGGCCCGAGTTCCTGCGCGACATGGCATCGTGGATCGCAGAGAAGAAGATGAAGTGGCGCGAGACCATCGTTGACGGCCTCGACAAAGCGCCCAACGCATTCGTCGGTCTCTTCAAGGGCGAGCACCTCGGAAAGTTGCTCGTGAAGGTAGGACCGGATCGGATCCCGAATGTCGCAGCGCGCGGATAGGGCACGAAGATCGTTCGGCACGCCTGGCAGGACTTGATACGAGCTCAGCCATATGATCGTGTTGGTGAGGGAGCGACCGGGTTCCGCGCGTCTTGTGTCGAGATGGAGTGGTCTGCGCTCGCCAAAACGGAGGCCGAGGCGATCGCCGAGCTCAAGTGCACCATCGTCGAGTACTATTCGAGAGCGCGCTCGGTCGCACCGCCAGCCGCGCCGCCGGACGTCGAAGTCATCATCGAGTTCGTCGATTGCCCATGACGGGAGGAACTCGACATGATCACGGTCGGACTCGACGCCGTTCGACTTCTCCGTGACGGCAGCGCAGCCTTTCCCGCGATGCTCGACGCGATCGCGCGAGCCGAGCGCGAGGTGCTCTTCGAAATGTATTGGGTCGGCGCCGACCGTATCGGCGACAGGTTTCGCGCGGCGCTCGTCGAGCGTGCGCGCGCGGGCGTCTCGGTGCGCGTGTTGTTCGATTCGATCGGAAGCCTAGGGACTCCGGCGAGCTGGTGGAGTCCGCTGGTCGAAGCAGGGGCGGAGATCCACGAGTTCTCGCCGCTATCACCGCTCAGTCGTCGGTTTCGATTCGGCGAGTTGACCAAGCGCGATCATCGAAAAATTCTCGTCGTCGATTGCGTCGTTGGGTTCACCGGTGGGATCAACATCGGCGAGCTATGGGACCCACCGGACTCCCCGGAGACGGCGTGGCGCGATGATGTCATCGAAGTGCGCGGCCCGTCGGCTCGGCTCCTGCGCAGCGCGTTCTTCGACGTGTGGCAACGCTGCGCAAGAGCCATACCGACCGACGCGATCTGCGCGACGGTCGCGGGGCAAGTAGAGGTGCTGAGCAACAGGATCGCGCGACGACCCGATCGTGCAATTCGACGAAGGTATCGCACGCTCGTCGGCCACGCGAAGACCTCCATCGACATCGCGAGCGCATACTTCCTGCCCGGCCGCGGGTTCTTGCATGCTCTCCGGCGTGCAGCTCGTCGTGGCGTTCGCGTTCGCGTGCTCGTGCCCGAACATTCTGACGTGTGGATCGTCGGAATGGCGATGACCTCGCTCTATGGACGCTTGCTCGCCGATGGCGTGGAGGTGTTCCTCTATCGTCCGCGTGTACTGCATTCGAAGACAGCGATCTTCGATCGACGATTGACGACGATCGGCAGTCACAACCTCGACGAGTGGTCGTCGAGGTTCGACTTGGAGTGCAACGTCTTCGTCGACTCCTCCGAGTTCGCGCAGAGCGTCAGCGAGTCCTTCGAGCTCGACCTCTCCGTCAGTCGTCGGCTCGACCTCGAGTCGTGGCGGAAGCGCGCGCTTCACGTGCGACTGCTCGCCTGGCTCGCGGCGCTGTTCCGCGCGTTTCTCTGAGCTACACCAGAGAATGCCGACGAAGCCGGCGCAGCCCTTGCGCAGCGATGCGCGGAATGCAGCTTCGGCTCGGCGACCTGGGTCGCATGCGTGACCTCAATGGCACCCACCTGCGTAGCCCGTGGCTCGTTCACGCTCTGCCGGTCGGCCGCTTTCATTGCGCTCATTCTCGTTGCGGCGTTCGTGAAGCTGAGCGAGGTCCTAGTGCTGGAAGATCTCGTCGCGGCGCGCGTCCCGAGGTCGGCCGGATTGTTGCCGAACTGCCCCAGAGCGAGGCGTTGGAGGAGGAGATCGAGCTGGGCCTTCAGTCGACGGCGGAAGGGGGCATATGGTAGAAGGATTGAGTGATTTCGGAGCCCGTCAAATTTCTCCTCGTCGACGATACGGAGCAGAACCTCGTCGCGCTCGAAGCGTTGTTGCGACGTGACGGCCTTCAGATTTTGAGCGCCCGGTCGGGGTCTGAGGCGCTCGAGCTCCTGCTCGTTCACGAGGTCGCGCTCGCATTCCTCGACGTGCAGATGCCCGAGATGGATGGGTTCGAGCTCGCCGAGCTGATGCGCGGCGCCGAGCGGACGAAGCATGTGCCGATCATCTTCGTCACAGCCGGGGCGAGTGATCCGCAGCGCATCTTCAAAGGCTACGAGACGGGCGCCGTCGACTTTCTGTTCAAGCCCATCGAACCGCACACGCTTCGAAACAAGGCGGACGCGTTTTTCGAGCTCTCTCGGCAGCGAAGGGAATGTTCGGAGGCGCTCCGCCTGAATGAGCTGTTCGTCGGTATTCTCGGTCACGATCTTCGCAACCCGCTCAACGCGATCCTTATGGGGACACAGTTGCTCGAACACCAACTCGAGGACGAGGGCCAGGTACGTGTTCTCCGGCGTATGGCGTCCGCTGGCCAGCGGATGACAAGCATGATCGAGCAGCTACTCGACCTCACACGCGCGCGACTCGGGGACGGGCTCGGCTTCCTCCGCGTTCGCAAGCCTCTCGACGTCGCCGAACTCG
Source organism: Myxococcales bacterium (assembly GCA_043784605.1). Taxonomy (GTDB): domain Bacteria; phylum Myxococcota_A; class Polyangia; order Polyangiales; family Polyangiaceae; genus JANYHY01. The sequence continues at coordinate 19,885 of JAYVYD010000255.1, read as the reverse complement.
TTCAGCGGACCGCCGAAGAGCTTCACGGGCTCCATCCCGGACGAGAAGTCGTTGTCGACGCCCACGGCGACTCCACCGCGACGGGCGATCCTGAGCGACTCCTCCAGCTCTTTTCAAATCTCATCGCCAACGCGCTTCACCATGGAACGTCAGGCGCGGCGGTCTCGGTAGCTGTCGATGGGAGCGAGACCGAAGTCGTTGTCCGCGTGCGGAACCGCGGCGCCATTCCCGCAGAGCATATCGCGACGCTCTTCGATCCCTTTCGAGCGCGCCAGCGCGCGCCGTCGAAGTCCGGTGGTCTCGGTCTCGGATTGTTCATCTGTCAGCAGATCGCGACCGCCCATGGCGGCAGTCTTTTGGTCGAGTCGAGCGAGCACGCCGGCTCGCTCTTTACCGCGCGGATCCCACGGAAGTCGATCGGCCGCGAACACGCGAAGCAGCTCGAGGACGGCGCTCATTGTCGAGGATGACCGAGACACGGAGCGAATCGCGAGTGAGGCATTCGAGCAGGACGGCCACCACGTGGAGTGATGGATGGGAGCCGGGTCTACGAGGCGATGCGGGCGGACGCCGTCCTGTCGAAGATTCCCGTTGTCATGTCGACTTCGATGCCGGTGAGGGCGCCCACGTGGGTCACGGTCCTTCCCAAGCCCCTGAAGCTCGATCGACTGCTCGCGTTCGTCGCGGAGCTCTGGCTACGCGACCCATGACGGGCGCGTCGGCGACGCGGTTCACGATCGTCGACGAGCCCTGCGCGGCCGAGATGTGCCCGCGCTGACGGCCTCTAGGACTGGGCGACGAGAGAGAGAAGCTCCGCGACGATGCGGGACACCGGGACGACGATTGCGCTCGGGGTTGCCTGCAAGGCGGCGCGCGGCATGATCGCGACCTCGGCGGTATCTGGATCTTGAACGATCGCCTGGCCGCCGGCGCGATGGACGGCGAGCAAGCCTTGTGTTCCATCGCTACTTGCGCCCGTGAGCACCACGCCGACGAGACCCGCACCGTAGGCGTCCGCGGCCGACTCGAAGAGGACATCAATGGAGGGACGCGAGAAGTGCACTGGCGGCTCGATGGAGAGAGAACACCGTCGGTCGCGCTCCACGAGCAAGTGATAGTCGGCCGGCGCGAAGTACACCGAGCCCCGTTCGATCGCCTCGAAAGACTCCGCCTCACGGACGCGCATCGCGCAGCGAGACGCGAAGACGGCGGGCAGTAGGCTCGGCGACGACGGCAAGACGTGCACCACGATCAGCACGGGCGGGAAGTCGGCGGGAAGGCCGGGAAGGACCACTCCGAGCGCCGACACGGAGCCCGCCGAGCCGCCGATGACGACGGCCTGGACGGCGCGGCGGCCGTTCAATGCCGCTGATACCATCGTTCAGCCGCGGCGAAGTTGTCGAAGTCGGCCTCGTGTTTCGAGAATCGCAGCGTCTCCTTCGCACCAAGCCCGAGGAACCCGCGCATGCACAGAGAGTCCCGAAAGAGCGCGATGGCACGATCCTGAAGTTCCCGCTCGAAGTAGATGAGCACGTTGCGGCAAGAGACGATCTGGACCTCCGCGAAGACCGCGTCGGTCGCAAGGCTGTGGTCCGAGAAGACGACGTTCTTTCGCAGCGTCCGATCGAACACGGCCGAGCCGTACTTCGCGGTGTAGTAACTTGCTAGCGAGCATGGCGCGCCGGACGCCTGGTGGTTGGCGGTGAACGCCTTCATGCGCTCGAGCGAGTAGATGCCGGCCTCCGCCGCACGCAACGCTTCCGCGTTGATATCGGTCGCGTAGAGAATAGTCCTCTCGAGCAAACCCTCTTCTCGAAGGAGAATCGCGAACGAATAAACCTCCTCGCCCGTGCTGCAGCCCGCGATCCAAATCTTCCGCGACGGGTAGGTTCGAAGCTCCGGCACGACCCGTTCGCGAAAGACACGGAAGTAGGTCGGGTCTCGGAATAGATCGCTCACCTGGATAGTGAGGTATGAGAGCAACGTTGGAAATGCGGACGGATCGTGCAGGATGCGCTCTTGGAGCGCCGAGAACGTCTTGCAGTTGAGAGCGCCCAACGCCTGCGTGAGTCGCCGTCGAACGGACGCTGGGCTGTATTGGCGAAAGTCGTAGTGGAACCGCTGATGGATCGCATCGAGCAGAAGCCTAAGCTCAATCTCTTCGCTCGTGTCCATCAGGTCTTCGGCATCCAGACACGGAGCAACGAGAGCAGCATCTCGACGTCGAGGGGCTTCGCGAGATAGTCGTTCGCGCCCGCGGCGAGGCATCGTTCCTGATCGTCTCGCATGGCCTTCGCCGTGAGCGCGATGATGGGAAGCTTGGACCACTGAGGTCTCTTTCGGATCTCACGGGTCGCTTCGAGCCCGTCCATCTCGGGCATCATGAGATCCATGAGAACGAGATCGATGCGCGGTTCCTTCTCGAGCGCCGAGAGCGCTTCCTTGCCGTTGCGCGCAATGGCGACGCGGGCACCCTTGGGTTCGAGCACGCTCGTCAATGCGAACACGTTTCGCACGTCGTCCTCAACGACAAGAATGGTACGCCCTTCGAAGATCGCCTCGCGGTGACGCGCCTGTTTGAGCAGCCGCTGCTTGTCCGGCGGTAGGTCTGATTCTACTTGGTGCAGAAATAGCGTCACTTCGTCGAGCAGCCGTTCCGGAGACCGCGCTCCTTTGACGATGATGGACTTGGAGTACTTCCGGAGGCGTTGTTCTTCGTGGTCGGTCAGCGCGCGCCCCGTGTACACGATCACAGGCGGCATGGAGTAGCGCTCCTGCGTCGCCATCGTCTCAAGTAGCTCGAAGCCGCTCTGGCCCGGAAGCGCCAGATCCGTCACCACGCAGTCGAACGTCCGATCGCGGAGGAGCGCCAACGCCTCGGATACGGACGCGACGCTGCTGACCTCGACGTCGGTGCGGCCGAGCAACTTCGCAACACTCTCGCGCAGCTTCTCATCGTCTTCCACAACGAGCACACGGCGCAGGCCGTGCTGCGAGCGGCTCTCGAGTGCGTGAATCGCGTCGACGAGCTGCTCTCGTTTGACCGGCTTGAGGAGGTAAGCGGCCGCACCCATCGACAGCGCCGTCTCCGCGTGGTCGCTCGCCGAGACGATGTGCACGGGAATGTGACGCGTCACTGGATCGCGCTTGAGGCGATCGAGGACCGAGAGACCGCTGTGATCGGGCAGCTTCATGTCGAGCACGATGCCGATGGGTGCGTGTTTCTTCGCCAGCTGAAAACCGAGTTGCGCGGTCGTCGCGACCAGGCACTCGAACCCGGCTTCCTTCGCAACGTCCGTGACGATGCGCGCGAACGCCTCATCGTCTTCGACCACAAGAACGATGCGTCGCCCCGGCTCGAGGACGGCGTCGTCTTGCGAGCTCGGCCGCGTCGGTTCGACGAGCGTGGCCGAGGGATTCGGCAGGGGCGGTACGGCCACCGGCGGGACCGGCGCGCGGGACGTCGCGACAGGGCCCCCATAGGCCCGAGGAAGCGAAAGCGTGAACGTGCTCCCCTTGCCGGTCTCGCTGCTCACGGTGATGTCTCCGCCGAGCAGTCGCGCCAGCTCGCGCGAGATCGAGAGCCCGAGGCCAGTCCCACCGAACTTCCGGTTCGTCGTACCGTCCGCCTGGCGGAATGCTTCGAAGATGATCCCCTGCTGGTCCTTGGGGATCCCGATGCCAGTATCGCGCACCGCGAACGTGATCCGGTCGCCGCTCGAGGCGATGTCGACGACGACTTCGCCGTGCTCGGTGAACTTCAGCGCGTTCGACACCAGGTTCTTCAGGATTTGCTCAAGCCGTTGGACATCGGTCTCGAGCGTGGTCGCCGCCGGCGCGATGGACACGTCGAAGCGCAATGCCTTCTCTTTGGCGACGGGCTCGAACGTTCGCGTCAAACTCATGCGGACGCGATCGAGGGGCACGCTCGCAGCGCGAATGTCCATCTTCCCCGACTCAATTTTTGACAGGTCGAGGATGTCGTTGATCAGGGTGAGAAGATCGTTTCCGGCCGAGGAGATCGTTTCGGCGAACTTCACCTGTTCGTCGGTGAGGTTGCCGTCCTTGTTGTCGGCAAGGAGCTTGGCCAGGATGAGCGAGCTGTTGAGCGGCGTCCGAAGCTCGTGTGACATGTTCGAGAGGAACTCGGACTTGAACTGGCTCGCGCGCTCCACTTCGCGCGCCTTTCCCACGATCTCGGCTTGTGTCTCGGCGAGTTGCTGGTTCTGCCGATCGAGCATGTCGGACTGCTGAACGAGGCGCTCGTTCGTCTGCTCGAGCTCCGCCTGCTGCTGTTCGAGTTGGCTCTGCGTCGCATTTTGCGCCGTGGTCTGCGCCTCGAGCTCCTCGTTGGCAACGCGAAGCTCCTCCTGCTGCGTCTGCAGCTCTTCAGCCTGACGCTGCGCCTCCTCGAGCAGCGCGCGGAGCTCCAGTTTGTACTCCGACGAGCGCACGGCGAGAGCGACGACTTCACTGACGCGGCCAAGCATGTTGAGGGCTCGCGCGTCGATGTCCCGCAGGAAACCAAGCTCGATCACGGCGTTGGTCGTCCCGTCCACGCGTGCGGGAATCACCACGAGAGCGTTCGGCGAGGTCTCTCCGGTGCCCGAGCGAAGCTTCAGAAAGTCGCGCGGCACCTCGCGGAGATGAAGCACCTTGCCGCTCTCCGCAACGCGCCCAACGATGCCTTCACCCTCCTTGAACTCCTCCGGACCCGCCGCTCTGGAATCGAGGGCATAGCCTGCTCGTCGATGCCATGCGCCGGCGTGTTGGACGAAGAAGGCGCCGATGTCCGCGCCGACGTGTGTCGCGAGCGACGAGAGAGTGATCTCGCCGAGTTGCTCGATGCTCTTCTCCCCTTGTAGCGCCTCGCTGAGGTTGGCATGACCTGCTCGAATCCAGACCTCTGCTTCCGTCGTCTCCCGCGCCTTCCGTTCCGCCTCGAGAGCAGCACCGAACGTGATCGCGATCGCGCTAAGTTGACGGCGCGATAGAAACGCCAATATCGCGGCGGATGCGGCGATCAGCACGACAAAAACGACCCCCGTCGTGGCTATGGAGTTCGCCGATGCGGCGGCGCGTTCACGGTGTAGGCCCTCCTCGATCTCGATCGCACTCCGTAGCGACTCACGCACGCCATCCATGCGCGTCTTGCGCTCTCGCATCGCTTCCAGGGTCTTCCCGCTCTCGACGTCGTGTCCCTCTGCCACGGGCGAGGCGAGAGCAAACCACTGTTCGTAGCGTTGGCGCGCCTCGTCGAATCGCGCTTGCTGCGTGGGCGTGACCGACGTGAGGTCGTGCAAACGGGCAAAGCCGTCGAGCGGGCGCGCGCGCGTGTAGGGCTCGAGGAACACGCGGTCTGCCGTCAATAGGTAGCCTCGCAGGCCGGTCTCTTGGTCGATGATCTGTCGCGTGGTGTCGTTCGCCGTCGCGAGAACCTCGTCGGTATGATCGACCCAACGCATGTCGTCGGCCAACTGCAGGATCTGGCGGCCGAGGATTGCCCCCAACGCCACGAGCAGCAGGACAGGGGTCGCGAGGGCTATCGTAAGCCGACGCGAGAGAAGCGAGCGCTGCCGCGATTCCGAGGACGACATTTTGAGCCTCTTATACGCGCTCGACGGCCCCAGTTCGAGGAGCAACGTAGGTCACCACGTTCGTCGTCCCACTGCAGCGTGACGCAACCACGTCCGAAGTCACAGATGCCGTGCGGGGCCGGTCCGGCAGCGCGCCCGTCGCCTCGAGAGTCGCCTTCGAGCTCAGAACGACCGCGGACGGTGCTCTGGTCGTGGTGATCGCCAACTTGAGTGACCTCGGGGCGGGCCCGGGATTCACCGCCAACGACGCGACCGTCACGTTCACGATCGACAAGTCGTACTTGCCATTCGGAAAGCCCGTATCGGGTTGGATGGACGGACGCACTCTCGAGGTCCGACGCACCGGATCAAGTGCTAGCGATCACGACCTCCGCGAGCGGCGTGTCGTTCACGTTGCCGCTGCACGCGATGGCGCTAGCGACGCTGCGTCCCGCGTGATCCTCGGAGCTCGCTGCGAGAGTGAGTAGCGAGCTCCCTCGCTCCTGTGCGACTGCGGGACGACGCAGGCTGTACTTCAGGAGCGCCTCCGCCCGGCGTCGTCCGTGGCGCCCGCGCGCGCGTGGCGGCGTGCAGTCTGAAGCCGTCGAGCGCGACGCTCAACGGGCGCCCTGCCATCATTGCTTGATGCGTCAACGGTAGCTTACCGCGGCGCCACTCCGGGCCAGCCGGGGGCGTCGTGCCTGCGACTGCGGAGGCCGCGGGGCCATCTCGTTGGCGTCGTCCTCGTCGCCCGAGCGCGAGCAATCCATTTCGACGCAGGTACTCGAACATCTTGTCGCGCGTGCGCTGCAGCAACTCTGCGACCTCGCTCGTGCTCACGCGAGACCTCGCTTCGAACGTGAACTCCTCTGCGCGCTCGACGTAGTGCCCGTCGAGAAACACGGCGTGAACGTGTGGATTGAGCTTCATCTCCGACGAGGTCCGCTGCAGCGCGACCACGGCTCCGCTTCGCTGACCTTAGAAGCGCGACACCATCTTGGTGAACACGCGCGTCAACGCCGACCCCAGTCGTACGCCAACCGCTTGCGCCACGCGAAGGAAACGGTCGGCACCCAATTGGCGCAACGGCACCGCGAGCGGCATCACGTCGTCGATGAGATGCGCCGCCGTTGCGCACGTCTTCCGGCCCAAACACGACGGATACAATCCACGGCCCTTACAGCTAAACGCGACGAGGCTCGTCTCGTTGCACCTCCCTGTGCACCGCAGTCGCGCGAAGCCTCGGCGAAGCAGCCCGCACTCGAGATATCCGTCGAGCTCCTTGCGGACGAGCTTCGGCAGCGTCATCTCGGTCGCCCCGGACTGTAGGTAAATCGAAGGGGTCAGATAGGGTTTGCGGGTGAGCTTTTGCGAGGGATCGTCGGTGCGTCCTACGAAGTCATCGGTGGCGTCGGGCAAGCACGGAGGGTGTCGTCTTGATGGCGGTCTTGCCGTCTTCGAGGAGCTTGGTTCGCCACTCGTAACTGCCAGTCTGCGCGTCCAGCGCGTAGAGGTATCCAAGATTGTCGCCGACGAAGACTCGCTTGCGCTGAACGTCGACGGCGACGCTCGAGTGCGGATGCGCTTCGGTGTGTGTCCGCAAGAGTTCCTCTCCGGTCCGCGCGTCGAGCGACACGAATGTGCGGAGGGCACCCCGCCCGTGCCATCGGCTGCCTCGCATCGAATGCGAATCTTCCGGCTAGGTTGCGCCTTTAGAACGGGTGCGAGCGGGATGCCGTGACCAGGAATGTCATAGATGTCCTCGACGATGAGCGGTCCATCTTCCCTCCAGCTCCGTAAGCTGAGTCAGTGCACCCAGAGCACGGACCACATGGCCCAACAGAACCATATCGTTCCAATGAACAGCACCGACCACACAAAGTCTCCGCCCCACCCCCAAGACAGATGGTGAGGGGCTCCCGTGGCGCTCGCAGCGACCGGTGGTCCGCGACGCCTCTGGATATACCGAGGATAAGGTGGGCCCCAGCCCCTATAACCCCAACCATAGCCAACCGGCGGGATCAGAAAAATAAACATGAAGATCAACCATAAAAACCACCATGAGCCCATCATTGTTTTTCTGCCTTCTTGAGTCGTTGTGAGAGCCTGGTCATGTCGAGATAGTTCTCGACTCACCGGCCGCGATATAAGTCGTTCCGAGGTATCGCTCCTCCATGAGGACCAGGTTCAGGTGCTTTTGCCAGCGACTCCCATGGATGCCTCGTGCGCAGATCGAGGGTAACGCCGAACGGGCGAAGGAACGGGAAGACCACGCGGAGAAGTGGCTCGGGCCAGGCTCCGGGCGCCCTGAAGTCGACGACGTCGAAGCGCCCGACCGGAGCGAGGGCGGTAGCCGAGAAGGGCGTAGGCGTGCGACGTCACGTCATAGCGACCGGCGCGCCGTCGGTAGAGACCGCGGAGCTCGTGGGTGTCCAGTGCAGCACTTGTCATGGCGCGTACCTAAACACCTTCACGAGGAAGAAATTGTAGAGGGGCGCAAAAGGCTATGGCGACGCGACGGCACCGGAAGGTACGTCGTCGAACGGATGTTGGTCATGAGGAGCGCATTGTCGGCGGTAATGGGCAGTCCCAGCGTCGCTCCCCGGCGGAGCGGACCCGCTCGGACCGTTGCATGCCCGATCGCGCTAGGCTTCCTTCGCGCCGAGTAAACTTCGCACCAATGAAGCGATTCATTTTCGCTTTGCTGTGTGCACAATGCAACAAAACGCAGCCGGTCGCCGCAATGGACGCCGTCGCGTCGACATCGGACGCGGCGAATCACACCACGACGCTCGCGGACGTTCGCAAGCAAGCCGCAGACGCTGGTTTCGTCCCTCCACCGGACTTCGCGGCCAAGCGCAAGGTCTACTGGGGTGCGATGGTCCGCGGTCGCAAAGCGACGATGGCAAAGAGGTACTCGGACGCCGCAGCGGCGTTTGCCGACGCGCTCGTCGCCGCTCCGAACGATGCACGCGCTCTCAGTGAGAAGGGCTATGCCGAGCTGCTGGCGGGCGATCTCGACCAGGCCGACACGGACTTCGACGCGGCTCGCGAGGCTGGTGAGGAGCCGAAGCTCGCCGCGCAAACGTGGTTCAACATTGGCCTCATTCGTGAGAAGCAAGGGCGCGCCCCGGCGGCACGCTCGGCCTTCGCGATCTCTCAGAAGCTCGTTCCGAGCGCGGCAGCGTCAGCGAAGCTCGGAGGCGCCACGGTGTGCGAAGCCGAGGTGGCGATCAGCGCGGACAATCTCGAGGTCGCGGACAATTGGGTCGAGGCGAACGGCTTGTTTGGCGGCGTCTCGTCGACGGAGAGCGCGGCGCACGCCGAGCTATGTCGACAAATCTTCACGGCGAGTCCGGGGGACGACATACCGTCGACCGCTTGCGACGGAGATCCGCCCTATTACGTTACGAAAGATTATATGGGGTTCAACTACCACGCTGCGCTCGTGTTCCGCGGCCCAGCACAGACGCTATTTTTCTATGACGCCGGGATGGAAGGCGGTTGGCCCGCAAAATGTCAGGCTGGTCACGGCTCGCAGGGACACGTCGAAGGCGAGCTACTGTCGATCGAAGACAGGGCCGACGGCCACCAATCCGTGAGGGTCGCGAGCGCCGCCGACGCCGTCGCCAAGGGCGCCGACCCCGACTCCATCGTCGACGAATGGAACGCGGGGAAGTGCGCGGACGGCGCTGGCACGACGACGTGGACGTTCTACGATAAGAAGACAGGTATTGGGCTTCTCACGGTGAAGCTCGCGGTGCCCGTGGGATCCGACGAGTCCCCCGTCAAAGTGTCCGTCGACAATCATGTCGTCCTGCTCGAAGGCGCTGGATGCCACGAACGCTATGACCTGAGCGCCGACGCTGGGCGCTGATGTCCACTCGATGCTGTCTGGCCTAAGAACCGTTAGAAAAGTTGTCGCCTCTCCCGATCCGCTGATCGAGCGAAGGTCCCTCACCTGAAAAGGGCGGAGCGACCTCTGGATGCTCAGTCTCGTACGGCCGCTTTGCAGCGCTGCGCCGGACATTGACGACGTCTTCGCGTCGCGCTCCTCGCCTCGTCACGTCCTTTCCGCACCGTGCGGATCGCCATACACTCAGCGCGCGCCACCGTGGCCAATCCCGCAAGCCTCGGTTCCCGCCCAAAGTCGCGCTCGCTCGTCCATGGTCGCCTTCAGCAGCCGCCACGTCTGACGACCAAGGTCCTCGGCGTCCACATCGATCGTAGATCTCTCGCGTTCCGTGTGGCGACGGATGCGGAGAGAAGCGCGCTGAAGGGCCGATTGCGGAGTTGAGCTCGCAAAGTGGCAACGGCGAGTGGCAACGGCCGCTGGATCGGCCGCGATGGAGCCGCACGGATGAACCCGACATGCCCAAAGTCGGCAAGGATCGGCAACTTGGCTCACGTCGGGGTCGGACTCGTAATCCATTGGCTTCGGGTTCGAGTCCCAGTTGGCCCACCCCTAAGCTGTTTCGCCGGATTTCTGACCGGCTACGGCGTTACGCGTCGTTTCTTTTGCGTGGGCGAGCTTCGGGTTCGCGGCGATCCGGCGATCCGGTCGAACGGGAAGGGGCGGTGGTTCGCATTCTGCAGAGCACAGCCCATGGAAGTAAAATGGTATCCCTTCGCGCACGAAGGCGGAGCAGTGCTCTGCGTGAGTGAGTCGGTTTGGGTGCACCGATGACCCAACGTAGCGTCTTGGTCGGACGCCGAAAGGAGTCGACTTCCTGCGCAAAACCACTGGCTGGAGTGTCCGCGCTGGTGCTCGATGACGACGCCGATGCTCGCGAACTCCTCGCAACGGAGCTCGATCGTCGCGGCGCCACGACCAAGATCGTAGGCTCCGTCGAAGAGGCCGTGCAGGCGCTAGCCACGTTCCCGTACGACCTGCTCGTGAGCGACATCGGAATGCCCATCGAAGATGGCTATTCGCTCGCGCGGCGGCTGCGCCTTTCTCACGACCGGCCGTATGTCGTGTTGGCCCTTACGTCTCAATCGACGAACGAAGATAGACAAGCGGCAATGGCCGCGGGCTTCGACGGGCATGTGACGAAGCCGTTCCATCCCGACTCTCTCGTCGCGGAAGTTACCGCGCTCCTGAGGAACGCGGCGGGCAGCACGCTATCTCGACCGTAAGAGGCGATCCTGTTGAAGCGAGGTGCTTCGGCGCGCACGCTCCAATCGCCGGAATGGTTACGTTTCACTCATGAATTACGCAGGTCAAAACAGCTCCGCCATGTCGCGCGACAGGACCGGCGACGGTCTGTGGGTGACATATCGCTGGATGGCTCTCGGTCTTGCGACCACCGGTGTCGTGGCGCTCGTGGTCGCGCACTCGCCTGCGGCACTCGAAGTGCTGCTAGGAAACCGACTTCTTTTCTATGTGCTGCTCTTCGCGCAGTTGGGGATCGTCGTCGCGCTCAGTTCGGTGGCGAGTCGGGTGAGCACGGCCGTGGCGGCGCTGATGTTCTTCGCGTACGCGGCGCTCACAGGCATTACGTTCTCGACGCTCTTTCTCGTGTACACGGCGTCGTCGATCGCGGCGACGTTCTTCATCACCGCTGGCGCATTCGCGGGTCTTTCGGTCTTTGGCCTCGTCACCAAGCGCGACCTGAGTACCGTGGGGCGATTCGCTCTCTTCGCCTTGGTCGGCGTGATCATCGCGTCCGTCGTGAACTTCTTTCTCCGCAGCAATGCGCTGGACTGGATCATCACGCTAGTTGGCGTGCTGCTATTTGCCGGGCTCACTGCGTACGATACGCAACGTTTGAGGGAGCTTTTCCGCCGAGGCGAGACCAACGCCAACCTGCCTCTCGTTGGCGCACTGACGCTCTACCTCGACTTCATCAATATGTTTCTGTTCCTACTTCGCATCGTCGGAAATCGACGCCGAACCTAGCGTTCACCAAGATTTCACCAGCCTCGGCGAGAGAGCGCGCTGACAACTCCAATCGCCAGACCAAACGTGTCCGCCGATGAGCACCGACACGATAGTCGAGCTTCCAACCAGCGACTCGTCGAGTGTAGACGCTAACGCGAGCAGAGCGCGTTTCAACGCGCGCGACGCCCCCTCGCAAGCACTCAATACCAATCTACCGTGCCGTGATTCGACAATCGACGGAACGAGCGCCTCGGCCAGCGCAGTCCGACGGCGGACGGCGGGGGCGGCGTGCTCGGAGTTGCACGCGAGGATCACGACTTCGACCGACGACCTCGCAGCACGTTCTGAGGCTCGCGCGAGCATGACTTCGTCGCGCTCTCCGCGTATCTGGGCAAAAGCGACAACGTCGAGCGCAGCGACCTCGACAGCAAAAGGCCAGTCGCCGCCCGGTTCCACAAAAACAAGTGCGCCCGAAGCGTCCATCAGCCTCCTCCTCTCACTCAGTTGTTGTCGGTCGCCTAAGGCGACGTCAATTGAAGTCACAATCGGTGCAGTGCATGTTGCAGGCCTCTCGAAATCGCGTGAATTCGAGGTGAACAGGAGATTCATCGTCGCCGCACTCGCGTCCCTATGTGTCATTCGCGTCGAATCTGAGTCAAAACGCCTCGACGCCTCGCTTCGGTCACTCGGCGAACTCCCTTGCGACACCATCAGTCGAAGGAATCGGCCGCGCGCGCGCAAAAACGCATCGTGAGCAAGCGTCGGTCCGGTTCTCGCATCAAGGCAAACCAACGATGAAAAGGGAAACACTGAGCGTCTCGGGTACTGCGCTCTCGAAGGAGACCGCAAAGACCGCATCGAGTCCGGAAAGCGACGTCGACGAGCGGATGCTCGTGCGAATCGTGAAAGGCCTACCCATCAAGGAGTTAGGAGACAGCTACGCCGATGCGCTCGATGGGAGCCCGCGTTTGTTCTTCACCATCGGCGGCCAGTACTAACCAATTAAACGCATTTCTCACCGCAGACCCACCTGTCGCCATGCTCCGCAACTTCATTGCCATCAATCGCCAAGCAATCCTCGCTAGGGCGAAAGCGCGTGTCGACTCGAGGAGCCCTCCTCTCTCCGGGAGAGCCGAGTCTCATGGGCTTCCGGTCTTCTTGGACCAGCTCTGCGCTTCGCTCAGTCGGGCCAGGCTGCCCGAGGTGGTGGACTACCAAGATATCTGGCAGCAAGGGGGGCCGCGCAGGCGGAGCATGACCTCGAGGCTCCTCATCGTCGACGACGACTTTGATCTCGTAGAGATCCTGTCGAATATGCTCAGAGCGCACGGCTACTTCGTTCGGACAGCGCGGACTGGTGAGGAAGGGCTCAAGGTTCTTCGGTCGTCGCAGCAACTTCCAGACGCGCTCTTGCTCGACGTCGACATGCCAGTGCTTGGGGGACCCGCAATGGCTCACAAGATGATGCTCCACGAGGTGGGCGAAGAAAGGATTCCGATCGTGCTCTGGTCGGGTAGATCTGATCTGGCCTTGCTGGCCGCGAAGATGGGAACTCCCTACGCGATCGCGAAGCCCGTTGCTTTGGACAACTTGCTCGCAGTTCTCGCTCTGGCGCTCCGCGAGCGGATTGCGCCAAAATCCGCCTGAGCAACGCCCGCGGGATCGTTACGCGCTCCCGGATCCAAAGCAAAAACCGGCTTCGTGTCGTGTCGGCGTGGTAACTTCGCGTCAATGAGCGGACGCCCTCCCCGCTTGGACGAGGACGTTCAAGTAGCCGACGCGAAGATGACCAAAAGCGCGACGAGCCCTGACGCCAACACGGTGCCCTGCTTGGTCGTCGTGCGGGGGGCGTCGCTCGGCGCGACGTTCTACGTCCATCGCAACGAGACCCTCATCGGCCGCGGGACCGACTGCGACGTCGTCATCGACAGCAACGGCGTCTCGCGCTTGCACGCCCGGCTCGTTCGTCACGCGGACGGCATCGACATCGAGGACATGAGCAGCGCCCAAGGCACTCACCTGGGCGGCCAGCGGGTCTACGGTCGAAAGCGTGTTCACGACGGCGACCAGCTCCAACTCGGCCCGGACTGCGTCATCATGCTGACGTTCCAGACCACGAGTGCGGCCCTCGGCGATGGAGCCGAGCGGACGTCTTCGGCATGGACGTTGGACTCGTGGCGCACCCGGCCAACCCAGCAGCAGGTCGAGTACGAGGACCCCGCAGAGCTCGAAGAGGTCGTGCGCAAGCTCCGTACGCTGCCGCCGCTCGTGACGTCTTGGGAGGTCGAGCGACTCAAATCGCTGATCGCCGACGCGCAGCTGGGCAAGCGGTTCTTCTTGCAGGGCGGTGACTGCGCGGAGACGTTCGGTGATTGCAATCCGTCCGTCATCACCAACAAGCTGAAGATTCTGTTGCAGATGTCGCTCGTGCTGGTGCCCGGCGCGCGCAGGCCGATCATCCGCGTCGGCAGGCTCGCGGGCCAGTACGCCAAGCCGAGATCGAAGCCCACCGAGACGCGAAACGGCGTCGAGCTACGCAGCTACCTTGGAGATCTCGTCAACCGACCGGGCTTCACTCCGGCGGACCGCCGCGCAGACCCGCAGCTCCTGCTCAAGGGCTATCACCACTCGGCGATGACGCTCAACTTCATGCGCGCCCTGGGGCAAGGCGGTTTCGCTGATCTGCGCCACCCCGAGTATTTCGATCTCTCGTTCTTCGAGCGCGCGGATCTGCCGAGCCAGCTGAAGGCGGAGTATCAGCGCACCGCGAAGCGTATCGCCGAAGGGCTCGAGTTCATGAAGGTGCTCGGCGATCAGATGCTCGACGACCTCTGGAAGGTGGAGTTCTTCACGAGCCACGAGGGGCTGCACCTCGAGTACGAGTCGGCGCAGACGCGCACCGTGCCGCGCCGATCTGCGCACTACGATCTCACGACGCACCTCCCTTGGATCGGGGACCGCACGCGACTCTTGGATGGCGGTCACGTCGAGTTCTTCCGAGGGATCGCGAACCCCATTGGCGTGAAGCTCGGACCGAACACCACGCCCGACGAGGTGGTCGAGCTCTGCAAGGTCCTGAATCCGTACGACGAGCCGGGCAAGATGGTCTTCATCGTGCGCATGGGTGCCAAAGCGGTCGCCGAGAAGCTGCCACCGCTCATCGAGATCATCCAACGCAAGCGCCGGCGTGTGTTGTGGGTGAGCGACCCGATGCACGGGAACATGATCACCGTGAACGGGATCAAGACGCGCAACTTCGACGACATCCTCGGCGAGATTCGCACGTCCTTCGACGTCCACGACGCGTTGGGTACGACGCTCGGCGGAGTGCACTTCGAGCTCGCCGGCGAGGATGTGACCGAATGCATCGGTGGTGGGATTTCCGAGGCAGACCTCGACACCAACTATCTCTCGGCGTGCGATCCTCGGCTCAACTATCGCCAGGCGATGGAGATGGCCTTCGCGATCTGTCGCCGCATGGCGGAGACCGCTCTCAGTCCGACGGCCCTCTAGCCCACAACGACGTGATGCGATCAAGCCTGCGCTCGAGGCTCTATCTCTTGTCGCGGTCCGTCGTCGGCTTGATCTGCTCGACCGTGCGGCGCATGGCGTCTTTGGCGTCCTGGAGCTCGAGCGAGTCAGCCGCGTTCGCGAACGCCGTGTCGATCGCCTCGTCGCGCGTCGCGCCGGTCGCTCGGGACCGAGCGCTACTTCTTGATGCGGTTGACGGGTCGGATCTGCTCGACCGCGAGGCGCAGGGCGTCGTTGACGTCTTGGAGCTTGAGCGAGTGAGCCGCGTTCGCGAGTGCCGTTTCGATGGCCTCCTCGCGCGTCGCGCCACTCGCGCGGCCGATCACTGCGCCTGGATCGACGTTATCGATCTGGCACGAGAAGCGCGAGCCCACTTTGTAGCTCGTGATGCCAATAGGGCGTTCGCCCAGCAGACCGAGCTTGTGCTCATAGCTAGGATTCGCGGGGGCGTTTGCCACTCAGGGCCTCTCGATGGGCGCGTTCACGAGGTTGCCCCACTCGGTCCACGAGCCGTCGTAGTTGCGAACGTCCGTGAAGCCCACGAGGTACTTGAGCACGAACCACATGTGGCTCGATCGCTCGCCGATCCTGCAATAGGCGATGACGGGTCGCTCCTTCGAGAGCTTCGCTTTGGTACAGAGCACCTCGAGATCGTCGAATGACTTGAACGTGCCGTCCGGGTTGCACACGGTGCCCCAAGGGATGCTCGATGCGCCAGGGATGTGGCCGCCGCGCTGACACGTCTCGGGCAGTCCGGGCGGCGCGAGCAGGTCGCCGGAGAATTCGGCGGGGCTGCGCACGTCGACGAGGTTCGCGGCGTGTGCGCGGACGGTCTCGAGGACGTCGGCGAGGAACGCGCGCTGCCCGCTATCGAACCGCTGGCTGACGTACGATGTCGGCGTAGGCGCGGGGAGCGCGTCGGTCATCTCGCGGCCCTCTTCGATCCACTTGCGTCGTCCGCCGTTCATCAGGCGCACGTCGGCATGGCCGTAGATCTTCATCTGCCAGAAGGCCCACGCGGCGAACCAGTTGTTGTTGTCCCCGTAGAGCACGACCGTCGACTCCGGTGTGATGCCGGAGGCCTTCATCAGCCCCTCGAACGCCTCCTTCGACAGGATGTCGCGTCGCACTGTGTCGCACAGCTGCAGGGTCCAGTCCCAGCCGAGCGCGCCCACGATATGACCCTCGTGGTAAGCGGCGGTGTCGACGTCGATCTCCGCGATGCGGACGCCCGGGTCGTTCAAATGATCAGCCACCCACTGGGTGTCGACCAAGACTTCAGGATGCGCGTAGTCTTTCAAGCTTCCAACTTACACCTAAACATCTCAGCGCTCCTAGTCCTCCAGTCGAAAAAACCTGGGCGCACCGTTTGAGCTGGTTCAAGGGCGCAGGTAGCAAATTGAGGCATGATCCTGCGGACGCGCCTGGGCTCGCGAGGTGGTGCGCCGTTGACTCGTGCTAGGCTCTTGTTCGTGCGCACAGACTGGCGATCGAGAGCGATCACGAAACGCGTGGCAGTTGCCTGCGTTGCGGTCGTCACCGTGCTCGCGCTGCTCGTGAGCCTCGCGCAAAGTGAGCGCCGCTACTTCTATTGCAAAGCGATGGGTGCCCTCTCGGCAGACCCTTGCATGGCAAGCGCAGCTCGGATTCTGCGTCGCGCCGACGAGGTCCAGCAGACGCACACCGACTGCTGCGCGATCGTCATCATGCCGGCTGCGCAGCAAGGCGCGCTCACCCGATTCGAGGGCATCGCGGACGCGCGACTCGTCGCCGTGACCCCAGCCTCCACTTACGCAGACCACGACTTGACCGTCGCTCGTCGGCATTCGGCGGTGATGGCAGACCACGTGCGGTGGCGACCCCCACCAAAGCGATCGGGACGACTCCATACCCACCTCATGGTGCTTCTGACTTGAGCACAGCGGCGAGGGCGAGCCTCGTCTGCTGATCCATTGGCGGCCGATGCCGTCGATGTTCGTGGCCTCGAGTTGCATGAGCGCGCTTGCGCCATGTGAAAAAGAAGGAAATACATCATGGACTCGTCCATTCAATTGGCGGTCTGCGTACTAGCAACCGCGCTGCTCAGTGGCTGTGCAACGACCCATACTCTCTCTCTCTCCGAGATGCGCGCGGAGGCCGATCGCTCCGCGCCGCCGCCGCCTGCTGCGCCTGACCTCGCGTCGTTAGGTAGCGAGCTGAAACGGGTAGCGTTCGTGCAGCTGGTGCTGGATCGCAATCCATCCCTCGAAATGGCGCGCCAAGCGTGGAAGGGGGCACTCGCGCGCGTCCGGCGCGCGGGCGCATTGCAAGACCCAGCCGTGGAGTTTCAACTCGCTCCACTGTCCATAGCGTCCACGAATGCACGCCTCGGGTTTCAAGCGATGATTAGCCAGCAGCTCCCTTGGCCGGGCAAGCTCATACTCGAAGACGATGCCGCGAAGTATGACGCCGACGCCGCGAAGTCGGACTTCGAACAAGCGCGTCGCGAGCTCGCCCTCGCAGCAGCGGTCTTGTACGACGACTATTTCTTCGTCGCGCGATCACTGGAGATCAATGTGCAGAACGCGGCGCTCGTTCGCGACCTAAAGGCGGACGCGCTCATTCAGCTCGAGGCCGCACGCGCTTCGATTGCCGATCCCATCGCCGCAGAGGCGGAGCTCGCGCATCTCGAGCATGACGCCATCATGCTGTCCACGGACCGCGATGTGGTCGTGGCCCAGATGAACGAGCTGCTGCATCGAGACCCAGAGGCACCGCTTCCACCACCACCTGCAACGCTTCGATCGCCAGACGCCATATCGGGACACCTCGCGGACGATCGGCCAGACATAAGGGCCGCTCACTCTCGTTCGCTCGCGGCGGTGGCTCGCGCTGACCGCGCGCGGCGCGATTGGGTGCCAGACTTGACCTTGTCCACCACCTACAACTCGATGTGGGACATGCCCGAGCACCGCTGGATGGTGGGGTTGGGTCTCACACTTCCCATCGAGCTCGGACATCGCGCAGGCGCGGTCGACGAGGCCGAAGCCGAGCGCGTCGGATATGAGGCTCAGGTCATGGCGCTCGGCGACAAAGCACGAACGGCCGTCACCATTGCTACCAGGCGATTGGAAGAAGCTCGTCATCTCGAGCGGCTACTCGAAGAGAAGCTCACACCTATTGCTCATGCACAAGTCGACGCCGCACGTTCGGGGTTCGCGACTTCACGCAATGACTTTGCGACCGTCATCGCAGCCGAGCGCAACCTTCGAAGCGTTCAGCTGGACGCCGAACGCGCGAGTGCGGACATAGACCGACGCGCGGCGGAGCTCGACTACGCGATGGGGCGAATGCCCGGCCCGAGCGGTCGGGGGGCTGCGCGATGAGTGCCGAGAGTCCCAAGCAGTCTCGGCGAACACTCACCTCAATCGCGCTTGCCTGTGCCTTGATTGTCGCGGCGCTCTGGTTTCGGAGGCCGCTGGTCGCGTGGTTCGGCGGAGATGCCCCTACCAAAGTCGCCACGTCCGCCGCGAGCCCGGTCTCGGAGGACATCGACCACTACACGTGTCCGATGCACCCATTCGTGAACGAGAAGGCGCCAGGATCATGCCCTATTTGCGGAATGTCTCTCGTCGCCGTTACGCGAGATCAGCAAGCGCAAGGCATCGTTTCGGTGGACGACACGCGCCGTCAACTCATAGGCGTACGAACGACGATCGTCACAGAGTCGCCCATGCGTCGCACGTTCCGCGCGTTTGGTGAGGTCAGCTATGACGAGTCGTCGCAGACCGAGGTGAACCTCAAGGTGCGTGGCTGGATTACGAAGCTCTATGTCAATCAAACCGGGCAGCACGTCTCTAGAGGCCAAGCCCTCTTCGAACTGTACAGTCCGGAGCTCTACGAGGCACAGCGCGACTTCCTTCTAGCGAGCAGACCGCTAGACGCTGGCGTCACCATCGATGGGCTTGCCTCGGCCTCCCGACAGAGACTTCACCTCCTCGGCATGAGTGACGCGCAGGTGGACGCGATAGCAAAGAGCCGCATTCCCATGGAGAACGTGACGTTCGCCGCGCCCGCTAGCGGCGTCGTCATCGAGAAGAACGTCGTCCAGGGCGCGTCGGTCGAGCCAGGGATGCGTCTGTATCGCATGGCGGCTCTGAGCAAAGTATGGGTAGAGGCGGAGGTCTATGAAGCAGACTTGGTGAATGTTCACACGGGCCAGCGCGCAGACGTCACGCTCGACCACGTTGACAGACGCACCTACGACGCGAAGGTTGCATATGTCTATCCAGCCATAGATCCCAAGTCGCGCACGGGTCGCGTGCGGGTGGAGCTTGCGAACAAGGACCTAGAGCTTCATCCAGGTATGGTCGCGACCGTGACGCTCTCCGCAGACCTTGGGAGTCGCATCCAGATCCCCGTTGCTGCATTGGTCTATACCGGACCGCGTCGCCTCGTGTTCGTGGACTTGGGTCAAGGTCACTTCAAACCGCTAGAAGTACGGATCGGCATGGAGTCGGAGGGCATGGTCGAGGTCCTCTCCGGTCTTCATCCAGGGGATGTGGTCGTCGTCTCGGGGGCGTTTCTGATCGCAGCGGAGGCTCGAATCAGCACCGCCTCGAAGTACTGGGAGAACGACTCCACGCCGGACGCCAGCACGAGTGTCGCCCTTTCGCCAAGCACCTACACGTGTCCAATGCACCCAGAAGTGCAGAGTCCGACGCCGGGCAAATGCCCCAAGTGTGGAATGGACCTCGTTCGCAAGAGTCCGCGCGATGAGTGAGGAGAAGCCACTCGGAGTCATTGCGCGCATCATCGCTGCGTCCGCAAACCGGCCGTTTCTCACCATCCTCCTCGTCGCGGCGTTCGCGGCGTGGGGATGGGTGTCGCTCCAGCACGCGCCGCTCGACGCGAT
>JAYVYD010000254.1:0-4940 GCA_043784605.1 Myxococcales bacterium | reverse complement strand
TACCAGCTCTTCCATCAAGGCTCGACGGCACGGCGAATGGAAGAGGCTCTGCGTTCGTCACGCCGACCGCCGATAGCATCGGTATGCCTTGATTCGTTGGCGCCAGCGCATGGCGCAGTTGCGTCAGTCGGATCCGCTTGTTGCGCGAAGTTGGCGTTGATCCCGTGCGACAGCGCCACGCCCGGTACCGACGCTACGGGCTGCGCGCATTCGCTCAGAACCTGCGCATTGAGCTCGCCGCTGTGTCGTCGCCGCACGATCTTCTTGGAGTCTTTCATGGTGTCCACCTAAATCCTTGACGGACACCATCCTTGCCGCTTAGACGGCCGAATTCAAGAAGGGGATGGCCGGACGGTTACCGACATACAGAGAAAATGCAACGGAATCCTTGATGGGCCAACAATAGGGGGTACGGGGAGTGAGCCGATCTGGGCAAAACCGGACCCCCCGCTTCGGGCAGCCAAAGAACGTCCGGCACACCCTTTGAACGCTTGTGCAGGCCCAAACGCGTACCAGGAACTACTTCGAAGCGTAAGCCCCGTTCAGCGAATTCGGCTGATGGGTGGGCCAGAGGTCAGACATCCCGCCGACAACTACTTTCTCAATCATCACCATGGCCGCGCGCAGTTGCCTGGACGTGATCTGCACGTATTGGCCCGTGACCCCCTCCCTGTGATTGAGCAGCCGCTTGATGGTCAAGAACGAAACCTCGCTGGCCAGTTGCTCGTTGATGCCGCTGGCAAAGGTGCGGCGCAGGTCGTGTGGGGTGAACACGAAGTCGCTTTCGGCTTGAATCTTCAGCAGAGCCTTCCTGTGGTTCTTAACGTGGCCTTGCTTGTTGTTAGCCGGAAAAACGAAGACCGACTTTGCGGACTTCCGTCGACGCTTCAGGAGATTCAGGAGCCACGGGCCAGGGTAGATGATGTGCTGATCGCCATTCTTGGTCACCGGGATAGTGACGGCCGCTGCCTCGAAGTCAACGTGCGACCACATGAGTGCGGCTGCCTCTTGGTCTCTGCAGCCAGTCAGCAGCAGGAAGGCGAAGTAGTCCTTCACCGCACGCTGATGGTCTGTGTCGCAGGGCCGGTGGAGCAAGGCATGCACCACACGAGGGAGTGCACCGAGACCGGCGATCGCGCGGAGCTCGATCTGCCAGAAGGCTCGCCGCTTTGGCTAGGTGTGCAATCCGGATCGGATACACGCATCGGAGCGCCGTGCGCGCACTATGAGGCGTGCTTCGTCACCAAGATGAAGGAGTCGGCGGCCAGCGCGGACATCGTCATCGTCAACCACCACCTGTATTGCGCCGATCTCGCGCTGCGCCGGGGTCAGCGCGGTGAGTACGCGAGCGTGGTGCCCGCGCACGACGCGGTGATCTTCGACGAGGCGCACAAGCTCGAGGACATCGCGAGCGACTTCTTCGGGACGCGCATCTCGTCGGGTCGGGTGACGAGCCTCGCGCGCGACGCCCGGCGCTCGCCGGGGATCCGCACCACCGTCGGCACGGGCCTCGAGGTCGTGCTCGGCGTGTTGGTGGACAGCGAGGCGCGCTTCTTCGGCGAGCTCGGGCGCGGCGAGCGACCTGGCACTCGACGCGTCCTCGCGCGGGCGGATCTGACGAAGGTCGCCGACGCCGCAGGCGCGATGGACTCCGCGCTCGCGACGCTCGCCGCGGCAGGCGGTGGGCAGGCCGACGAGAGCGCGCGACAGATCGGACGTCGCG
The DNA here is from genome assembly GCA_043784605.1 of Myxococcales bacterium. Taxonomy (GTDB): domain Bacteria; phylum Myxococcota_A; class Polyangia; order Polyangiales; family Polyangiaceae; genus JANYHY01. Next base: position 3,217 of record JAYVYD010000254.1, on the reverse strand, counting down.
CAGACGAAGCGAGAGCAGACCTCGCGTTCGTCTCTGGCCTCACGCGCTACGATCCAGAAGACGCCGAGCGCAAGCCGACGAACGTCGCATGGATCGACGTGCGCGAGCGAAGCGCATCGATCGGCGCGAGCGCGATCGACGTCGCGCCAGTGTTTCGCGAGGCCCTGTTCGCGCGCATACCTGCCGTAATCTGCACGAGCGCGACGCTCGCTACGAAAGGTGAAACGGAGGCGCCACCGAGCAAAGCGAGAGTACGGACCGAAACGTCGACCGGGCCCATCAGCGTGTCGCCTGACTCCGAGGGACCGCCCAGTAAGGCGACGCGCGCGGCTCGTCCGCTCGAGTTCTTTCGCGATCGACTGGGCGCACCGCCGGACGCGATCGAGCTCGTCATTCCGTCGCCATTCGACTTCGCGACGCGCGCAGGTCTGTACGTCGCGCGCGATCTCCCGGAGCCGAGCGATCCTGATTTCGACGCGCTCGCCACGGATCGCATCGTGGAGCTGTTGGCCGTCTCGGGCGGAGGCGCTCTTGTCTTGTGTACCTCCAACCGCGCGAAGGATGCGTTCTACACGCGTCTGATGGCGGCGAAGACGAAGCTCCCGTTGTTCGTCCAGGGAGCGGAGTCCAAGCACAAACTGCTCGCGCGCTTCCGTGCCGCGCGGGACGGAGTGCTCGTCGCGACGATGAGCCTCTGGGAAGGCGTCGACGTCCCGGGGGAGGCGCTGCGCATGGTGATCCTCGATCGCATTCCCTTCGCGGTCCCGACCGATCCCGTCGTGATGGCGCGCTGCGAAGCGATCGAGCGCGAGGGCAAGAGCGCGTTCGGCAAGTACTCGATCCCGTCCGCGGCGATCACGCTGAAGCAAGGCTTCGGGCGGTTGATTCGCTCTCGTACGGACGCGGGAGTCGTCGCCCTGCTCGATTGCCGTGCGGCGACGAAAGGCTACGGCAAGGCCCTTTTGAGCGCGCTTCCACCCGCGAAGCGATTGCAGACGATGGATGACGTCCGCGCGTTCTGGGACCAGATCTTCACGCCCGCAGAGTGATCTACGGAACGAGCACCAACGTGCACACGGACACGGTCGCCGTCGCGAACGCACTTGTCCTCGAAGGCCGAGGGATCGGCGTCGGCAAGCGAGGTCCGCCCCACGCGTACGTTCGTACAACTCTGCGTGTTACCGTCGAGGTCCGTCGTAATCGTGACCGTGATCTGCGTCGGCTGCTGGCAGCCCGCGAGCGCGCAAGTCAGGATGAGACCTCATCCCCACGGCTTACACGACGATCAACGAGGAGGAGGGTTCGTGCGCCGCTTGCCGAACGGCTCTTGTCGCCGCTCGAGCGCCTCGATCTCGTCTGCGCTCAGCTCGATCTTCTGGTGAAACTCGATGCCAACCTCGTGTGTCCAGAGGGACGCGCGATCGTCCGGGAGCGCCTCGATGCGCAGCACTTGACCGACCGCGATGCGCGGCGGCGCGTCGTCGTCGAGCGCGACATGCAGCTCGAGTCGCACGGAGTCCGCGACGTTCAGGTCCGGCTTGCGCAACAGCAAGCGGGCGCCGCCAACGGCGAGATCGCCGATCATCGCGATCGTCTTGCTGTCGTCTCCGCCACGCTCGAGGAACGCAGGGAAGCAAGCGAGGTGTCGAAGTCCGCGTCGGCGATCGGAGTCAGGAGGCGCGTCGTCGACCATGTGCTGAGTCTACACAAAGACCGCCACCGTCGAAACGCGCGGCCTCGGTAGTCACTACAGGCGTTCGTGGTTGTCAACGGAGTCACGCCAATGTCGTGACCGCTCCGACGTCAACGAACGCGGCGGGTCTCCGAAACGCGCGGCGCCCGTGCTAATTGAAGTCCCCCGAACAGGAGCCCACCATGAGCGAAATTAGCGCCATATTCGCACGCGAAATCCTCGACTCGCGCGGCAACCCCACCGTCGAAGTCGAGGTGCAGACCGAGAGCGGCAGCGGTCGCGCGGCTGTCCCGAGCGGCGCCTCCACCGGCGAGCACGAGGCTCACGAGCTGCGCGACGGCGACAAGAAGCGTTACCTCGGCAAGGGCGTATTGAAGGCGGTCTCGAACGTCAATCAAGTGCTCGGTCCCGCGGTCATCGGTGTCGACGCGCTCGATCAAGCCGAGGTCGATCGCATCCTCATCGCGGCCGACGGCACAGCCACGAAGAGCAAGCTCGGAGCGAACGCGATCCTCGGCGTCTCGATGGCGGTCGCGCGCGCGGCCGCGGACGTGATCGGCATGCCGCTCTGGCGCTACCTCGGCGGCACGCAAGCGCGCGTGCTCCCCACGCCGCTGATGAACATCCTCAACGGCGGACAGCACGCAGACAACGGGCTCGAGATCCAAGAGTTCATGATCGTCCCCGCCGGCGCGCCGAGCTTCCCCGAGGCGTTACGCGCGGGCGCCGAGGTCTTTCACTCACTCAAAGCTGGCCTCAAGAAGAAAGGCCTGACCACGGCGGTCGGCGACGAAGGAGGCTTCGCTCCGCGCCTCGGCACCAACGAGGAGGCGATCCAGTTCGTCGTGCGCGCGATCGAGGACGCCGGCTACAAGCCGGGCAAAGACATGTTCCTCGCGCTCGACTGCGCGGCGAGCGAGTTCTTCGACAAGCAGAAGAAGACGTACACCTTCGACAAGAAAGAGACGTCCGGGGCCGAGCTCGTCGCGATCTACAAAAAGCTCAGCGAGCAGTACCCCATCGTGTCGATCGAGGACGGTTGCGCGGAGGACGACTGGGACACGTGGAAGAAGCTCACCGAAGCGATCGGCAGCAGGGTGCAGCTTGTCGGCGATGATCTCTTCGTCACCAACGTCACTCGCCTCAAGCGCGGCATCGAGGGCGGCTACGCCAACGCCATCCTCATCAAGCTCAATCAGATTGGCACGCTCACCGAGACCATGGATGCGATCCGCATGGCACACGGCGCGAACTACCGAGCAATCATCAGCCACCGGTCGGGCGAGACCGAAGACAGCTTCATCGCGGACCTCGCCGTCGCCACGAACGCAGGGCAGATCAAGACCGGCAGCTTGAGCCGCAGCGATCGCATCGCGAAGTACAACCAACTGCTGCGCATCGGCTTCGAGCTCGGTGAAGGCGCCGTCTACGCGGGCAAGAGCGCCTTCCGCTGACGAAGAGAGTGAACAAAAGGGTCGGAAAGACCAGGGAGTGTTTTGGGGATTGAATTCCACCTCATTCCCT
>JAYVYD010000253.1:0-6074 GCA_043784605.1 Myxococcales bacterium | reverse complement strand
GTGCGCTCGAGTCGGCGCCCCGCACTCGCTTGTCCTCACGTTGCCTCTTCCACCCCTCGGCCCTCTCGCCTCCGAGAGCTTCTCGTCGCACCTTCTGGGGGCTCGCCGCGCGTCCTGTTGTTGTCTTCATCAACGACTTCAGCACGCGCGTCGAGCATCAAATTCCCGCCACTTCGTCGATTTGTCAGCTCGCGCCTTCACGCGCTCGCTCGCGGGGTAGAGCGAAATCCGAGATCATGGTGCTCTACTCGCTCATCGCGACCTGCGCCCGACACGACATCAATCCAGAGACCTATCTCGCCGACGTCCTGCTCAGAATTCACGACCACCCAAAGCGACGACTCGGCGAACTGCTCCCTCATCACTGGAAGCGGATCTGCGGCCACACGACCGCACCCGTCGAAGCGACCTGACCGGTCGCATGCTCGCGCTGCCACGCGAAGATCGCCCGACCTACAATCGCCGAAGGGCTCGTCATATCAGACGGATACGGTGGGAAGTCATAGTTCGACTTCCTAGGCCGCGGGCCACTTGCAATCAGGGCACGATCGCGGAGTGGGCCGTCACACCAGCAGTGTTCTGCCAGTTGGAGTGTATCGATTGCCACGACAAGCACTCCGGTGAAGTGGCCGACGTGTTCGCATTGGACATACATGTTCAGATCGCCGAGTTCCGCGACACGACGCTCATCCATTAGTGAGCGTCCAGACTTCGGTCCGAGGTACGCGAGCGCCCTGAGCACTTGCTCGACGTTCTCGCGATCGCCGAAGGGTCGACCGTGGCGGATGTCGGCGCGGGGACTGGCTACATCACCCTTCGACTCGCGCAGCGCGTGGGGTCGCGCGGTCGTGTGCTGGCGACCGATCTGCAGCCCGAGCTGCTCGATGTCTTGCGGGCGCGCGCCGACGACGCCGGCGCGGGGAACGTCGTCACGATCAAGGCGAGCGCGTCGGACGCCAAGCTCCCTCGCGACGAGGTGGACCTCGTGCTGATGATCGACGTGTATCACGAACTCTCGGACCCGAGGGCGACGCTCGCGCAGGTCCACGACGCGCTGCGATCGAACGGCCGCCTCGCGCTCGTCGAGTATCGCGCCGAGGATCCGGCCGTGGCCATCAAACCCGAGCACAAGATGACCCTGGAGCAGATCAAGAAGGAGCTCATCGCCTCGGAGTTTCGATTCGTGACGAGCGCCGAGTCGCTGCCCGAGCAGCGCGTCGTGATCTTCGCGCGCCAAGAAGCGCCCCGTACCACTGACAGCGCCTCGTCGGGAGCGCTCGCTCTGGCCAAGCCACGTGCCGCGCGATGCCGTGACATCCCGAGCTACCCGCCGATGATCGGGTTGATAGTCGCGCTGTCGACGTACTGATCGAAGCGGACGATCCGGTCTGCCGCGGCTTGCCGCCGAGGCCCGTAGCCCGCGCGAGCTCGAGCGGGGTTGCGCACGCTCGAGTCCGACGGTGCGTCCGCCCGAAGCCAAGACCTCGCGCGAGCAAGGGACGAACCTCGACGATCACTGGATTCGCTCTTGAGAGCGAGCTGGACGACGTGCAGTGCAGGCGCGGCAACCAGGGTTCTCTTGGAGGTCACCTTGCGTCAGGTTCGGCGCGCGCTGCAGCCACGCAACCAAGGCATTGCTTTGGCCATCCGACTCTCATCTTGTCTGCCTCCTTTCCGAACGGTCTCGAGAATCCCGGCGAAAGGACGCTGCGCGAGGCCCTTCCCGAGGCGGTAGCACATCGCGTTCGCTGCGTGGTCGCACGGCCGCCTCCCCGCGATGCCACCCTGGTCCTCTACTGGATGCGCATGGCGGTGCGCGACCACGAGAACCCGGCGCTCGATGCCGCGGTCGCCGCCGCGAACGCGCTCGGCCTCCCCGTGCTCGTCTATCACGCCGTCTCCGAGCGTTATCCCTTTGCGTCCGACCGCCACCACACGTTCATTCTCGAAGGCGCGAGGGACGTCTCCGCCGGGCTCGAGGCACGCGGCATCCGCTACGTGCTCCACGTCGAGCGGCCGGACGCGCGCGGACCCATGCTCGTCGAACTCGCGAAGCTTGCTGCACTGGTCGTGACCGAGGACGTCCCCGTACCGCCCCTCGACGCCTGGACGGCGCGCCTCGGCGCACGCCTCGCCGACATGGGAGTGCCGCTCTGGGCGGTCGACGCCTCCTGCGTCGTTCCCATGCCGCTCGTCGCGAAGCGCTATGATCGCGCCTACGCCTTTCGCACAGCATCGCGACGCTTGGCCTCGGCCGTGCTCGCGGGAGCATGGAAGGACGTCGCGCCACACAAGTCGCCCGCGCGACACCCGCTTCCGTTTACGCCGATCGACGCCCAAGCTCTCGACGACCGCTCCCTCGCGAGCCTCGTCGCGGAGTGTGAGATCGATCACGGCGTTGCGCCCGTCCGTGAGTCGCGCGGTGGCTCACGCGCCGGATACGCGCGATGGGACGCGTTTCGAGCCGAGAAGCTCGAAGCCTACGCACATCGTCGCAACGATCCGCTTCTCGACGGCACGAGCCGACTATCCCCCTATCTGCACTACGGCCATGTCTCGCCGCTGCGCATCGCGCGCGAGACCGCACTCGTGGCCGGCAGAGGCGCGGACAAGTTCCTCGACGAGCTGCTCGTTTGGCGTGAAGTGGCGTGGCACTTCGCCGCCCACACGCCGCAAGGCGAGCTCGAGACGCTGGAGCCCCTTCCAGAGTGGGCCCGCGAAACGCTCGCCGAACACGCCGCAGGTCCGCGAGAACCGCTCGCGATGGAGCGTCTCGAGCGCGGCCGCACCGGAGATGCGCTCTGGGATGCGTGCCAGCGCTCGCTCCTCACGCACGGCGAATTGCACAACAACCTGCGCATGACCTGGGGCAAGGCAGTGCCCGCGTGGACCAAGGACCCCGAAGCGGCGCGACGTGCCCTCGTCGAGCTCAATCACCGCTACGCGCTCGATGGTCGCGATCCCGCGTCTTATGGCGGTCTCTACTGGTGCCTCGGGCTCTTCGACCGTCCCTTCACGCCGCCATCCGCGGTGCTTGGCACGGTGCGGCCGCGTCCCACCGCAGCGCATGCGGCGCGGCTCGATGTCGCCGCGTACACGCGTCACGTGGCGCGGCCCACGCGCACGACAGTGCGGCGCGTGGCGGTGATTGGCGCGGGCCTCGCGGGCCTCGCGTGTGCGCGCACGCTCACCGATCACAACATCGACGTCGCGCTCTTCGACAAGGGCCGGTCGCCCGGCGGGAGGCTCGCCACGCGCCGGCTTGCGTCGCACACCTTCGACCTAGGCGCTCAGTACTTCACCGCGCGCGATCCGCGGTTCAGGAGACACGTGCAGTCCTGGCTCGACGGCGGCGTGTGCGCGCCATGGCACGGTCGCATCGTTGCGCTGGACGGTGCAGGCGGCCCTGCGCGCCCCACCCCGCCGGTCGAACGGCTCGTGGGCACCCCGGACATGAACGCGCTCGCGGGTCACCTCGCCGCCGATCTCCACGTCAACACCGGCCAGCGCGTCGGTCGCATCGAGAACGTGGCCGGGAGGCTCACGCTGCGAGGCACGACGGCGCCGGTCGGCGTCACACTCGGCCCCGCAGGTCCGGGCGAGCTCGGGAGCACGGAGCTCGGCACCTTCGACTGCGTCGTGCTCTGTCTCCCGGCCGACCAGGCGGCGGTCCTCCTCGAGCCGACCAGCGCGCGGCTCGCACGAGAGGCTCGCGAGGTGCCGCTTGAGCCGTGCTTCGTCGTCGGCCTCGCCGCGGGACGCGACGACGATGCACTGCGCGAACTCGTTCATGACGGCGCGTTCATCGGTCGCGACGGCGAGCCGAGCGCGTCACTGCTCTCGTGGGTGGCACGTGACTCGAGCAAACCGGGGAGACCTCCGGGCGAACGCTGGGTGCTTCACGCCTCGGCGGCGTGGTCTCGCGCCGCGCGCGACATGCCCCACGAGGAAGTGGAGGCTGCCATGATCGCCGAGTTCTCGCGGCTCTTCGACCTGGGGCCTCTAAGGCCCGAACTCTCGTTCGTCCATCGCTGGGGCTATGCGCGCGCCCTTCGACCGCTCGATCGCGGAGCGCTCTTCGACGAGGACCTGCGCGTGGGGCTCGGCGGCGACTGGACGTGCGGTGGTCGCGTGGAGGGCGCGTTCCTCTCGGGCGTCGCACTCGCAGGGCGGGTCCTCGGGCTCACCGAAGCGGCTCGAGTTTCCGTCACTGCGGACGGTAGCGGCTGACACCTCCCGCACCTGAGCCGCGATCCGCCCGAAACGTGCAATCTTGGCGTTGCCTAACGCCTCGCGCGCGGCGACCCAGCTGTGCAGGTTCTACGGCAAGCAAAGCGGTGCGGTGGTGCGCTGCAGCGAACGTCCTCGGACATGAAGCTCAACCCGCACATCCACGCCGTGTTCCTGGACAGGCACTATGTGGAGCGGGCAGTGGAGGTGTTGTCAGTAGCGAATTGATTCCTAGATGGCAAATATGAGGAATCCAAAGGCTGGCAAGTTGCGCATAAATAAATAGGGCGGCCGGCAAGCACGACGCTCGTAATCGCCCCTTCGCAGGTCCGACACTCGGCCCGTTTGTACACATAAAGTGATTCGCGCCTAGTCGAGCGAACACCCTTGATTTTTGGCGTGGTTACGATCCGCCCCTCTTTGACACCACGCGCGAGAAGTTGCTGGGCGAGGGCCCAAAGTTTCTTGAACTGCGGCTGGCCAATTCGATTTGCCGGCACTTCAGGGTGAATGCCAAGTAGAAACAAGATCTCCGCGCGGTATACATTGCCGATACCCGCGATGATGCTTTGATCCAGCAGCAGCGCTCCGACGGCACGGCGCGACGTTGAGAAGGTTTTCCACGCTTTCTGCGGCCGTGCACGCGCAGAAAGCGGATCGGCCCCTATGCGTTCACGTAACGCCGCGAGCTCCGAGGTCTCGAGGCATACGCATGCGGTCGGGCCCACCAAGTCCCACGTACGCGTATCGCCGGAAAGGCGCAAACGGACCGAAGGTCGTGGTGCCGGTGCTGGGGCTGCAACGCGGTAAAATTTTCCGAACAGCCCTAGGTGAATGTGAATGCATGTAGTCTGCAAATGTAGCAACAAGTGCTTACCTATCGCCTCCGCCTCCACCAGCGTCTCGCCATCAAGCATACCGGCCGCCGCAAAGCGCCCTTGTGGAGAGCTAATGCGTAATGTCTGAGCGCCAAGGTCGCGCTGAATATCGAGCGCGAGCCGGTGAATAGTGTGGCCTTCAGGCATATTCAGACATGTAGGGCGCGGCTCGCGCGGAGTGTAGGTAACTCAAAGGGTTTTTCGGTCGGCGGCTGAACGGAAGAGGGTCGCAAGCCGGGGTTTGCGTCGAATGTTGCCGGAACGCGGCGACTGGACGACGACAATTTGGGCTTATTTCAGGCCGATTTTGAGTGCGGGGGCAGGGCGGTCTTTGTCGCCAAGGCTGAGCGCATCGACACGACTCAGCTTGAAATAGAATTCGCGGAGACCAAGAAGAAGCTCGACGCGGTCGGCGCGCCGTCCGCCCCCGAGGACAAGGACAAAGACGACAATCACAAGCGACGCCGCAAGTCCAAAGGGCGCCGCGACTTGAGCAAGATGACGGTGCTGCGCGAAGAGCGCATTGAGTTGGTCGACGACGAGCTCGAGGCGTTCATTCGCGACGGCAAGGCTGAGCGCATTGGATTCGAGACGAGCTATCGACTCGGATATCAGCGCGCTGGCGCTGTCCGCGTCGTCGTCGCGCGCGCAACCTACAAGACGATTGCCGAGGATCAATCGACTATGTTGTTTACGGTCCCGCGGCCGCGTGAGCTTCTGCGTCGCTGCTTGCTCGCCCCTTCGCTCTTGGCTCACTTCATATTTGCCAAGTGCGCTATGGGGCTTCCGCTCTTTAGACTCGAGTCGTGGCTCGGCAAAGAGGGTATCTCCCTCGACCGCGGCTCCATGAGTCGTTGGGCAGAGGACCTGCGGCGCCACACTCGGTGCAATCGTCAGCGCCATGGCCAAGGACGCAATGAGCGCGTTCTGCTTGTCCACCGACCCAACAGGCGTCGCGATTCAGCC
>JAYVYD010000252.1:0-12477 GCA_043784605.1 Myxococcales bacterium | reverse complement strand
GTCGGCCCAACGACGCGTCCAGCGATCGCGGACCGCGGCGCGCTCGGGTCCGCGCTTGGCGAGCTCGTCACGAAGCGCATACGTCGGCAAGAGCGCAGCTGTCACGCCGACAAAGCCGGCGACGCGAGCGGCGCGGAGCACGCTCGGGGGCAGACGATCGATCGCGCTCACCACAGCCTCCGCAGTCCGTACGCGACCCACTCGACCGCGCGGCGGGTGGAGCTGCGAAGGCGCCAGTCGTCGAGGCCGATGCGGTGCGCGATGGCGCAGTCTTGATCGAACCACTCGCGAACGTGCGTGGCGAACGGGACGTCCTCTACTGCCAAGTTCAGCTCCATGTTCTTCGCCCAGGAGCGCTCGTCGAGATTGTAGCTCCCGATCGTGGCGAACTGGTCGTCGATGATGGCGGTCTTCGCGTGCAGGACGCGATCCGGCAGCGCGTACACCTCCACGCCGTTCTTGATGAGCGTGTCGAACAATGACTCCACCGCGAACTGCACGATGGGAACATCCCCGCGATCGGGCACGAGCACGCGGACGCGTACGCCGCGCGCTGCCGCACGGAAGAGGGCTCCGCGAACGCTGCGGTTGGGCACGAAGTAACTGTTGGCGATCTCGATGCTCTTCTTCGCGCCCTCTACCCGCCACAGATACTCGCGTCGAATGCTCCTGCGTTTGCTCCCGATTGAGGCGCGAACGGGGCCAAAAATAAGGGGCGGGGTGTTGGTGAGGACCCACACGCGCGACTTGGGTTTCTTGGTCAACGTCTTCGCGTCGGCTGGCGGCGCCTCGCGCGTCGTGCGACGCCAGGTGTCGTAAAAGAGCGTGCGTAGCTCTTGTGCGCCGGGCCCGCGGACCGCGACCATGTCGTCGCGCCAGCCTTCGCCGCCCTCTTCGACGGGAAGCCATTGTCGGCTCAAGTTGATCCCGCCCGTGACGCCGATTGCGCCGTCGACGACGAGGAGCTTGCGGTGATCGCGTCGCTCGAGCGCGCCTGTCGTCAACGCGTTGCGCAGCGGAAAGACGGCGTGGAACTCTACAGCTTGTCCGCCGGCGCGTCGCAGCGGGCCCCAAAACGCCGTCGTGATGCCGATGGATCCGATCGAGTCGTAGATCACCTTCACCACGACGCCACGTCGCGCAGCGCTCACGAGCGCGTCGAGGAAGCGCAACCCGCAGGAGTCTGCGCTGACCCAATACATCTCGAGCAGGACCTCGCGCTGCGCGTTGGCGATAGCGTCGAGCATCACCGGGAATGCGACCTTGCCGTCGCGCAGGAGCGAGACGGAGTCGGTGCCGACCTCGTACCAGTCGATCACGGTGACACCGAAGGGCGAGAGGCGACAATGACGAGCGCCTCGTCGCGCAAGGTCGCGCGCGCGCACGCCAGGACGGCGTCGAGCGTCGGAAGGGACTTTTTTGTGGGCTCCTTGCGCCACGCGGCGGCCGCGCGCAGACGAGGATCCACCAGCGCCTTGGCGAGGTCTGCGTCGACGGTGAGTTGCGCCGCTTTGAGATCTCCATCGGTGATCGCGCCGTCGTGCAGTCGTGCCAAGAGCACGCGCGTCTGCGCGACCGCCGCGTCGAGCGCTGCGTTGGGAGCGTCGAGATGCACGGCCAACCATCGACCCGAGGGAGCGTCCACGAGCCGCGCGTCGCTCCCGCGCACCGTGCCCGCGAGCGCGTGAGAGAGCGAGGCGTCCGTGCGCAGCAATGACGCCAGCCAATCCGCCGCGTGTCCACACTGCGGGCCGACGGGAAGCGCGAGGTACGCCTCTGCGGGCCCCGGGCGAACGGTCACGTACGAGCCCGGCTTCGGCGCGTCCGCGTGGGCGTCGGAGGCACAAGTACGGGCCTCACCGCGGAGCATGTATCGGTCGAGCGCGTTGGCCATCGCGTCTGCCTGCGCACCATCCGCGCTCGCGACGACCACCGCGCGCACGGGACCGCGACGCATCGCACTAGCGCGAGCGTCGAGCGAACCCTGCGAAGGCGGCCTCGATGAAGGCGTCCGCGCGAAAGGTTCGATCCACGTGGCGTGGTTCGGCGCGAGAGTCTGCGCGAGCAACGTGAGCCCCGCGTCGGCGCCGGTGGTCTCCCCGCCCGGCAACGTGTCGACGAAGAACGCGCGCGCCGCGGCGTCCGCGAGGCGCAGGCCGAAGTCTCTCGCTGACTCAGCGTCTCTCGCGTGAGCGCGAACGAGCACGCCCGCAGCATCGAACGCGACGAACGGCTCTGCGGTGACTCCGTAGTCGGTGCTCGCGTGACGGGCCATGCCGTCCACCACAGTCGCGGTCGCGCCGAGTGTCGCGCCGTCTTCCACCCGGGTGCCACACGTGGACGCGACGAGCACCAGCGACTCCGCTTGCCCAGTCTCGATGAGCTTGCGAACGTCCAGCTGCGGAGCGCTCCACGCTTTCACCGCGGCCTCGAGCTGTGGGCGCAGCGCCGCGTCGACCGTGGCAACGTCCTCGGTGTGCGCGCCGAACATCGCCGTCGGCGGGCCGACCGGGCAACCGCGCGCGAGCTCCGTCATCGCGATGAGCGCCGCCGCATCTCGCGGATCGGGGGGCGCACTTCCCTCCGGTGAGATGCGCGCGACCTCGTCCAGAACCAGCGCTGCATCGCGAGCGAGCACCGTCGGTTCTGTGGAGTGAAGCTGCAGGTGAACGTCCACGCAGCCGCCGGATGGGTGCGCAACGGCTGAAATCTCGGACAGTCGCGCGTCTGGGTCGCTCACGCCGAGCTTGAGCGACACGGGTGCGGCGGCGCCGGCAAGGGCGTCCGCGGCGCCGAGTGCGGTCGCGGGAGTCATCCACGCGAGCACATCCACGCGGGTGCCCTCGAGATCGTTTGTCGCGTACACGATCTTCTGCGTCGGCGTCGCAGGCGCGCACGCGCGGCGACCTGCGTCAGGCCAGGCGGGGATCGTCGACAGCGCGTTGGTCAGAGGGGTCGTCGCGGGCGCGACCACGCCGAGCGCAACGGCGCGCGTGCCGAACACGTTGAGCCGCGCCACGTCGAGCGTCTTTTGGGTCAAGGCTCCGTCGCGCGACGGCTGCCCGGCGCACGCCTGCGCCGATCCAAAAGCGCCGTCCGCGCGCGCGGGCGTCGCGTCGAGCGCGACCTTGGCGAGCGCCCAAGCGGCGTCGTCGATGGGCGTCGCGAGCGCCGCGCGAACGGCCTCGATGAAGCGCTTGGCGGCATCAGGCGAGTCGATCCAAGCGTCGAGCCGCACGGCGTCCGACTGCGCGACCACGCGGCGTCCCTTGGCCGCGACTCGATGCTGGAGCACGACTCCGAGCGCGACGGCGACCGACCCTGGAGCGTTTGCCGCGCTCGTGTCGACAACGAGCGCAATCGCGGCGCTCGGATCACCGCGTCGCTCCAGCGTCGCGATCGGCGGATGCCCCGGCTCACGAACGACTCGCTCCTGCGCACCGACACGCGCGACCGGTGGCGGCGCGTGGCCACCACACGCCATCGCCACGACGATCGAGCAGGTCGCGCGAAGCCTCACTGCACGAGGTCAGCCTGCCTACGGATGGCGATCTTCATGTTGAAGAAGTACGTCACGACACCGGTAACCGACTTGAAGGTCGTGTTCGCGGGGAAGGCGTTCACCGGCAGGTCGAAGAGCTCATTCGAGATCTGCGGACCGTTCTTGGAATCCGCCGAGAGGTTCGCCATGACGCGCCCAGAGTTCTTCGAATCACCCGCGGGTGCAGTCACGGCGGTCACGTTCAGAACTGTAACGAGCTGTCCGATCCACTGGCGCCCACCCGCGGCGAAGGAGGTGAGATCAGCGAGGTTGATCACGATCGGTTTCGGCTCGCCGACCTCGAAGCGGAACGTCGCCACGGGCTTGACGATTTGAGGCAAGAACGCCGGGCTGAAATCGACGGTCGCCCCGATCTTCGATTGCTCCGAGTATTGACCGTCGAGATCGACGACGTCTCCGGGCGCGAGGCGGAGGCTCGTGGGTTGAAAGCTGGGCGAAAAGAGCGAGATGCCCGCGAGCGATCCGCTCTTGTCTGCGTCCTGCAAGAAGATGGTGCCGCGGCTCTTGCCGTCGTGCGTCTCGTCGAAGTTGTCGACCGCAGTGACGACCACCGTGGTGACCTTCACGTTCGAGCCGGCGAGCTTGCTCGCGGGGTTCTGCACGTCGCGTAGGCGCATCCCCGAGCCAAGGACGCCGGCTTCGGACGCGGGCACCGGTGCGTCCCCGTCTGGGGACGTGGGCGAGCAGCCGACACTACCGAAGACGACGAGAGTGAGGGCGAAGCCGAAGGCGCGCATCGCGAAGGCTGTACACCAGATCTCAGCCTGCGGCTACTGCGCCTCGCAGTACCCGAAGCTGCACGTTGGAGCGGATGCGGGACAGTCCGCGGGCGTGCCGCACGTCTTACAAGAGGTAGCGCCGGCGGCCTTCAGCTCGAAGTAGCAACCGCAAGGAGTTGGCGACGTGGCGAGCTTCATCGGACCGACCTCGGCGCCGCGCGCGACGTGCATCGCGCATGTGGGGACGAGGCTGTTGAGCGCCTCGGTCTCGATGAGGTCGAGCCCCTTCGGCGCGGGGCTCGATCCCGTCAGTGTGTCGATGATCCGCTTGGCGTTCTGCTTGAGCGGGAAGCCTCCGCCGTCGAGCTTGGTCGAGAGGTGAACCGGACCCCAGAGCGCGTAGTGACCGTCGCGGACGTTGCGCTTGTCTTTGCTGGTCTCGGAGCTGTCTGGATAGTAGGCGCAGGCTTGACCGTAGTGCTGAAACGCGAGCGGCTTGATGGCGACGCGCACTTGGTCCGTCATGTTCACCGCCGACAAGATGCCGAGGGTTTTGTCCGCGTTGTTGGACTGCACGGCGCTCAGCGACGAGACCATCTGGCTCGAGAACGCGACGTTCGTGCCCTTCCACAACGACGCCGGGACGCCAATGCCCGTGCCGATGATCGCTTGGGTGCCGGAGGTGTCGTCGAGGCGGAAGATGAACGTCGGATCGGTCCAAGGAGCGACCCCGCTGCCGCCGCCGAAGCCGTAGACGAAGTAGGCCGCCTGCGCAGTGATCGAGGTCTGCGTGGACGCCTTCGGCACCACGAACTCCATGGTCTGCACAGGACCCTGGAAGTCGCCGGTGTCCTTGGGCAGGCCGTTCGGCAGCTGTGAGCACGTCGAAGGAAAGACGTCCGCGACGATGACATCGGGCTGCGCGCCCATGTCAGGCAGCGCGCAGAACGACTCGGTCGGACTGCCCGGCCAATACGACGCTTGACCTGTCACCGGTTGGCCCTGAAGCATCGTGGCCCACGCGTCACAGGAGCTACGACCTTTGTAGATCACCGTGATCGGGGCGGTGTCGTTGAAGATCGCGGCGGCGAGCGCTTGTACGTACGGCTTCGTGGTCCCCGCGACGATCACGACTGGGTTCGCGTTCAGCGTGAGGCAGCTCGGCAGAGCGCCGCCCTCGGTCTGCGCCGCGTCAGTGGCCCCAGCCTCGGGGACCGGAGGCACGGGGGGCAAGCCTCCGTCGGCGAGCACGTTGGTTATGCGCTTCTTGTCGAACGGTACGCACCCGTTGGTGCACGCGTTCAACAGCTGCTGATCGGTCGTGGCCGAGCACGGGTAGCAAGTGGTAGCGAGATCCACGTCGCACGAGCTCGCCCCGCCATCGCCGAGCGTCTTCGACTCGTGATAGTCGCTTAGGCCGAGGATCTGCCCGCAGCCCGCAACGAGACCGACCGCAATCCCGACGAATCCCAGCGCGACTTTGCTCCTAAGACTCCAACCAAGCACGTCCGCAACATATCACGTACTGCACGAACCGTTGATTTTTAGGCGGCGTTGGCGCGGGCCGCGATCTCGAGGCGGGCTTGGATCTTGTGCTTCTTCGAGTAGACCGTCTTCACGCTGATGTTCATCTCGGCGGCGATGGCGACGGGGTCCATGCCCTCACCGAAGTAGAGCGTCGCGAATGTGCGGTCGCGGTCGCTGAAGCCCGCGAGCATGCGCGTCGCGAGGCCCACACGCTGGCGCTGCGAGACGGCCTCGAACGGATCGGGGAGGTCACTGGCGAGGTCGGTCGCCTCCGAGAGGCACGCCTTGCCGGGCTCGCGGCGGAGACTGCGCAGGTAGTCGTAGGCGCAGTTGATGGCGAGCAGGCCAATCCAGCTCGAGAAGCGGTTGCCGCGTTCCGGGTCGAAGCTCCTCAACTTGTGCATGTCGTTGGAGAGCAAGGACAGCTGAAGGGTCGCGGCGATCTCTCGCGCGTCCTCCGCAGACACCGACGAGAAGCGGCGCGTGACCTTGAGCACGCAGCGATGAATGAGGCGCTCGTAGCGAACCGTGAACTCACGCCAGCCCGTCGCCGAGCTCGCGATCATCTTGGCGAGGAGCTCCTCATCGGTCCACTTGGACGGCTCTTGCGAGCTCGTGTTGGTGGTCACGATGGCAAAGGTCCCGCTCTTGGTCGAAGGCTTCATGGGTTGTCGTTTCTCCGTGTCAGTGATTGAGCTGACGGGAGGACCTTCTGCAGCCGTTGTGCCACGTGTCGAGGAGGAAGGAATGACCCGTAAATGCGTAAGAACCTACGAATCGGTTGTTACGCAGGCCGTAACGCAGCCGTGGTCTAGGGGTGAACTGTTACGGCGTTACGTAACGACGTTACGGAACCTGCGAGCCAGATGCTCGAGGGCAGGGACGACGGTAACCGCGAGCTCACCGACGTTGTCGTCGGGCGTGACCAGCACCAACCAGTCCCGCCCGATGACGTCGTAGCGAGCCAAAAAACGCAACATGGTGAGCCGTGTGTTCGGCGACAGCTGCAAGCCACCGTCCGGGATGACGACGTCGCTCTCCAGCGGCCTGCCATACCGACGCATCACCTGAATGACCGCGTCGATCGGCAGCGCGCCGATGCATGTATGATCCAAGTACATCGCCACGAGACCATCTTCCAGCGAGAGCTCGACGCGCTCGAGTCGATCGTCGCGGCTTCGCTCGTCGACGAGCATCACTCGGCGGCTTTGTCGAGCTCGGCGGCCTTCGCCAGGACGAACGCCTTCACGGCACGCATCGGCACGCGCGTGGGACACCGGCGCTCGAGCTTCGCGAGTTCGGCGTCCTCGATCGCCTCGAACGACGCAGCCGCGGCGTCGTAGTCAGGCATGCTCCGCGACGACGCGAGCATGAGGTCCATCACGCCGGCGAACTTGCCGTGGGTTCGAACGACGAGCGCGGCAGAGCCCTCGTCGCACATGCCACACGCGATGCATCCCGAGAAGGTCGGCAGCACGCGCCGCTCGTCGGGGTGGACCGCAGGGAGTCGGTCTTTGGCGTAGCTCGCGCGAAAGGCAGCGAGCCCTCTTCGCGCCCCGACGATGGGGGCGAACAAGCTCCGCAAGAGTGCCCACGCGAGGATGAATAGTGCGTGCAATCGTTCCACAGCTCGTCACCTTAGCGTCGCGTGGGCGCCGCGCCATTAACGTTTCTTCATCCGTTCTCGTGCGCGCGCTTAACACTCCGTCTGCATGCTCTTGGTCAGAAAGTCGCGTCGAAGAACGGCGCACAGGAGACAAGAACCATGTTGGGAATTCTATTCGGTACGGCGTGCCTCATTGGCCTCTTCAAGGTGGCGCGGATGGGCAGGGGTTACGGTTGGCGTCATCACGGTGGCGGCGGCTGCAACAGTGGCGGTCAAGGCTACGGCCACGGTTGGGGCGGGCATCATCACCAGGGCGGCGGTCGCGGGCGATGGGGCGGCGGAGGCGGCTTCGGCGTCGGTCGGAACATGTTCCTGCGCGGTCTGTTCGAGCGCTTGGAGACGACGCCCGGACAAGAGAAGGTGATCGCGGCGGCGCTCGAGGACGTTTGGTCCACGATGCGACAAGCGCGCGGTGAGTGGGTGGATACGACGGAGCTCGCGGTCTTGCTCACGGGCGAGACGTTCGACGCGACGGCGGCAGAAGGCCTGAGCGGCAAGGCGGACGCGTCGTTCGCCAAGGTGCGTGTCCAGGTGGTGGAGTCGATGCGCAAGATCCACGAGGCGCTCGACGTTCGCCAGCGGCAGATCCTCTCGGACTGGCTGCGCGCTCGCGGCGCAGGCGGATTCTCGGGCGGTCATCGCAACTCGGCGTGGATGTGAGGAGGACGACCATGCGACGAAGAATCATCATGGCTCTCTTTGCGGTCGGCGCGGTCGGTGGCTTCGCGTCCGGGTTTCATCACCTCCGCGCGTGCAGCGGCGGCGAACAATGGCGCGAAAGCGCCGCTACCGAGCAGCGTTCAGATTGTACGGACCATGCACGCGCAGCTGACAGCGAACGCTGACACTCGTAGTACGCTCGCGTCGATGCACGTGCTCGTGATCGACGACGACGCGCGGCTCTTCGAGCTGCTCGCGAGCTACCTTCAGCAGAACGGCGTCCGGGTGACCGGCGCGCCGGACGGCGAGAAGGGGCTCGCGGCGCTCGATGCCGGCGCGTTCGACGCGGTGCTGCTCGACGTGATGATGCCCGGCATCGACGGCCTCGAGGTGTGCAAGCGGATCCGTCAGAAATCGAGGGTCCCCGTGCTCATGCTGACGGCCAAGGGAGACGAGACCGATCGCGTCGTCGGCCTCGAGCTCGGCGCGGACGACTACATCGCCAAGCCGTTCTCTCCGCGCGAGCTGTTGGCGCGCGTGCGAGCGGTGGTACGGCGAGCGCAGCCGGAGGCGCCTCGAGAGAGGCTCGCGTTCGGCGACGTCGTCATCGATCTCGCGAGCCGCGAGGTGACCGCGAGCGAGCAGCGGGTCGAGCTCACCGGAATCGAGTTCGACATCCTCGCGGCGCTCGCGAAGAAGGCAGGTCGCGTGGTCGCGCGCGACTCTCTATTGAGCGAAGCGGGCAGAGGAGACGTGAGCGTCGGCGAGCGAACCGTAGACGTGCACATCTCGCACTTGCGGCAGAAACTCGGTGAGCGCGCGTCCAAGATGATCAAGACGGTGCGCGGCGTTGGTTACGTACTCGCGAAGGAAGAGGGCTGAAACATGCCACGCCGGCGCCACTACGGTCCGCCGGGACCCCACGGGCACTGGGACCCACCGCGCGAGGTCTGGCGCCGTTGGTATTTTCACTGGCGCCTCCGCAGGCGCATCTTCTCGTGGATGGCCGTCGCGATGGTGGTGAGCGGCGTCGCTGTCGGCTGGGTGTTTCGCTTTGGCAGCGACGGGGGTCACGTGCACGGAATCAAGCCGCTCTTGATCCCGCTGGCGGTCACCTTCGCCGTGCTCTGGAGCGCGGCCGGAGCGATCGCCCATCGCCTCGCGTACCCGTTCGTGGAGCTCGAGCGCGTGGCGCGCGCGATCGGCGCAGGCGATCTCCACGCTCGATTCTCGCTCGCTCGCACCAGCAAAGAGTCGCGCGTGATCGGCGAGACGATCAACGACATGGCCGATCGCATCGAGAAGCAACTCGCCGATCAGCGCGCGCTGCTGGCCGCCGTCTCCCACGAAATCAGAACGCCGCTCGCACGCATGCGCTTGCTCGTGGAGCTCGGCAAGTCCGAGGGCGCGCTCAGCAAGCCGCTCGACGAGATCGATCGCGAGATCGTCGAAATCGACACACTCGTCGGTGAGCTCCTCGCGGCCGCGCGCATCGACTTCTCCGCGCTCTCTCCGCGCGAGCTCGATCTGAGAGAGCTCGCCGAGCAGGCCGTTTCCCGCGGCGGCGTAGACGCGAGCAAGCTCGCCATCCTAGGCGAGCCGCAGGCGCGCGGTGACGCGACGTTGGTCGTGCGCGCGATGGGCAACCTCATCGAGAACGCGAAGCGACACGGCGCAGGCGTCGTGCAGGTGACGCTCGGCGAGCGAAGCGGACGCGTGTTCTTCGAGGTCGACGATGCAGGCAGCGGGTTCGCCGCCGGGGAGGACGCGCGCGCGTTCGAACCTTTTCGCAAGGGCAGGGGGCGCGACGAGAAGACGACAGGCACTGGCTTCGGGCTCGCCCTCGTTCGGCGCATCGCCGAGGCGCACGGAGGCCGCGCGTACGCCAAGAACCTCGAGCCGACCGGCGCTCGCGTCGGCTTCGAGCTCGCCCGCTAAAAGCAAAGGAATGAACAACAAGATCAGAAGCTCAGGAAGGGGTTTGAGGGGTGAACCCCGATCACCTTTTGACCTTCCTGGTCTTTTTGCGACCCTGTTTTTTCTCACGGCCTGCCGCACAGAGGTTGCGGCACCGCCCAGCTATCCACGGTCGAACGCGATGCCGCAGGAGGTGTGGGTCGTTGCTCCTGTGGCAACCATCGGCCTCCCGACTGTTCGAGATCAGCCACCGCCTCCACTGGCCAACGGCGGTCCGTGGCAGGTCGGTCACGCGACTTGGTACGGCGCGGCCCTTGCGGGTCACAGAACCGCGAGCGGCGAGCGCTTCGACCCCGCCAGGATGACCGCGGCTCACAAGACGCTAAAACTCGGCACTTGGGTCGAGGTCTTGCGAACGGACAACGGACGCCGAGTGCGCGTGCGCATCAACGATCGCGGCCCCTTCGGACCCCCGAGCTGGATCATTGACGTGTCACGCGCCGCCGCGGACGATCTCCAAATGGTGAGGGCCGGCGTCGTCCCCGTTGAAATCAGGATCGTCGCCGGCCCGTAAAACTCAGGAGATCCTCAATAGTAGACGACGACTTCGTGGATGACGCGCGCTTGCGGCATGGGCGCGGGGGCAGGTGCCGGTGCGCCTGCGGGCACGGGTTGGGGCACGCCCTTGCAGGCGTACTTCACGCGCCACTCGGTCTTCTGCACGGTGTCTTGCGAGCCAGTCGTACGCGTGGCCGGCGCTCCGGTCCAGCTGTGTCCGGCCTCGGTCTGCTCGGACGCGGTCGTGTGTGTGCCGACGACGGTCTCACCCTCTTCCATGATGTCGTAGTTCTGCGGGCCGCCGCAGGTGTTCGCCATTTCCAAGCGCGCCTTCTCCATCGCGGCCTCACGATCGCCGATCAGCGCGATCTCGCCGCCGGACTTGCTTGCTTTTACGACGCGAATCGCGCTGCAGCCAAGCACCATAGTGGCGGCGGCGACTACACATGATCCGATGACGAGCGAATGAAAGTTGGTCCTCATGAGTCCTCTTATTCCCGGCCAAGGGAGACGAAAAGTGTGTGCGGAAGATACCCGCTCCTGACGAAGGCAGGAATGAAGATATTCACGATCGGTCGTAAGAAAAGCGCAATCTCGTCAGAGAATCACGGGCAGCACGCGTACCGGGCGATTCGCCTCGAGAGCGCGTCGGGGAGCGTGGCGTCTGGCCTCGGCCGTCAACGTCCCCGCGACCGAGTGCCGATTCGCGCGCGCCACGTCGACGGTCACCAGGCGTCCGACCAAGTCGAGGTCCTCGGCCCCTTCGATGTGGACGATCTCGTTGCGGCACGTGCGTCCCTCGAAGCGACCCTGCGCGCGCTCGCTCGCGCCCTCGACGAGTACCTCTTCGACGTTGCCGACGAGCGTGAGGAGGTGCGCTTGCGTTTGCGACTCCGAGAGCTCGAACAGGTGAGCGAGCCGCTCGGACTTGAGCTGCTCGGGCACGTCATCGATCAGCTTCAGTGCAGGCGTGAGCGGTCGCGGCGAGAACTTGAAGCCGAAGAGCGACGTGAAGCCCACCTCGCGCACGAGCGAGAGCGTGGCCTCGAAGTCTTCGTCGGTCTCTCCGGGGAACCCGACGATCACGTCGGTCGACAGGGTCATGTCCGATCGGGCCGATCGGAGCCGCGAGACGCGCTCGATGTATTCTGCACGCTTGTAGCGGCGGATCATCCGCTTGAGCATGCGGTCGCTGCCGGACTGGACCGGCATGTGGATGTGGTGTGCGAGCACATCGAGCTCTGCGTGCGCGCGGGCGAGCGACGCCGTCGCGTGGCGCGGGTGCGGGCTCGTGTAACGGAGGCGAACGAGGCCCGGGACGCGCGCCGCGATCGCGCGCAAGAGGTGAGGGAACTGACTCTCGTCAGGATCGTCGCTCTCGGGAGCAGGCAAGGTGGGGTCCTTGAAGCTGTCTACCGTCTGGCCGAGGAGCATCACCTCGCGCGCGCCGGCCTCCACCCACCGCACACACTCCTCGACGATGTCCGCCGCCGGACGGTACCGCTCGGGCCCGCGTGTGTAAGGGACCACGCAGAACGAGCACCGCTCGTCGCAGCCCTTCATGGTCGTGACGAACGCGCTCACCGGCGCCTTACCGGGCTCGGGCCGCGCCGAGAGGAAGCGCGGCGCGTCCACGTCGAACACCGTGCGCGCGAGCGGCGGCGCGCCCTGGCGCTGCGCGAGCAAGAGCGCAGGCAGCTCCGCGAGATTGTCCGGCCCGATGATGAGGTCCAAGTCTTCTACTCGAGCGAGAAGCGCCTCACCCTCTTGTTGCGCAACGCAGCCGGCGACGACGATCACGAGGTCAGGCTTATTTCGCTTCAAGGGAACGAGGCGGCCCACCTCGCTGCGCAGCTTCTGCTCGGCCT
>JAYVYD010000251.1:0-8714 GCA_043784605.1 Myxococcales bacterium | reverse complement strand
TCCTTGCGACGCGAATACGGCGTGTCCGAAGCGTAGTGCAGGAAGCCGACCTCGAACGGTGTCTTGCCCGCGAGATTCATGACCTCGTCGGTACGCACGCGAGTCGGGCTCACGAGCTCGTAAATGGCGGACAAGAACGGCCCCGCCTCCATCTCGAGGATGGTGTAGCCGTCTCGGTAGAAGGCGCCCATGTACTTCGTGTTCTGCAGGAACGCAGAGCGCACCGTGAGCGCGGACTGGTTGTCGAAGACGCTGCCGTACTCGAGCCACGGCGCCACGTCGCGCGTGCCGATGGCGTTGGTGAACAGGAACGTGTTGCGGGTGTGCTCGTCGAAGACCACGCCAGGCAGTGCGACGTCGCCGACGCGACCGTTGAGCGTCGCTGCCTTTCCCATCACGTAGACGCCGCGCAGCTCGCCGACGCCCTGACCGAGCCGGGAGAGTAGGTGGTACGCAGACATTCCGAGTGGGTAGTCGATGTTGACGATGAGCGCCTCGCTCTGCCGCAGTCGCTCGATGCCGGGCACGCACAAGCGCGGATCGATGCGGCTAGGGTCGACCTTCGACAGCTCGAGGATCTGCACGTCGACACCGATGTGGCCCGGCTCGCTCATGTGCACGAGACCGCTCTCGCCCTCGAAGTCGCGAACGAACTTGATTTTAGCCTCGCCGTGCTCGTGAATGAAGCCGCGCAACAGGTAGTAGAGAATGCCCGCAAGCTTGGTCTCGCCGGCCTTGGCGGCCTCGCGGGCTTGCTCGCGGAGGCCCTCGGGATCACGCGCTTCCACGTACGCCATGATCTCGTCTTTGTGCGCGAGTGCGTAGCCGCCCACCAGGTTCGCGATCGCGTGAGTGTTCGACGACACGAAGTACACGGGCGGGCGCTTGGGTCTCGTCGCGCGCAGGTACCTGGGCTCGATGCCGCTCCACCAACGCTGCGCCGCGCGCTCGAATTGCGAGAACGAGGCCGCGAGCATGCACATCGTCAGATCACACTCGCGCGATCGAATGGTCTCGATCGCTTGGGCGAAGTGCTCTTTGCCGAGAGCGGACTTGAGCGTTACGAGCTGCTCGTCGTCGATCTGGAGCGCGTGCTTGACGTCCTCTGTACCGGTGGCGGCGAGCCGGCGACGCATCTTGTTCCACTCGATCTGGTAGGCCGTCACGATCGGGACGAGGTCATCGATGTCGCTGACGCTCGCGATGAACACGCCGAGTGTCTGCTTGCCGTCCCAGCGCGAAGGCCGTCGCCGTCCGCGCGCTCGAACGGTGATCCAGTTGTGCACGTCGTACCCAGCGGCCTCGAAGAGCTCGCGGGATTGCCCGAGGACGACGCTCGAGATCTGCAGCATTTCAGCCGGCAAACGCGCGGCGGCGTAGGCGAACGCGGCGACGTCGATGTCAGCCGAGAGCGCTCCGGTGTGCAGCGAAGACGCGCTGTAAGCGTGTGACTCCTCGAACGCGCGCACACGCACGGGGCCGCTCGATCGCAACAGCGAGTTGTAGGTGCGTACGTAGAGATCGATCTCGTCAGCGGGGGCTACTGGAGGTTGTCGTTCCACGACTAGGACGATAACAGCCGCTACGCGCGGGGCGAAAGAGGGGCACTTGCTAGGCGGAGAGGTTGTGGCTCGGCGGACCACGCAGCACTTTTCCTTTCGCGCCCGCGTTTTAGGAGGGGCACTTGCTAGGCGGAGAGGTTGTGGCTCGGCGGACCACGCATCACTTTTCTTTTTGCGCCCGCGTTCGAGCTTTGGGCGCGTTGCTTGGAGCTTGGAGGGGGTCGCTTTGGTCGCTTCGTGGGAGGTATGCGGCCACGAAAAAAAAAGCGCCGCGCGGCTCCGCCGGTCGTTTCGTCCGCAAGTGGCGGGGGGAGAGACCGCTGTGCACTTTGCGTAGCTTGTTTCGTTGCGGCCGTAGCCGCTGTGGGCGGTCTTGCAGACGTAGAGTTGCTTTCGGTTGCAGCCGGTCGCTTCGAGAACGGAGTTGGAGAGGTCTTCGTATGCGAACGATTCGCTCCATTGCTTGTGCCAGTAGGCGAGGCGCTCGGGATCGCGCGCGACGTCTTGCGACGGATCCGGCTCGCGTTCGTGCAGCAAGACGTGCGCTGTCAGGTCGTCGCGTTCTGTTACGAGACGCGCTCCGGAGGGCACGTGTTGTCGCACGCGAACCGGTGACCCACAGCCAGCGCGTAGCTCACGCAGCCCGCACAAGCGCCAATCCCGCACAAAAATAGGTATCGCAGACCAGCCAGCCATCGAAGCACTGCAACCCACGAGCCGAGACAGAGCGCTCCACGACCGAGACAACAACCTCTCAATTCAACTTTTCGCCACCCGCGACCGAACGGACCGGCGGAGCCGTGCGGCGCTCTTTTTTTCTGGGCCGCACACGTCCCTCGGAGCAATCGCAAGCACTCCCCAACCCAAGAGATCGCCCCGAAGCCTAAACGCGGGCCAGAAAGAAAACTCTGCGCGGTCCGCCGAGCCCTAACCTGATCGCCTAGCGGGTGCCCCCCTTCGCCCCGCGCGCAGCGGGAAAAGAAAGCGTGAGCGGGCCAGAAAGAAAAAGTGCTGCGCGGTTCGCCGAGCCCTAACCTGATTGGCTAGCGGGTGCCCCCTTCGCCCCCGCGCACAGCGGGAAAAAAAAAGGCTACTCGGCGAGCGCTTCTTCTACGAGCGCCTTCGCCTCGGCGAGGCGGCGCTTGTCGTCTTCGCTCATCGGCGGGCGCTTCTTGATCGGTGCCTCGAGCCCGGGCTCTTCGCTCTTGCCGAACAAGCGCCCGAAGAGGCTTTTTTCGTGGGCGATCGCGAAGTGGCCGTCTGCGAGCGTCTCGGGGGCTTGTTGCAGTGCGCGGACGAGCTTGCCGTTGCACGACACGAAATCGAGCGCGTCCGCGAACGCCTCTCGTTGAGACGGTTCTAGGTGCGCGCGCGCCTTGCTGGGCTTGTTGTCCGTGACCGCACAGAACAACGCGAGCATGAGCGTGGACTCTTCGAGCGAAAGCGCGGTGGACCGGCGAATCGACACGCCCCCACACGATTTACCGTAGACGTGCGACGCGGCGCTCGTCAGCACACCAAAGCCGCACGCGGCGGCGACGATCTCGGACTCGGCCGCGATCTCTTCTACGTCGTCGATTTCAGCTTCCGCGAGCACCATCGCGCCGAGACAGCGAGCGACCGTGGAGGTGAGGACCACCGGGTTGGCGGTGTCGGCGACGTTGATGGACAAACGATAGCCGCCGCGGATTGCCTCGACGCGCGACGTCGCTGGCGCGGCCTTCTTCTTGGGTGCGCACGAAGTCGGGCCGCACGAGCCGCACCCGCCAGCTGCCTCGGCTTCCGCCTCTTCAACCTCGAAGAACGCGACCTGTAACGCGAGGTCCTCGGCGAGCGGCGTGTAGCTGGTCATTCGCCGCACGAGGCGCACCACGCTGTCGGCGTCGCGCTGGAACTCGTCGGGGAAGTGATCGCCGGTGGGCGTCACGAGCTCGGCCCCCTCGAAAGCATCCCCCGCGGCGGCAAGGACCGCCGCATACCGAGAAATGAGCCACTTCAGCGTGTCGTCGCTCGGCCTGGCCATCGTGTCTCCGTTGGGTGAAGTTGGAGTATAACTCGAACGTGAGTTTTTCGCTTGCCACCTACAACCTGCTCGATTTGTTCGATGACGACGAGGGTCACGTCTCGGGGAAAGTGACCGCGCTGTCACCGATCGTGCGCCGTCTGAATGCAGACGTGATCGCCTTTCAAGAGGTCGCCTCGGACGCCGCGTTCGCACGACTACTCGCGGCGAGCGGTGTCGTCGGCGGGACCGTGATCCACGGAACGAGGGACGCGCGCGGCATCGGCTCGTCGCTCGTCTCGAGGCTTCCCGTGCTCGAGCAAGCGATCCTCGTCACGGACGAGCTGCCGTTCCCGAGATTCTTTTCGAACGATGCGCCGCCGTTCGGTCGGAGACTCCCGTTGCGACGCGGGTTCGTCTCTGCACTGGTAGACGCGGGCGACTTTGGGCGTGTGCGGGTGTTGGTGGCGCACCTGAAGTCGGGCAGGGGAGTGCCGTTGAAGGACGCAGACGGAGCGCCGGTGGACGCGAGTACCCTAGCCGAATGGGGAGAGTGTGATCTGCGCGCGCTCGTATGGCGCTCGGCGGAGGCTCTTTTCCTGCGGCGCGCGGTCGACGCGGCCTTCGCGCGGGGCGACGCGCAGCACGTCGCCGTCCTAGGAGACATGAACGATGTCTCGGGCTCGTTCCCGCTCCGGCTCATCCGCGGTCGCGGCGAGCATGGCCTCAGCGAAGTTGCCGACACCATCGCGCGAGACAAGCGCTTCAGCACACTGCATCGCGGGGACGCGGAGGCCATCGACCATATCCTCGTCTCAAACGAAATGTTCGCTCGGCTGGACTCGGCACGCTTCCTCAACGAGGGCCTGCTCGATCTCTCGACGCTGCCGCTCGACGCTCCCCGCCCGCACGGGTCTGATCACGCGCCGCTCGTCGCGCACTTCCGAAGTTGACGTGGGCGAAGAGTGATTGGACAAAAGTATTCATGATAGAGTCTGCGCGCCCGCAATGACAGAGGAAGACGACGCTCCCTTCGAGCTCGGTGAGCTCATCGCAGCGGCCGACACCGCAGCTGGCACCAACGACTTCGACGAGGCGCTGGCGCTTTACCGCCAAGCGCTGATGTTGTCGAGCGACGCCGACGTGCTCGAGCGCGCCAGCATCTACGCCAACGTCGGGACGATCAAGCGGGCGCAAGGCAAGACGCGCGAAGCCGAGAACAACTTCGAGAAGGCACTCGGCTTGATGCCTGGCTACCGCCCCGCGCTGCTCGCGTTGGTCGAGCTGTCGACGTCCGAGGGCGACTGGCGTCGTGTCGTTGGCTATCGCCAGAAGCTGGCGGACCTGGCCCACGAGGATGACGATCGCGTCAAGGAGCTGCTCGAGATCGCCACGCTGCTCGCGGACAAACGCGACGACTCGCGAGGCGCGATCGACGTGCTCGAAAAGGTGCGCGAGATCAGCCCGGGCAACGAGGTCGCGCTCGAGCGGCTGCTCGCGGCGTACACCAAGCTCAATCGATGGCTGAAGATCGTGGAGATCTTGGGCGCGCAGTGCACCGAGCAGGATGATCCCGTCGCGCGTGGTGCGCTTCGTTTTCAGCAAGCAGACATCGTCTTGGGCAGGATACGCGACGAGCCGCGCGGCGCTGGGATGCTCGAGGCCGCGCTCGAAGAGGACCCGAGCCACGAGAAGGCGCTGCTCGCGCTCGTCGCGGTCCGCTCCCGCCTCTCGGAGTGGAGCGAGCTCGAGCGCGTGTACGCGCGGCTCATCGATCGACACGCCGAGCGCGGCGACATCGACCGCGCGTGGGACGTGTGCAAGCGCCTCGCGGTGCTGCGGCGTGACAAGTTGAGCGACGGACCCGGCGCGGTGGAAGCGTTCACGGGCGCCGTTCGCCTCAAGCCTCGCGACGCAGATACGCGTGCAGCGCTCGCGGAGCTGCTGATCGCGCGGGGCGACTCCTTGCTCGCACTCGAAGAGCTAGAGCAAGCCGCTGCGGCCGCGCCCACACGCGCGCAGACCTTCCGTAGACTCTTCGAGATCCACACGAAGAACGGAAGCAGCGATCGCGCATACCTCGCGGCGTTGGCGCTCGAGCTCCTGAAGGCGAGCGAGATGGATCACGAGCTCGTCATCGAGCAGTTTCGTCCAGAGGGCGCGCTCAAGCCGACCGCCGCCCTCACGGACGAGGACTGGGACACTTGCCTCCGGGCGCCCGGTCACGACGTGGACATCGCCCGCATCCTCCGCGCGATCGGCCCTGCGGCCGTACGCGCCCGCGTGAACGAGCTGACCGATCAGAAGCGGCTCGTGTCGCTCGACCTCTCCAAGCGTCAAGAGTCCACGAGCACGATCACCGCCGTGCGCGCGTTCGCATGGGCCAGCAACGTGCTCGGCATCGCCTTGCCCGAGATGTACATCATGGACAACGTGCCCGGCGGCGTTGCTGCGGTTCAGGCGTGGTCACCGACGACCGCGATCGGCCCCGAGGTGCTCAACAACGTCGGTGTCACCGAGGTCATCTACATCGCCTCGCGACACCTCGCCTATTACCGCCCCGAGCACTATCCGCTCGTGTTCTTCCCGTCGCTCGGCGAGTTCACCCAGCTGTTCTTGGCGGCGCTGAAGCTCGGGATGCCCGACATCCCGATCGCCGCGAACGAGGGCGTCGCGAAGCTCCGCGCGCAGCTCGCGCGCTTGCTCGAGGACGCGGAGAAGGTGGAGCTCGTGAAGGCGGCGAAGGCGATCGAGGCGAAGGGCGGCAAGGTCGACTTGAACGCGTACATCCGCGGCGTCGAGCTCACGGCGCATCGAGCGGCGTTCGTCCTCGCCGCCGACGTTCACGTCGCGATGAGGCGGATCGGCACCGAGCAGCGCGCGATCGCCGACGTCACCGCAGACGATCGTCGGCACGATCTTCTCGCCTACCTCGCGTCCGACGGGTTGGCCAATGTGCGCGCGCGGCTCGTGTCGAGCGTGAAGGCCGCTCCGTCCAAACCTCCGCTGGCCCGCGCATCCGCGAGCTGACGATCATCGAGCCGTGATCGCCCTCGTGTCGCTCGCGACCAGCTCCTGGCGTGTGACATCGAGCGTGCCGTCGCGCTCGGTCGGATCTGCGAGCACGCGAGTGGGCACATGCGCATCGACGACTGGCAGCACGACGTCGTCCGTCGCCAGCGGCTGGAGCTCGAGACCCATCGCGTTCGTCGCCTTACGCAAGCGGGCCGAGAACGTCCATGCGTCGCGCGGTCGATCTGCGGAGTCCTTCGCGAGCGCGCTCCGCAAGATGGATAGCAGCGGCGCCGGCCACTCGTTCGGCAGCACCGGCGTCTCGTACAGGTGCGCCTGGGTCATGGCCTCGCGCGACGCAGACCGCGCGAATGGGTGTGCCCCCGCGAGCATCTCGTACAGCAAGAGGCCCACGCCGTAGAGGTCCGTGCCGTGCGAGACGGGCAGGCCGCGGAGCTGCTCGGGGCTCGCGTAGCGGAACGTTCCGAAGAACACGCTCGGATCGACGTTGGCCGACGTGACGAGGTCCGCGACACCAAAGTCGAGGAGCTTCGTGGTGCGCACGCCGCGCTTCATGCGGTGCAAGAACACGTTGTCGGGCTTGATGTCGCGGTGAACGAGCTCGAGCTCGTGCGCTTGGTCGAGCGCGGCGAGGAGCTCGAGCGTGATCATGATGGCGGTACGCACGTCGAGCGCGCCGCGCACTCGCAGCAGATCGCGGAGCGTGGAGCCGATGAGGAGCTCCATCACGAAGTAGGGCACGCGGCGCTCGTCCTGCGTCACTCCGGCCGTGAACACTTGAACGACGTTGGGGTGCGTGAGCCGTCCGAGCATCCTCGCCTCGTCGCGCATGCGGCGCGCGATCGCGGCGTCCTTCACGAGCGAGCCACGAAGCGTCTTCAGCGCGTACCGTTTGCCGAGCGAGAGATCGAGGACCTCGTACACCGAGCCCATGCCTCCGCTCGCGATGTGGCGGGTCACTCGATACGGCGTCCCCGCAAGCGTCTCGCCTACCTCGTATGCGGCTCGATCCATGAGCGCCCGTCGGCCGGGCCCGAGAGAAGTTGCTAGCGAGGCGCTTGCATCAATTCGGAGACGAGATCCTCGGGCGATTGCTTGCCGATCACCCCTCGCGCGAGCGCCGCCATGATCGGGGCGCGCACGTCGCGTGCTTCGGTCCACGTGACGATGCGCGGGATCAGCTCCACGGCCTCGACGCGCAGCTTCGCGGTGGCCATTGCCTCACGGAGCGACATTCCGCGCGCGAGTGCGACGCCGAGTACCACCTCGGGCCGCTCTTGCTGGCCGAGGCACGCGAGGAGATCTCCGTAGCCAGCGAGTCCGAGCAGCGTCTTCTCGTCGCCGCCAGCCTCTGCGGCGATGCGTGAGGCCTCCTCGATGCCGCGGCAGATCACGGCGGAGACCAGGCCCGCGCTCATGCCGAGCTCGGTCGCGTAGCCGATGCCGATCGCCAAGCATCCGACCAGCGCGCTGGCCCACTCGAGGCCGCGGAGATCGCTGGTCGGGTAGAGGCGCATTCCCTTCGAGCCGAAAGCGGCCTCTACCGCGGCGTTGACCTCGGGAAAGTATGAACCACACACCATCACGCTCGGGCGCCCGGCCGTGAGATCCTCGGCCAAGACGGGACCGCCGAGCGCGCCAACGCGGCGCACCGGAGTCTCGCGACGGATCACGTCGCTGATCGTGTCGAGCGTCGCGCCTTCGAAGCCGCGCACTGCGTGGACGACGAGGTGCTCACCGCCGGTGCCGTCACCGAGCGCTCGCGCGACCTCGGTCGCCGCCGCCGACGGGACCGCCACGACGATCAGCCGCGCGCGCTTGCCCGCTTGTTCGATCGATGAGAGGCGCTGCACGCCGTCGGGTAGGTTCGGTTGGCGCGAGAAGCACCACGTCTCCGAGCCCGCCCGCCGTGCCGCGACCGCGAGCGCACGCCCCCAAGGACCTCCACCGACGATCGCGACGGGCGCTTTCTGCGACATGGGCTTCGAATATCACGGCTTGCGCTTGAGCGCTGTGTAGCGCGTGCAGCCGTCCGCATCGTCGAGGTCGCAGCCCTGCTTGAACAACGAGAGCGCTTTGGTTCGGCTGAGAGTCACGCCGTCGCCGCGCTCGTAGAG
>JAYVYD010000250.1:0-9228 GCA_043784605.1 Myxococcales bacterium | reverse complement strand
CCCGTGGCGCCCGCGTTGATCGTGAGGTCCGCCGCCGAGAAGTTCTTGTCCTTGATGGGCGCGCTGTTGTCCGCCGGGACCATCACGATGATGGGCGCGACGACGTGGATGGCGGTGGTCGACGGCGCCGTGACTTGCAGCGTGTCGAAGCGCGCGTAGTTGCCGACGACCTTCGCCGAGAACGTGAGCTTCGCGCCGGTCATGCCATTGATGCTCGAGAGGTCGATGCTGCCTGCGCTCAAATCGACCGGGCCCACCGTCGGGAGCGGGATGGCGGCGAGCGCCGAAGCCTCCGCGGTAAGCCACGTGGTGACGTCCGCCTTGAACGTCTCCATGCCGGGGTCGAGAAGCGTCGCCGCGGGGTGACCGGCGGGACGGCCGAGCAGCTTGCTCGCGTAGACGTCCTCGGTGACGATCCCGGGATAGGCCTTGATACTCAGATACGAGTCCGGACCGGCGAGGTACTTCGGCGCGTTGAGCGTTGTGCCGAGCACGTGGCAAGCGCCACCGCACTTGGCCTCGACCATGGGCTGGATCTTGGAGCGATAGATCGCCTCGGCTTGACCCGGACCTGCGCTGCCGTCCTTGCCCGTGTAGCTCGGGCCGCCGCCGCCGCCGTTGCCCCAGCTGTCCTTGCCGGAGCCGGGGCCGAAGGGGTCGTTACCGAGGAGCGCGTCGCTGTTCGAGCTGCAAGCGATGGCGAGTGCCGCAATCGCAAAGAGCTTGGTGTTCGCCGCTCGGTTCATCGCATCGCCTCCTTGACCTCCATCACTGCAGGAGAAAGGCCAGGCGCGTGCACCCGCTAAAATAAGCCCAAATCGCGCTACTTCATCTGCACGGGGTGGACAAGCTGGATCAAGGGCGAGTCGCCTCTCCGGTCCACCTGATCGAGGTTCGCGCGGTGGCGCGAGAGGTGGTGCTTCGGTGCCCCAGCGCCTGAGGCCGGCCGAAGACAGCGCGTCCAAAACCGCCGGATTGTCAGCATGCTTACAAAACGACCGGATGGTGCAGGAGGCGTCACCTGACCTCTCGGCACGCTCCTTCGCTAAGGCGACGTCTCCATCGCTGCCTTATGATGCATGATGCGCGCGGCTTCGGCGTAGGTCTTCTGCCGAGGGTCTTGCGGCGGCACTGCTGCGGCGAGCTGGTCGTAGAGTCCGGCCGCCGTCTTGAAATCGCTGGCGGCCACTGCGTCCACCGCCAATCGCTCGGTGGTCTTCACGTTCGTGGGCTTGGTGTTCGGTTTGACCGCCGCCGTGGACGAGGGGACGGCCGATGGTACGGGGATGACCACCGAAGCAATCGGCGCCGCGGACGCCGTCGGCATCGTGATCGTGAGACCGGTCGGCGGTGTCGTGAATGTCGTTATTGGCGGCGTGTAGCTCGGCGTCGGCACGGGCGGAGTGTCCGGCGTCTCCGAGGCCATCGCACTCGCGCTCGCGGCCTCAATCTGCTCTCGCCGTGCCGCTGCATCAGCCTCCGCTTGCTGGCGCGACTGCTGCTCGCTAACCACGACCACGAGAATCAAAACAAGCGGCAAGAGGCCGAGGAGGATTTTTCGCGGGACCGGCATCTGCTGCCAGTCGTTCTTCATGCGATCGACGAGCGACGTCGGTTGCTGCGTCGTGACGGTCTGGGTGGCCCCTTGCTGCACTCCCATCGGCTGCATGGGCTGCTGCAAGGCGCCCATGTTCATGCCTGGTTGCTGCATCGGAGCGGACATCCCGCCCTGCATGTTCAGCTGCTGTTGCGGCATGGCGACCTGCACGCTGCCGTAGCCTTGATACTGCCGTTGTGGAGGCGTCGGAGCCTGCTGCTGCTGCGGGCCGTTCTGCCAAGCGGGCTGTCCCGCAGCCGGCAGCGGCTTCGCGTAGGGCGAGGGCTGCTGTGTGTCGTCCATGCCCAGCGGTGCAACGATCGTCGGCTCGGGCTCGCCCAAGCCGCGCGGGTTCGGCGGCATGGCGGGCAGCGGTTGATACTGCGTCGACTCGTCGTCCTTCTGTGGAGCGAACTGGCCACCGCCCGGTCGAAACTGCGGCGGGGGAGCAGGAACTCCGCCCGGCCGTGGCGGTGGCGGCATCCCGCCCATCGGACGCGCCATCGTCTTGTCGTCGTCGTCCTCCAGCGTCTCGAGCGTGCGATAGACGAGCCGCGCCTTGCCCATCTCGATGGTGCAGGGGATCTCCATCTGCTGCCAGCTCGTGGCGATCGCCTTGCCGTTGCCCTTCGCGGGGTTCGACGGATCGGCGCTCTGTACGAACAGCGCGTTCCCGTCGAAAAAAAGGTACGCGTGGACATCTAGGATGCCAGGCGCGTCGATGTTCCACATCCCCGTACGCCCCACGCTTGTGGGGTTCACGGGAGCTCCCGGTTTGAGCTCCATCAGCGTGCGCGGTGAATTGCCCGCGCGCACTTCGAGAAGCTGAATGCCAGCATCAGCCATGGGTTCCTTGGACGGCGCCTCGCTTCGCAGCATCATACATCGACGCCGGAATGTCCATCCCGTGCTCGTGCACGATTTCGAGGCACTTCGGCAAAATGCCCGAAGGAACCATGTCGCTGATGACCTCACCCTTGGGTCCGAGCCCTTGGTATCGCCGCACGAAGACGTCTTGCGTGATGTACTGTTCGGTCGCCGGATCGAACCCGAGCACCTCAGTGATGTGCGTGATCTTACGAGAGCCGTCCTGTAGACGACCGGTTTGCACGATCATGTTGACGGCGCTGCCGAGCTGAACGCGAAGCGCGAAGAGAGGCATCTGCACGTCGCTCATCATCGCCATCGTCTCGAGACGCGCGAGCGTGTCCTTCGGGTAGGTCGCGTGGAGCGTGGAGAGACACCCGCCGTGACCCGAGGTCATCGCTTGGATCAAATCGAGCGCTTCTCCGCCTCGGATCTCTCCGACGACGATTCGGTCCGGTCGCATACGCAAGGTCGCGCGGAACAGATCGCGGATGGTGACCTGTCCGCGCCCCTTCGGATCCGCGGGCCGCGCCTCGAGCTGCACGACGTGATCTCGCTGGAGCTGCAGCTCGCGTGAGTCCTCGAGGATGACGACGCGCTCGCCTTCGGGGATGAACGAGGAGAGCGCGTTCAACATCGACGTCTTGCCGCTTCCGGTTCCGCCGGCGACCAGCACGTTCAGTTTGCTCGCGACGAACGCGTGGAGCGCGACGGCCGCGTCCTCGGGCATCGCGCCGAAGCCGATGAGCTTCTCGACCGTCAAGGTCTCCTTGAAGAAGCGCCGAATCGCGACGTGCGGCCCGTCCGGCGCCGCAGGAGGTAGGACGGCTTCGACGCGCGAGCCGTCCGGCAGGCGGCCCTCCAAGATGGGCTTGTACTCGTCGATGTGCTTGCCGACGTACTGCGCCATGTTTCGGAGCGCGGCCGTGAGCGCCTCGATGCTCTCGAACTTCGCGGGGACGAGCTCGAGCTTGCCCTTGCGCTCGATGTAGATCTGATTCGGCCCGTTGATCATGATCTCGCTGACCGTAGGGTCCTCGAGGTACTGCCGCACCGGGGCGAGGAACTGCATGATCGTCTCATTGAAGACTTCTTTGGGAATCAGCTGAGCCGTCATGGTTTTTCTCTTCTCTTTCCGGAGTCCGGCGCGCTGATGATCGCGCCAGCGTCGCGTGGAGTCGTGTCGACCGGCGTCTCCGGGATGGGCCCAATCGGGGTGGGGATGCCGCCATCCCAAGGGGCGTCGCTGACGTGGGGCAGGCTTTTCAAGAGTGCGCCACGCGCCTCGTCCGAGTGCGCGCCTTGAGGCGCGATGCGAAGATACTCTCGAAAGTGCTTATCCGCCGCGACGAAGTCGTGCTCGTCACGCAACAACGTGCCCAGCAAGAAATGAGGCTCTGCTTCGTTGGGGCGGGACTCCACGACGATCTCTGTCTCTGCGCGCGCCTTCGGTCGATCGCCCACCGCCGAGTAGAGCGTGGCCAGCAGGTAGCGCACGGTCGTGTCGTTCGGGTGCTTCTCGAGGTAGGGACGCGCGTACTCGATCGCCATCTCGAAGCGCCCATCGCGCACGCACACCTCGAGCAAGATCGGCAGCACCTTGTGCGGGTCCGCTCCGCGCTCGAGCGCCGCCGCAAGGTACTGCTCGGCGCGCGTCGTGTCTCCGAGCATGGCGAAGCTCTGACCCGTCTCGATCAGGTTCTCCGGCGTCTGCTCCTTCTCGATCGAGCGCGCGTTCTTGATGTGATCGATCTCGCCCGGGCCGCACGCGATCAAGAGGGCGAAGAGCGTCACGAAGCGCGTGTGCGTCATCCGGAGATCAGGATGCCGAGTGCCCGAGCTGCTGCTTGAGGTTGCGCTCTTCTTCGGTGAGGTATTCGACGTACGCGCCCTGCTTGCCTTGCAGCAGCTCGAGCAACGTTCGCGCCTCTTTGTGCGCTGTCGACGTGTCTTTCACATCGAGCGCGTGCTTCATGCGCATGCGGTGCGTTTTGTAGTCGTCTTCCATCTCCTTGCGGAGCGTCTTGGCGGCCTCGGCAGACTGCGATGCCGCGTTAGGATCGCCGCCCGCTTTGAAGCACGCCGTCGCGCTCTCGTAGAGAGGCACGGCATCAACGCCGTCGCGGATATGGAACGCGCGTCGCTCTCGCTTGTTGTCCGCGAGCTGCTTGATCTGTAGCGCGTAGGGCCGCGCCTCTTGCGCCGGCTTCTCGCACTTGTCGATGACGGAGTCCCAGAGCTTCGGGACGTCCTCGGGCGCTTCGAGGGCTGGTTCTCCCTCGGGTGCAAGCATCACGAAGGCACCGCCGACGAGGCCGAGCACGGCGATCACGATCACGGCGGGGTTGCTCTTCTTCTTCTTCTTTTTGTCGTCGAGGCCCGTGCCTTCGGTGGAGAGCCCGACCAACATCTGAGTGTTGCCGATGCCGAGCATCGCGTCCGGCGGGAGCGGGGCCTGCGTGAAGGGGACGCCCGCGATCGTCGGTGGCGGCTGGAACTGCAGCGCCTGGACGAAGATGCCGCCCGCTCCGACCTGCACCAGCACGTGCTCGACCGAGCACTGATCGATCGGGAGACGAATCTCGCAGTGCGCACCGCTACCGATGAGCGCACGCTCGGCCTCCACCGCGATCACTTCTTGACGCCCGTTGGCGTGCTGGATTTGAAACCGTAGAACACTCATGGCAGCTATCTCCTCAACTCCGTGCCACCCGTGCGGGTCGCTTGGACAAAACCTGGATTGATCGTGCCGTTCGCAGGATCAGTCCATCGAGACCATGACCTTCATGATCATGGGGCCCATGATGAGAATCATGACGGTGATGAAGACGAGCATCAGCGGACCGACCATGGCGACGCCCGCCTTGGCCGCCATTTCTTCGGCGCGCACGCCGCGTCGCGTACGTGCTGAGGTGGCCTGAATTTGTAGCACTTCGGCGACCGGGTTGCCGCGCTCTTCCGCTTGAATGAGCGCACCGGTGAACTCTTTGACCGCGTCCACGGGGGCGCGCTTGGCGAACTCCATCAGCACCTCTTTACGCGTGCGACCGAGTTGGAGGCTCTGCAAGACGAGCGTGAACTCTTCCACGATCGCGTCGTCGGGGTTGCTGGACTTCTCGACGACCTGACGAACGGCGCCGGGAAAATCGAGGCCTGCGCCCATCGCGAGCGCCATCAGATCGATCGTGTACGGGAGGCCGCGGCTGACTTGCTTGAGTCGCTCCTGCGCGACGCCGGTGATCTGCATGTACGGGATGAACATTCCCATGGGTCCCGCGAGGATGAAGGTCACCGCGCCGCCGATGTGTAGGCCGAAGCCGACGACAGCGCCGAACGCAAAGCCCGCAAAGCCGCTTACGATCATGAGGGAAAAGAACTCGTCGCTCGTCAAACCGAGGAAGTCGCCCGCGTAGCTGATTTGCTCGTCGAGCTTCGCGCGGCTCTCGTCGGAGAGGATGCCGCTCACTCGCACGCCCAGCCAGCGCACGAGGGGCTCGACCGTAGGCCACAATCCATCACCCGAGAGCGCACGCTGGCGCTTGAGGCCGCGGAGGCCGAGTCGAGGCGCAAGTCGTGTCGGCGCGCTCGCGACGCCGTAGATCGCCAGAACGATAGCGAGCGCCATCGTCCCGACGAATAGGTTCCGCATGAGCAAGTAGTCGACGATCATGGATACCTCCTCAGATGTCCACGGCCAGGATTTTACGAGCGAGCACGAGGGCGGTGATCCAGAAGCCTGCGGCGGCGCCGCTCATCAAGTAACCAAACAGGCTGCCTTGAAGCGGATCAAAGAAGCCCGGCTGCAAGAGGCTCATTGTGATGATGATACCCATCGGCAGGCCGCCGATGACCCAGAGCTGCATCTTGCCCTCGGCGGTCTTGGTGCGCACGACGCCCTCGAGGCGCTGCATCTCGCGCAAGCTGAGCGCGGTGGTCTCGAGGACCTTACCCAAGTTACCGCCGACCTGACGTCCGATGAGCACCGCAGAGAGCGCGGAGTCCATGCTGCGGCTGCCGATGCGCGCGGCCATGTGCAAGAGCGCTTGATCCAGCGAGCTGCCGACCTTCATCTCTTTGGTGGCGAGCTCAACCTCTTCACGCATCGGCGGCTGGAGGATCGGCACGACCGAGTTGAGCGCCGCGGTGATGCTGGGGATCGCCTTGAGCGCGTTCGCGAGCGCAAGCATGAAGCCGTCGAGCTGGAACTCGATCGCGGTCTTCCGCTTTGCCTTTTCTAGGTGAATCCAGATGTACGGACCCACCGCCACCGTCACCGGCCAGAGCAGAAACACGGGGAGGCCGTCAGGGATGAGGAACTCGACCGCGAACACGGCCGCGAGGATGCCGAGCTGTGCGGTCGCCACGGTGCGACCCGGCGTCCAGATGAACATCGTTCGCAGGTTGCGCTCGATCATCGACGTGTAGCGAAACCAGTATTTTTGGCCGGGTCCGTCGCGGTCCCCGACGAGCGAGCTCGTCGCGATGAAGAGCGCTACGCCGATGAGCGCGACCGAGCCCCACTTCATCAACATGTCCATCGGGAGAGTCGAGTTCATAGGTAGGGCTCTCCTGGCTTGACGAGCTTCATCACGATGAAGTCTTGCAGATACGAGGGGAGATAACCGGTCGCGCGGTGTTCGCCGATGACCTTGCCGTTGGGGCCCGTGCCGGTGCGCACGAACTCGAAGATGGGCCTGACCTCGATGTCGCCGTTGTCGTCGATGCCGATCACCTCTGTGATGGCCGTCACCTTCCTCGCGCCGTCGGCGAGTCGTGACTGCTGGACGATGACGTGAACGCTCGAGGCGATTTGGTCGCGGATCGCGCGGAGGGGGAGGTCAACGCCGGCCATGAGCACGAGCGTCTCGAGACGACTGATCGCCTCGGGGGGCGAGTTCGCGTGAGTCGTGGTCAACGACCCGTCGTGGCCGGTGTTCATGGCCTGGAGCATGTCGAGCGCCTCGCCGCCGCGGCACTCGCCGACGACGATGCGGTCCGGGCGCATACGAAGCGCGTTCTTCACAAGATCGCGGATCGTATACTCGCCACGACCTTCGAGGTTCGCCGGTCGTGTCTCGAGCGACACGACGTGAGGCTGCTTCAGCTGGAGCTCCGCGGCGTCCTCGATCGTGACGATGCGCTCGTCCGCCGGGATCGCACCCGAGAGGCAGTTGAGGAGCGTCGTCTTTCCAGAGCCCGTGCCGCCGGAGATGACGATGTTCTTCTTCGCGATGACGCTGCGAACCAAAAAGCGCTGCATGCGCTCGGTGAGCGCTCCGAACTTCACGAGGTCGTGGAGCTGCAGCGGCGTGCGCGAGAATTTACGAATCGTGATGCACGCGCCGCGAAGCGCGATCGGGCGGATGACGGCGTTCACGCGCGAGCCGTCCTTGAGGCGCGCGTCCACGAGCGGTGACGACTCGTCGATACGACGGCCGAGCGGCGTGACGATGCGCTCGATGACGCCACGAACGCGATCGTCGTCGGTGAACGTGACCTCGCTGAGCGTGAGCTTGCCCTTCTGCTCGATGTAGATCGTCTGCGGATCGACGACCATGATCTCGGTGATGGTCGGGTCTGCCAAGAAGCGCTCGAGCGGGCCGAGACCAAGCGCTTCGTCCGCGAGCTCGCCGATGAGCTTGTCGCGGTCTTGATCGGCGGGGACCTTGCCGGCTGCGTCAAGCTGACTGACGATGCGGCGAAGCGCGCTCAGCACCTTCGGGCGCATCGACGCCTCTTCGAGCTTGGACGCGTCGATCGTCGCGAGGTCGAGGTGCTCGAGCAGGAACTTGTGGATCTCACGGCGCAGCGCCACGTCGCGCTCGCGGATCTTCCGCTTCTCCTGCGCAGCGCCGAGCTCTGCTTGCGCGTTCGGGTTCGGCAGGTTCGGGTCGCGCTCCCGCTGGGACTGCTGCGGGGGCGGAGGCAACGGCGCGGGCACCGAACCACCGTTCTGACGCGGGCGCTGCCGCGTATGCACGTCCGTGCCGCGAGCGGCGGGTGCCGCGGCCATGTGCATGCTCGGGCCGGTAGCCTGTGGCGGCGGCGGCGGCGGCATCCGCTGGTCGGCGGGCATCATGTAGACGGTGAAGTTGCCGACGATGATCGGCGTGCCGAAGGGGACGTCGATCGCCTCTCGCCTCAACAGGCGATCACCCGCGAGCGTGCCGTTGGTGGAGACGTCTTCGACGCGAAGCGACTGCTGTCCCACGTGCACGATGACGTGCTGGCGCGAGACGAGATCACTCTCGAGTCGAAGCACGCAGTTCGGGTGCCTACCGATGGAGATCGGCCCGGTCGGCTCGAAGACTTCGATTCGCTCCTGACCATCGTCAGATTGAACGACGACCTGAACGTTCACGAAGCCCCTCTATTTCGCCGCCGGGGGAATCCGGTCGAAGGTGTTCACGCCGTCGATGTCGCCCGAGTAATCTTTGTACTGCGCAAGCGCTGTCTTGATCAGATCGAGGGAGGATTTCGGGACGGTCTCGACCACGCTCGGGATCACGAACATCGCGTTCTCGACCTCCGTGCGCTTGTCGACGTGCGAACCGAAGAGGACGCCGAGCACCGGGATCTGGCTGAGGAACGGCAAACCCGCCACGTCGTGCTGGTGCGTCGCGCTCTTGATGCCCGCGAGGATCAGCGCTTGGCCGAGCTTCAGGTTCACGAGCGTCTCGAGGTGGTTCGTGTTCCTGCCGGGCAAGTCACCGCTGGCGGTGGAGGAAGGCGTCGTGAGATCGCTCACGTCGCCGACGACCTTG
>JAYVYD010000249.1:0-3784 GCA_043784605.1 Myxococcales bacterium | reverse complement strand
CGCGGAGCGTTATGCCGACAACCATCCACCAGACCCCATTCGACGACTGCGAAGTGTCAAATGAGCTGCATAATCACGCGTTCCATGGGAGCCGCACCCAACGGCTTTGGCAACGGGGGCATCTACTACGACTATGAACCGACCAAGCCGCAATACGACACCCCTCTCGCACCCAATTGTCGATGCGACTATGTAAGTCCAAGCAATCGATTCCACTGTCTGGAATCTCGAGAACGTCAGGGGACAGCTGGTAACGAGGGGTTTGCGCACTTCATTGCGACCCGCACCCAGATGAATTGGACTAAGACAACGTGCCATTACCCATATTATAAGAACATCCTATACTACAATGGCATCTACATGCAGGCTCTCACACCTCCACAGGCGGTGGATTGCATCAGTGTGCAGAGGTGGATGGACAATCAGTGCTCAGCGGGCGAGTCGAACCTGGGCAATGAATGGGACTGGCTCGGCTTTTTCTACAACGTCAATACCCAGACGGGCAACCGGTTTTCGCTCAGTGATTTAGCCTCAGTTTACCGAATCGCATGCACCGGCAGCGCGAGCAGTCCTTGCACCAGAGACCTGCTGACCGGCCTTGGTCCGCTAGTCTTCTTCAACAAGACTGCCCCAAACAACATGAGTTCAATACCACACCCCGCGCTACCGGATGGTGGTGGTGGTACAATAACCGTTGTTGTTCCCCCTGGTACGTTCTCCCTCGCGAACTCCGCATGCCGCTACGTCAACGGCGGTTCTTGCGATCTCGACAATGCGAAATTCAAATATTTCCGCGACACCGGGATAACTTACGGAATCGACCATTGAGCCCATCTCGGACCAGCACCACGGCTGTTGTTGTTGCCGCATTGCTCAGCCTCTCCGCTGCGCAGTGCGGTGCATGTGCGGAGGTACCAACTGCATCGATCGCGGGAGACGCCGGTGAAGAGGGAACCACCGTGGACGACGGAGGCTCCAACGAAGCACAAACGAAGGATGCTCAGAGCTGCGACTCAGCCGCTGGAGTTGCGGACTGTTCAAACGGTTGGTGCAAAGCACCGCACGGGTGTTTTCTGATGGGTTCGCCGGCGGACGAGTTCGGTCGAGGTCGCGACGATGAGAATCAGGTGCAAGTGACGCTCACACACGACTTTGCCATCACGCAACATGAGATCACTCAGGCTGAGTGGACAGCCTACGGATTCCCAAGTTTTGCCAACCCAATCATTTCCGACGCAGGCAATCCGAGCTCTTGTATAGCACCCAATTGTCCCGCGTCGCGCATGACATGGATTCAAGCAGTGGTATATGCGAACCGGTTGTCCGAATCGGTGGGTTTGCCGCAGTGTTACATACTGGATTCATGTGATGTCGACGCTTCTGCCTTTGGCTACGAGTGTAGCGGTGCTAAACTTTCCAGATCGAGTCCGTACGAGTGCGAAGGATTCCGTCTCCCAACGGAAGCCGAGTGGGAGTATGCTGCGCGAGCGGGCTCGACGACTGCATTCTACTCCGGTGGAATCAAGACTCAGAGTAGCCCCTTCATTTGCAACGACGACCCGAATTTGGACCCGATCGCGTGGTACTGCGCCAACGCAACGGTTACACATCCTGTGATGGGCAAAGCGCCAAACGCATACGGCCTGTTCGATATGCTCGGCAACGCAGGCGAATGGGTTAGCGACTCCTACAACGGCGCCGGCTACGGGACTACACCTCTCGTGGATCCCTGGCACTTGCCTACGTCGGATGGAGAGATTGTGACCCGCGGGGGCGTCGTCGGGATTTGGGCGGCAGAGGAGCGTTGTGCAAGTCGGTTTCCTGCCCCCTGGGATGCGACGGGGTCCGCAAACGGATTTCGCCTAGTACGAACTCTCAGCGCAGCAGACTCTCTTGCGACATTTCCCAATTTTGATCTTGTCGCAACGAAAGACGCGGCGTCCGATTAAGCCCGCCGTGGTTGAGTCGCGGCGAGCGGCTTGTGCGACGTAGTCCCGCGCGCTGCTGAAATTTGAGTGGCGGTTCCGATCCGATGGCCCCGATCGATATGATTGGGTGCTTACCCAAAAAAGGAACCGCCGATGAAGAACCTGCCAAGAGAACTAACGTCTCGCGCTAGGCTGCTCTCGTCGCCCCGACGAGGGAGCGAGCGATGACGGACCAACAGCGGCGTGGGTGACGAGAGATCGCGGAGCAGGTGGTGGCTAAGCAACAAGCGCGGACGCGGAGGTCGCCATCACGACGACCTCCGCCCGGCTCGCCCTTGCCAGTGCGCTCGAGCAACATGGCGCCGAGCTCCGGAAGCGTGCACTCGAAGCAACACCGATAGCCAGCTACGGGAGACCGATCACGTCTACTGGCGTCAGGCTTGGGTTCGCAGCCTTCGGGTTCCCGAGGTTGCCCGCGCCCCAGCACTTCGCCGCACCCGTCGATAGGAGCGCGCATGCGTTGATGGTGCCGATCGCGATGGCGATGGCGTTTGAGATCCCTTGAACGCTGACGGGACTTGCTCGAAGGATCTGCGAACCGTCGCCTAGTTGGCCAAGCTGATTGCGGCCCCAGCATTTGACCGCGCCAGTCGTCAGCAGCGCGCATGAAGAGAACCCTCCAGCTGCGATCGCAGTGACGCCTGACAGGCCTGCGACGTCGACTGGAGCGAACTCGTAGTTGTCGCCACCATCAGGGACGACGCCGTCGCCAAGCTGCCCCCATTCGTTGTCGCCCCAGCAGCGCACCGTGCCTGTCGAGCGAAGTGCGCACGCATGGTACCCACCAGAGGCAATCGCAACGACATCGTTCAAGCCCATGACATCGATAGGCGTGAGGCTGTCATTGCCTGTACCGTCTCCGAGTTGCCCCAGGTAATTTTGGCCCCAGCACTCGACCTTACCGCTAGAGAGCAAAGCACACGTGAAGTTGGCGCCCGTGCTGATCGCTGTGGCGAACCCGCCAAGTCCCTTTACCGGATAAGGCAGCGATCGTATGCCGCCGGTCAGACCGTCGCCGAGCTCGCCGTTGGCTTCCGCGCCCCAGCACGACGCGCTGCCATCAACAAAGACAGCGCATGAGTGGTTGAACGTGCTGGTCGCGCCAGCGACCGTAAACCCGAGCGTAGTCACGGGGGTTGGCGACACGACATTGCCAGCATCTACGCCGAGTCCAAGAACCTCGAAGAGGTCGTTTCCCCAAACTGATCTTTCCCCGGTTTGGTGGACACCAACAATCGCACGGGAGTGCGGTAGGACTGGTGTTCGATGGCAAGGAAGAGAAGAACGTTCACGAAGGAGTTCAAAGCCGAAGCGGTTCGCGTCGTGCGCGAGGGCGAGAAGCTCGGCAAGTCGGCTGGCGTGATCGCGAAGGAGCTGGACCTGACCGAGACCACGCTGCGTGAGTGGGTGCGCCGCGCGGACGCCGACGAAGGCAAGGGCCCGCCAGGTGCGACGACGACGGCGGAGCGCGAGGAGCTCGCGTCGCTGCGCAAGCGCGTGCGGCTGCTCGAGATGGAGCGCGATATCTTAAAAAAAGCGGCGGCCTTCTTCGCGAAGGAGAACACGTGAAGTTTGCGTTCATCCTCGCGGAGAAGGCGACGTGGCCAATCGCTGTGCAATGCAGGGTGCTCAACGTCTCGCGAAGCGGCTACTACGCGTGGGAGGCTCGTCCGCCGTCCTTGCGTGCGGCACGCGACGTCGAGCTGGTGCGAGAGATCGCGACGGTGCACGCCGAAAGCGACAAGCGCTATGGCAGTCCGCGTGTACATCGCGAGCTTCGCGCGAAGGGCGAACGC
>JAYVYD010000248.1:0-9335 GCA_043784605.1 Myxococcales bacterium | reverse complement strand
TGACATGAGACACCGCGTGTCTTTCGCGTTCCTCATTGCGAGCTCGAATTTATCGGTTTTCAGCGCGCTTCGGCTTGCCGCCATCGCCGCCGCCGTCCGCGCCAGCGTCTACGATGCCGCGCCCAGCGTCTGCATCCATCGCCGCGCGCACTTGCTCTTCTTCGGCCTCGAGTTGCTTCTGATAGATACCGTCGCGCTCCCAGAGATCGACGCGGCCATCGCCGCTCTGATCTACGCCCATGCGCTCCAGCCGACCCTTCGTGTAGATCTCCCAGATGTCCGGCTTGCCGGTGCCCTTCGTGTCGCGCTTGATGCGCGAGAGCTGGCCGTTCGAGTAGACCTTCCAGAGGTGCGGCTTGCCATCTCCGAGCGTGTCCGTGTCCTCTTCGATCACGCGACCGTTCGCGAACTGGAGCCACACGTCGAGCTTGCCGTCGTAGTTGGTGTCTGCGTCTTCTTTGACGGCCTCGCCCCTGGTGTTGAACGTGCGCACTACGTCCTTGATGCCGTCCAGGTTGGTGTCGATCTCTCGGCAGATGAGCGTCTTGTGGCGCTCGTCGCCCTCGCCCACGATCTTGAAGACGCGGCGGATGTTCGGTCGTACGGCGCCAGGCCCCGCGGTCTCGCTCACTTCGAGCTCGGGCTTGTTGCGCCAATCGCAGAGTGACTTGTCGTCCGTGGGCCAGCTCGCTTGATCCTTGGTTCCGCCGGGCGCCGACTGCGCGGCGACTGGAGGCGGCTGATTGTTGCCGCCGCAAGCGAAGAAAATCCCGAGCGTGGCGAGGCCGAAGAGAGGCAGGAGTGAGCGTTTCATTTGTT
This sequence comes from Myxococcales bacterium, assembly GCA_043784605.1. Taxonomy (GTDB): domain Bacteria; phylum Myxococcota_A; class Polyangia; order Polyangiales; family Polyangiaceae; genus JANYHY01. The sequence goes on along the minus strand of JAYVYD010000248.1, from coordinate 8,516 downwards.
GCCCTTCTTCTTCTTTTTAGCAGGCGTGCCTGCGTCTCCGAGGACCTGTTGTCCGTCGGAGTAAATCACGGGCGGCGCGGCCGACGGCGGGACGTTGCCTGCGTCGGAGTTCGATGCGCTCGCGCCCGGCGCCGGCGCGGGGCCCGCGTCTGCAGTGACGGCCGCCCCACCGGCGGTGACCGTGATCGTGCTCTCGGGATCGGGTTGACCGTCGCCGCGCCTGTCGACGGCGATCGTCACGGTGCCGTCCACGTTGAACGTCCACCACTGGTCGATGTGCCCCGCGTTGGACGTGTCCCGCTCGCGCTTGATGCGTCGGCCAGTGTCGTCGTAGTAGTCCCAAGTGTCGATGCGGCGCTGACCCGTGGTGTCCAGAGTGCGAAGGCTGAGCTTGCCGCCTTTGTAGAGCTCGATCGCCGTGACCGCCTCGGTGTTCTCGAAAGAGAGCTCGCGGCGTCGCAGATTTCCGGCGTCGTCCCAGTACTCGACCATCTCTGGCTTTCCGTCGTGATTGAGGTCGGTGATCCGACACAAGTTGCGACCACCCTTGTCGACGACGAGCGTGATGTCCGGCTTCGCGTCGTTGTTGGCGTCGACCGTCTCGACCTTGCCCATGCTCGAATCGCACTTCTCGTGAATGATCTTCTCGTCGACGCCTGCCACTGCCTTAGGATCGGCCGACGTGGCTGGCTTGCTCGTAGGCTCGGTGCCGCCGCACGCGCCTGCGCCAAGCGCGCCCACCAACAGCACCCAAGGTGCATTGCTTTGCAAACACGAGCGAAGAATCATCATGTCGCGCCGCAGGATAGCCGCGGGCGCGCCAAGCGGGCAAGCCCGGCATGGCGGACTGTGTGTGCAAACGCCGTTTCCCCACCAAGCTCAGAAGCGCAGGGTGGGGCAAACTTGTCCCATACAGCGCACGTCAACCTTCGACTTCACGGACTCCTGCATACAAGTATGATGTCATGAACTTATTTTCTTTATCAACCTCGCCTTGAAACGTGACGTATGTTCACGTATTGTATGTTCGTTCGTATTAGTCAGGGCAATGAGGGAACGCGGCGATGTCTCGTAAGAAAATCTCGACGACCATCTACGTGACTGTTGAGCAGAGCGATCGCCTCAAGCTCCTGCACGAGCGTACGAAAGTGCCCGTCGCCGTTTACATCCGCGAAGGCATCGACCTCGTCTTGCGGCACTACCAGCATCTGCTTCCAGGCCAACTGCCGCTAGTCGACGAGCCGAGCAAGCGCAGCAAAGAGTCCCGCGACTCAGATGAGGACGTCAAGGAAGCGCCCCGCGTCCGTAGCGACCGTAGCTCCCCATCGCTCGCCGCCGACGCACAGAAGAAGTGATCGCAACGGCGCGTCCGTACTCTCGCTTCGCTCGAGCGTGCGGCACCGGTGGCGCGGTGTGCTAAGAGCCCGCCCGGAACACGTACCATGCCTACGCAGCAGTCTCTGATCCGCAATTTCTCCATCATCGCGCACATCGATCATGGCAAATCGACCCTGGCAGACCGCATCCTCGAGGTCACCAAAGCCGTCTCGGAGCGAGAGGCGCGCGAGCAGTTCCTCGACAAGATGGACATCGAGCGCGAGCGAGGGATCACGATCAAGGCGCAAAACGTACGCTTGAAGTACGTCGCGAAGGACGGACAGCTCTATCAGCTGAACCTGATCGACACGCCAGGACACGTCGACTTCAACTACGAGGTGTCTCGGTCGCTCTCGGCGTGCGAGGGCGCGATCTTGGTGGTCGATTCGACGCAGGGCGTCGAGGCGCAGACGCTCGCGAACGTCTACCTCGCGCTCGACCAAGGCCTCGAGATCTTACCGGTGCTGAACAAGGTGGACCTACCCTCGAGTGACGTCGACAAGACGCGCGAAGAGATCGAGCAGGTCATCGGGCTCGACTGCGCCGAGGCCATCTCTTGCAGCGGAAAGACGGGCGTCGGAGTTCCCGATATCCTCGAGCAGATTGTGGCGAAGGTCCCGCCTCCCAAAGGCAAAGAGGGCGGACCGCTCCGCGCGTTGATCTTCGATACTTGGTACGACAGCTACCGCGGCGCGATGGTGATGGTGCGCGTCATCGACGGCTCGATCAAACGTGGCGACAAGATCCGCTTCATGGCGAGCAAGCAGGAGTACGAAGTGCTCGAGCTCGGCAGCTTTCAGCCGTTTCCCGTCGCGCTCGAGGAGATCGGTTCTGGCGAGGTCGGGTTCCTCGCGGCCAACATCAAGTCCGTCCACGACACGAACGTTGGCGACACCGTCACGCACGCGCTCCTCTCGAAGCAAGCGACTGCCGCGCTCCCGGGCTTCAAGGAAGTCAAGCCGATGGTCTACGCCGGGATCTTCCCGACGGACAGCTCGGACTACCCGAACCTTCGAGACGCGCTCGAGAAGCTGCACATGAACGACTCGGCGTTCAACTTCGAGCCGGACAGCTCGGAGGCGCTCGGCTTCGGCTTCCGCTGCGGGTTCCTCGGACTGCTCCACATGGAGATCATCCAAGAGCGACTCGAGCGCGAGTTCAACCTGGACCTCATCCAGACTGCGCCCTCGGTCGTCTATCACGTGTTCAAGAACGACGGCGAGATGGTGATCGTCGACAACCCGGCAAAATTGCCGCCGTTGCAGTACGTCGACCGCATCGAGGAGCCTTTCGTGAAGATGGCGATCCACGTGCCGGCCGAGTACGTCGGCGCCGTGCTCGCCCTCTGCCAGGACAAGCGCGGCACTCAGATCGACATGAAGTACGCGAGCAAAGAGCGCGTCATCGTCATGTACGAGCTTCCGTTCGGAGAGGTGCTCTTCGACTTCCACGACAAGCTGAAGAGCGTCTCGCGCGGCTACGCGTCCATGGACTACGAGATCACGGACTACAGGGTCGGCAACCTCGTGAAGGTCGACATGCTGGTCAACGGTGACCCCCTCGACGCACTCTCCATCATCGTCCACAAAGATCGCGCGCACGCTCGTGGTCGCTCGCTCGCGGAGAAGCTCAAGGAGTTCGTCCCGCAGCAGCAGTACGAGGTCGCGATCCAAGCGGCGATCGGCGGCAAGATCATCTCGCGCGAGACCGTCCGCGCGCTCCGCAAGGACGTCACGGCCAAGTGCTACGGCGGCGACATCAGCCGCAAGCGCAAGCTCCTCGAGAAGCAAAAAGCCGGAAAAAAACGCATGAAACAGGTCGGCTCGGTCGAGATCCCCCAAGAGGCGTTCTTGGCCATTCTCAAGGTCGACTCCTGAGGGCGACGACAGCCATCTCATCGACGTGAGAGTGCTGCGTCGCTGGTCGAGCTCGGTGAGGGAGATGCTGTCGTTGCTCGGCAGCACGGTGGCGCTCGTCTGGCGTTCGTCTCGGCTGCTCACGATCGCGCTCGCGGCGCTCACGCTCGTGGCGGCCGTGATGCCGTTGGGGGTGGCTTGGGGCGGAAAGCACATCGTCGATGCCGTCGTCGCGAAGGACACGAACGCGGCGTTCTCCTGGGTGTGCTTCGAGCTCGCCGCGGTCGTCCTTCAGGCGACGTGCACGCGTGGGCTGAGCCTCGTGCGCATGGTGCTCGGGGCGCGCATGGGCGTGGACGTCAACGTCGCCATCCTCGAGAAAGCGACAGATCTCTCGCTAGCGCACTTCGAGGACTCGGAGTTCTACGACTCGCTCACGCGCGCACGCCGCGAGGCTTCTTCCAGGCCGGTTTCGCTCGTCACCGAGGCGTTCGCGATCGTGCAGAACACGCTCACGCTCGCGGGCTATGCGGCGCTCGTTCTCAGCCAGAGCCCGACATGGATGCTCGCGCTCGCGCTGTCCACGCTCCCCGCGACCATCGCGGAGATGCGCTACAGCAAGAAAGCGTTCCGCTTCCGCAACTGGCGCTCGCCTGACACGCGCAAGCTCGCTTACCTCGAGCACGTGCTCGCCAACGACGAGCATGCCAAGGAAGTGCGCATCCTCGACCTCGGGCCGCTGCTGCTCGCGAGGTACAAGAAGCTCGCCGAGTCGTTCTATCGCGACGATCGCGCGCTCGCGACCAAGCGCTCTGCCGTCTCGCACGCGCTCAGTCTGCTCGCGACCGGCGTGTTTTACGGCGCGTACGCGTCTCTCGCACTTGCCGCGGCGAAGGGCGCAATCACGCTCGGCAATCTCACGCTCTACGTGCTCGCGCTGCGCCAAGGTCAGAACGCGTTTCAGTCCGTGCTCGCGGGGCTCTCCGGCTTGTACGAGCACAACTTGTACATGAGCAACCTGTTTGCTTTTCTCTCGAGCGAGGACGACCCCAAGCCCACCGTTCCGCCCGCGGAGGGGAACGCGACAGAGCGCGGCGTGCGGTTCGATCACGTGCGGTTCACCTATGACGGCAAGACCGAGCCCGCGCTCGATGACGTGACGCTCTTCATCCCCGAAGGCCAGAGCGTCGCGCTCGTCGGAGAGAACGGCGCCGGTAAGAGCACGCTGGTCAAGCTGCTTGCCCGATTGTATCAGCCGACCTCGGGACACATCTTCGTCGACGGCAAGGATCTCGCGACGTGGGATGAGCGCGCGCTGCGAGCGCGACTCGGCGTGGTCTTTCAGGACTTCGCGCAGTACCAGCTCACCCTCGCAGAAAACGTCTCGCTCGGGAGCGTCGAGCACCAGCGCGATGACCCACGCGTCGATCGCGCGATCGTGCGCGGAGGCGCCGATCCCGTGGTGCAAGAGCTCAAGATGGGCAAGGAGACGCAGCTGGGTCGTTGGTTCAAAGACGGCGTGGAGCTGTCCGGTGGCCAGTGGCAAAAGGTCGCTCTCTCACGTGCGTTCATGCGCGAAGAGGCCGACATCCTCATCCTCGACGAACCTACCGCGGCGCTCGACGCGAAGGCCGAGCACGCCGTGTTCGAGCGTTTCCGTGAGCTCACGAAGGGTCGCACGACGATCGTCATCTCACATCGCTTCCCCACGGTCAGGCTCTCCGAGCGCATTTTCGTGCTGGAAAAAGGGCGTGTCGTCGAAGAGGGGTCGCACGACTCGCTGGTCGCGCAGGGGGGCCGATACGCCAAAATGTTCGAGCTGCAAGCGGCCGGTTATCGGTAGCGCGAAAGTCGAGCAAACACTGTACGCTGCGTAGTTCGCGCTTCGGCGCCGTTCCACGCATGCGACGAACTCTCAAGCGAACGCAGCGCAGCACCAAGATCCGGGTAGAGCCGACCAGGCTCGCGGTCGCGGCGCTCGAACGAATCAAGACCGTCCACCGGCGCAAGGGACACGCAGAGCGCTTCGGGCCTCCAATCATTGAGGCGGAGCTCGCCGATCGTGCGCGCTTGATGCGCCGACCGCTGCCACCGAGCTACGACGCCGCGATGCGCGTGAGCGGGTCGATCGGCGAGGAAGAGCAACTCCTCGACGCAGACGGCATGGCGAGAGAGCGCGCGCATACGGGCAACAACAAGCTCTTTCCGTTCAGCCGTCGTGGCGACGTCCTCTTCTGCTTCGATCTGCGCAACGGGCTGGACGTGGACGAGCCGCCTGTCGTCGAAGAGGCCGGCGGCGCCGTCCGCGCTCGCGCTCGCCACTTCGCGGAGTGGCTCGATCAAGTGGCGGACCGCCGTGAAGAGGTCATCGAGAATGCGGCGGCTACCCTGCCCGTCTCGCTCCGCGCGCTCTTGGCGCAGCTCGGTTTCACGTTCGACGATCCCGTCGTTGGCCGCATGGAGACGGGAGACGTCACCGCGATCGAGGAGCTCATCGGCGGCGAGCTGGCGGCCGAAGTGCGCGGGCAGCACAACCGACTCTTCGACTCGAGCGGCAGGGCCTCGCTCGTGCTCAACCTGGACGAGTTCACGCTCGCGTGCTCGCTACGATCGGGCATCGTCGTCTTCGAAGCAGAAGATGTCTTCCGGTGGCTCCGATGTTTCCGCGACGAGAACTTCTTCGGCGACATCCCACGTTCGCCTGCGCATCCTGATCGAGTCCGCGATCTACGCAAGGCGCCTCGTGAGCCTCCGCTCGTGCTGCGCGGAGTCGTGAGCATGGCGACGCTGCCTGCGTCTCGCCACACGTTCCGCGCGGCTAGCGGCGCCTCCGCGCAAGACTTCTACGTCCTCGGTCGAACGAGCAGCACCGGAGAGCGCTCACCGAGCCTGCTGCTGCACGTCAAGGGCGGCGCCGTCAGTAGCGCACACGCCGTCGACGAGCCATTGCACGATCTCTTCGCCGCCAGCGACGACTCGCTCTGGGGTCTGTCGGCGACAGGCAGCGCGATCCACTTTGTCGAAGGTCGCGCGAAGGTGTACCCGCTTCGGCGCCCGACGCGTGGACGGCCTTGGTGGTACGGGATCGGCGGCGTCGGCGATCGCGTCGTTGCTTGGGGCGCGGGCGCAATGCTCGTGTTCGACGGCAAGGAGTTCGTCCCGTTCACTCCAGACGCCGACCTCGAATCGACCGAGAGCGTCGTCGCCCTGTGCCCCGGTCCCCGCGAAGAGATCGCGATGCTCGTGTGCGGCGAGCACGTGGGAGCGGTGGCGCGCTTCGACGGCAAGAAGTGGCTGCCGATCGTCGAGAACCAAGTGCTCGAGGGTGCGCTGCTCGATCTGGACGTGTGGCGCGGCGTCGGTGTCGTGCTGGCAAAGGACGGTACGGTCTATCGCGTCGACGAGGCCGCTCCCAAGCCCGTGCGTTGGGACAAGAGCCAACCGGCGTTTCGAACCGAAGCAGGCGCACCCCGCCCTCTGCACGCCGTGCGTGGGGTCGATGGCGGCGCCGTGATCGCGAGCGACGGCGGTGTCGTCATCGCCGGCTCGGGCGATCCCGTGTTCTACGAGGCCGGCGGTACGCGCGAGCCCGCCCGCGTCGCGCGCCTCGGACCACTCGGCGCACCGAGCGGGAGCACCGAGAGCTGGGCCTCCGGCATCGCAGTGATGTGCGGTCCACACGTGTGGATGTGGCAAAACGGCGCAATGACCGTGCTCGACATGCGAGGACTTTGACAATGACGACAAGACAACTGAAGCCTGCGACCCCGCGCGCCGCCCGGCGCACGACCCAAGCACGGACCGCGGCCAAGACGAGCGCCGAACCTGCTCTCACCCACGAGGCGAGTCACGCATTCGGCGACGCACAGATCGATCGCTATCGCCTCGCGAACGGGCTCACGCTGCTGCTCCTGAATGACGCGAGCGCGCCCGTCGTCTCGTACTCGACTTGGTATCGCGTGGGCTCGCGCCACGAGAAGCCCGGCAAAACAGGGCTCGCGCACTTCTTCGAGCACCTGATGTTCAACGAGACGGAGCACCTCGAGGCCGGCGAGTTCGACCGCAAGCTAGAGGAGAGCGGCGCCGAGTCCAACGCCGCAACTTGGTTCGACTGGACCTACTACTACGAGGCGCTGCCGAAGGAGTCACTCGGGCTCGCGGTAAAGCTCGAGAGCGATCGTATGGCGCACCTCGTGCTGCGCAAGCCACAGGTGGAGTCAGAGCGCGAGGTCGTCTCGAACGAGCGGCGCTTCCGCGTCGACGACGACGTCGAGGGCGCCGCGAACGAGGAGCTCTACAAGCTCGCGTTCACCAAGCACCCGTACCACTGGCCCACCATCGGCTGGATGAAGGACATCGAGGGCTACACACCCGCCGATTGCAGGGCCTTTTACAAGACCTACTACGCGCCCAACAACGCGACGGTGGTCGTCGTCGGCGACTTCGCCAAGGCGGACGTGCTCGCGAAGGTGAAGCGCGCCTATGCGCCGCTCGCCACAGCGAAGATCCCGACGGAGGAGACGCGCCGCGAACCCATGCAGAAGAAGGAGCGTCGGCTCGTCTTGAAGAAGCCGACGCCGACCGAGAAGATGCTCATCGGCTATCGAGGCCCCGCGCTCGGGGATGCAGACCACGCGCCGCTCTCGCTGCTCTGCGAGGTCCTCTTCGCGGGTCGTGCGTCACGGCTCTACAAGAAGATGGTCACCGAACTCGAGCTCGTGAGCGACCTGCGCGGGTGGGTCTCGACGTTCCGCGATCCCGGCCTTTTCGAGATGTATTTCACGATGCGCGAGGGTCACACCACCGCGGAGGTCTCGAGCGTGCTCGAGGTCGAGCTCGCGCGTGTGAGAGACGAGCTCGTGAGCGAAACCGAGCTGGATCGCGCGAAGGCTCGGCAAGAGCTCTCCACGCTACAAGGCTTGGAGACCGCGTCTGGCAAGGCCGAGCAGATCGGCTTTTACGAGACCGTCCTCGGAGACCCTGCGGGCGTGATGCGCCGACTCGACGCGCTGCGAGCGGTCACCGCGGAGCAGGTTCGCGCCGTGGCGAAGAGCACGCTCGTCAAGGAATCGCGAACGGTCGTCATCGTTCTGCCGAACGGCGGGAGCGAGGCCTCTTGAGCCGCATGGAGCTCGAGGGCGGCGCGATTCTGTTCGCGCTGGAGTCACGCACGCTGCCGATCGTGTCGATCTCGATCTCGACGCGGAGCGGCTCGACGCACGATCCCAGCGAAAAGGAAGGCCTACTCCGAACCTCGCTTCGCATGCTCAGGCGCGGCGCGGG
>JAYVYD010000247.1:0-14955 GCA_043784605.1 Myxococcales bacterium | reverse complement strand
GCGCGACGGTGAAGACGTCGCCGAGTTCGAGCGGCGCCTCGCGCTCAGCGACTACTTCGCCGACGTGAAGCCTCCATCGGCGACGGAGAAGATGGACGAGGTCTCCCACGTGAACCTCAAGCAGTTCGCGATCGTCGCGAAGGTGAAATACTGATGGCGAGCCCCGCACAACAAAGCTCTCTCTCCAAGCTGAACACACCGGCGAAGTTCGGCGTCGGCGGTGTTTTCGTCGCCTTGATTGGCCTCGTGTATTGGGTCGTCTTCTACAGCGACATCTCCGCGAAGATCACGACCGCCACCGCCACCCGGAACAGATCCAAGGGCGACTTGGCCGTTGCAGAGCAGGAGAGGACGACGTACTTCGCAGACAAAGAAGACCTCAGCGCCCGCCAGCAGCGACAGAAGGACTTGAACAAGGCGCTGCCGTCGGACACCGAGGCGGCGGGCTTTCTCTCGTCGCTCCAGCAAGCGGCGAACGTGAGCGGCGTCGAGTTGAAGACGTGGACACCCGAGGACGAGAAGGTCGAGTCGTTCTACGCGAAGTTCCCGATGAAGCTGGAGATGCGCGGGCGCTTTCACCAGGTCGCGAAGTTCGCTTACGAGGTGGGCCGCGTCGAGCGCATCATCAACGTCGAGAACATCGAGCTCAGCGACCCGAAGATCGAGGGCGACGAGGTCATGCTGCAAGCGAAGTGTCGGGCCACCACGTTCCACACGATCAAAGCACCGCCAGCCGTGAGTGGCCGCGGTACGCTTCCGCCAGGCCAAGCGCCGCCGCCTGCGCCCGCCGCTTCCGCGGGAGGCAAGTGATGTCTCTCCTACGCCTCGCGCCAGTCGCGATCTTGCTCGTCGCCTGCGGGAACAAGCCGGTCAAGACGACCGCGCCACCCGCCGCATCACAACGCGCGGCCAATCAAGCGACCGACGCAGGGCTCCCGCCGACGGTCGTCAAAGAGGCCGAGTTTGGCGAGAACGATTTCACGGAGAGCGACCGCAATCGAGATCCGTTCCGCTCCTACGCGTCGATGTTCGTCGACACGAAAGGCAAGGAGGCCGATCGCGGCGGGCAGCTTCACCCCGTACTCGAGCAGTACTCGATCGACGAGCTCAAGTTGATCGCGATCGTGACCGGCGGCGACTATCCGCGCGCGATGCTCGTCGATCCCACGTCGAAGGGTTGGATCGTCAAGAAAGGCGACTGGGTCGGTCGTCCCGACGTCGTCCACACGGGCGGCACCAACGGCTCCGACTACCGGTTGTACTGGCGCGTCGATCGCGTGCGCGTCGGAGACGTCGTGCTCTCGAGAGAAGATCCCGCACAGCCCGGCGTCGCGCCCGCCACGCGCGTGATCCCGCTCCACACCGAATCAGAAAACAACAAGTCCGCGTTCAACTGACGGCAGGGCGCATCGCGAGCACCAGCCACTCCTCGCCGCTCCTGCGCTCGATACTGTCGCTCGGGATCTCTTCGCGCTCGATCACGAATCCGGCTGTTTTCAAGGCGGGTTTGACGTCTTCGCTTTTCGCAGCGAACGGAGGTCCGCCGGGCTTCTGGTGCACGTAGAAGAGCGCGAGCAAGCGCCCGCCCGGTCGGAGGGTCGCGAACACGGAGCGCATCCATTCGTCGCGACGCGAGGGATCGATCGCGCAGAAGCTCGTGTGCTCCACGACGAGTGCGAACTCCGATGGCGATTTGGTTCCCAGCGCGAAGAGGTCGCCGGTGCGCCACTCGAGCTGCCCGACGAGCGCGGTCGGCGTGAGGAGCTCCGCTTGGCGCGTCGCCTCCACCGCGAAGTCCAAGCCCACGACGCGCGGCCACCCGGCCTCGGCCAACATGATCGCCTCGTGACCGCGACCGCAGCCGACGACCACCGCAGCGCCGTTCGGCTTGCCCAACCAAGAGACCGCGCGCAGCAGCGGCGGAGTTGGGCGGCCCAGCTCCCACCCATCACGACCCTCGTGATACGCCTCGTCCCAATATCCGGAATCGCTCACTGTCTTGGTCATGGCGCACGCGAGTCTACGCGATCGTCAGAACCGCTCAATTGGCGTCGCCAACGTCAATTGTCGTCGCCAGTCTCAATTGACGAGCGCGGGACGAAGTCGAAACCAGACCTTGCGCGTTCTCCCGCATCGCGGGGAGGTGAGGGTGACGACGCGCAGCGAGCCCTGCGCACCGTGAGTCGCTTCATGTTCGACGACCCGATAGGCGTCGTCACACACGGGGCAGTGCATCGCGCGCGCGTGCGGCTCCACTTGCGAGGCGCTCTCGACCTCGATCGGATGCGTCGGCGCTCCACCTGGCTCCAGCGCCTCTAGCGCTTCGCGCACGTGACCGAGCTTGGTTTTGGCCCGCTCGAGCTCTCGCCGCACTGTCCTCGAACGCTTCTTGGTGGCCATGTCAAATTCGACACCCGGTACGAGTCATTTTCACCCCACACGAGTCAGCTGTACCGCTGAACGCACGAACGGCCCATTTTCCTGGGCGATTTTGTTGACACACCTCCGCACCAGCCTTTAGGTTGGCGGCAAGACGTGGGAAGAAGTGGCAAGAAGTACCATGACCGAGTTTGCTGCCCTGAAGGCTGCAATGTACCTCGGTCTTCGTTCGGCCGGCCAGTTCGTTAGCTAGGGTTTGGCTTCCCCCACGTCGCGAAGAGCGGAGTGAGCGGATTGATGTTTCGAGGTCGGTTCGAGCACACCATCGACCCGAAAGGCCGTACGAGCCTTCCGGCGCGGTACCGCGACGTCCTCACGTCGATCGGTGAGCGCCGCATCATGCTCACGAGCGGCCTCGATCCGTGCCTCGTCGCGTACACGATGCCCGAGTGGCTCGCGTTCGAAGAGCGCATCAGCAAGCTCTCCACGTTCGACCGCGCCGTGCAGCGACTCCGCCGTATCTACGTCTCGGGCGCAGTCGAGTGCGATGTCGACGACTCTGGGCGCATCTTGGTGCCGCCGACGCTGCGCGAGCACGCGAACCTGAGCAAAGACGTGGTCTGGGCCGGCAGCGGAAAATTCGCCGAACTCTGGGACAAGAAGTCGTGGCGCGACGCGTTCGACACGACGGACGACGAGAAGCGCGAGATGCAGAAGCGCTTGGCGGAGCTAGGGCTGTGAGCACCGCACGCGCACGCCTCTTGGTGGCAGAAGAAGACTCGCAGCTCGCTCTGCCGGGGCTGGACTCGGAGTCCGAGTGGACGTGGACGCAAGTAGAAGAGGAGACGACGTTGGACCGCTTCGAGCACACCACCGTGATGCGTGAGGAGACGGTGCGCGCTCTCGCGGTCCGTGACGGCGGCACCTACGTGGACGCGACCCTCGGAGGTGGCGGTCACGCAGAAGCGATCCTCGAGTCCGCCGAGACCGCGCGCGTGATCGGCATCGACCGCGACACGATCGCGCTTGAGGCCGCAAGAATCCGCCTCGAGCGCTTCGGTGAACGCGTGACGCTGATCCATGACGCGTTCGGCAACTTGAAGAGCGCGCTCGTCGCCCACGGCATTGGCAGGGTCGATGGCGTCTGCGCGGATCTCGGCGTGAGCTCGCCGCAGCTGGACGAAGCCGAGCGCGGCATGAGCTTTCGTCGCGAGGGTCCCATCGACATGCGCATGAACACGACCGAGGGCGAGACCGCGCTCGAGATGATCGCGCGCATGGACAACGAAGAGCTCGCGAACGTCATCTTCAAATATGGGGAAGAGCGAAGGAGCCGTCGAATCGCCCGGAGCATCAAGCGCGCCCACGATGAGGGAGAGCTGCACACGACGCTCGACTTGCGACGCGCGATCGTCCGGGCGACCGGGCCCGTGCGCCACGGAGGAGTCGACCCCGCCACCCGCACGTTTCAAGGCATCCGCATCGCAGTGAACGCAGAGCTCGATCAGCTCGAGGCGCTCCTCACGGCGCTGCCGGACGTCGTCGCGCCAGACGGTGTCGCCGCGATCATCAGCTTTCACTCTCTCGAGGATCGCCTCGTCAAGCACGCGTTCCACGTGCGGGAGACGTGGGCGCCGCTTTGGAAGAAGCCGCTCGGTGCCTCGGCGGACGAGCAGACGGCGAACGGTCGATCACGCAGCGCCAAGCTCCGCGCCGCTCGTTTGCTCGCACCTGCCGATCTTGAAGGTGAGCCGTGAAGAGGCCGCGCCGGTTCGTGGCACTCTGGACGCTCGCGACGACCGCGACCGTCGCGGCGTTCGTCGTGCACCTCGCGCTGCGCGGCAAGACGGTGTCGCTCGGCTACGAGCTCGGCCGCGCGCGCGCAGAGCAAGCCCGCATGCGCGAAGTGAAGCGCGTGCTCATGGTGGAGTCCGCGAGCTACAAGACGCCAGAGCGCGTCGAGATCGTCGCGCGCACGCTGCTCGGCATGGAGCCCGCACCGCCCGAGCGCATCGTGCCGATGAACAGCGTGCCCGATCGCGATCACACCGTCGCAGTCACGGAGGACCCGTGAAGAACCTCGATCCGAAGCGCGCGAAATACATCCGCATGCGCATGGGCGTGCTCTCCGCGCTCATGGGCGTCGCGCTCGGCGCGGTCGTCGCGAGCGCGTATCGCGTGCAGGTGGAGGACGGCACCGCGTGGCGCGAAACGGCCGAGAAACAGCGGCAACGGCGCCTCCACGTGGAGCCCAAGCGCGGCACGATCACCGATCGCAACGGCACGGCGCTCGCGGTGAGCGTCGAGGTGCCGAGCATCAGCGTCGACGTCGTCGAGATGCTCCACGGCATCGACGGGCCGGCCGCTCAGGGCGACGCGCTGGAGGACGCCGCGATGAGGCTTTCCGCAGCACTCACGCTCGATCGGGCACAGACGCGCGAGAAGCTCTTCACCAAGCGGCGCTTCATCTGGCTGAAGCGCAGGGTCACCGGAGACGAGGTCACCGCGGTTCGCGATCTCGGCGACGCGAAGAGGCAGTCGCGGCCGGTCCACGGCATCAACATCGAAGGCGAGGGTCACCGCTACTACCCCGGTCGTGAGCTGCTCGGCCCCGTGATCGGCTTCGTCGCTCCCGATGGTCAAGGCAAGGACGGCCTCGAGCTGTCGCTCGATGAAGAGCTCAAGGGTCGCGTCGAAGAGGTGAGGGGCCTGCGCGATCGCAGCGGCCGCCTCGTATTCTCGGACGGCAACGAGAGCGAGCAAGCGCTCGCGGGTCATGACGTGACGCTCACGATCGATCTCGGGATCCAACACGTCGCCGAGCGCGAGATCTCCGGCGCGATGGGGACCTACGAGACCAAGGGGGCCTCGATCGTCGTGCTCGATCCGCAAACGGGCGAGATCCTCGCGATGGCGTCGACCCCTGGGTACAACCCCAACGACTACGGCGACAGCGAGGTCGAGTCGCGTCGGGATCGAGCGATCACCGATCGCTTCGAGCCCGGCTCGGTCATGAAGGTGTTCACCGTCGCCACCGCGCTCGCGCAAGGGACGCTCAAGCCCACCGAGCAGATCTTCTGCGAGCACGGCACCTACCAGCTCGCCAACGTCACCATCCACGACACGCACCTCAACGACTGGCTGACGCCGACGCAGATCCTCGCGAAGAGCTCGAACATCGGAGCCTTGAAGATCGGCCTCGGAATGGGCGAGCCTGCCCTCTACGCAGGTCTTCGCAAGTTTGGCTTTGGCGAGCAGACAGGTGCGCCGCTGCCTGGTGAAGCCTCGGGCGTGCTGCGACCGAAGGGGCGCGCGTGGTTCGATGTGGAGACGGCGAACGCTTCGTTCGGTCAAGGCGTGAGCGTGACCACGCTGCAGCTCGCGATGGCGATGGGCGCGATCGCGAACGGCGGTCGTTTGCTCGAGCCGCAGCTGGTGAAGCGCGTGAACGACGATCGCGGGACCATCGTTCGAGAAGGCGCGACGCACGTTCGTCGGGAGGCGGTGCCTGCGAACATCGCGCACCTGATGGGCGAGATGTTGACCGCCGTGACCGAAGAGGGCGGAACGGGCGTAGAGGCGGCAGTCCCTGGATTTCGTGTCGCCGGCAAGACGTCCACCGCGCAGAAGGTCGACCCCGGAACGGGCAGATACTCAGCGGATCTCTACACGGCTTCGTTCGTAGGCTTCGTGCCTGCAGACAAGCCGCGCCTCGTGATCGCGGTCGTGCTCGACGAGCCGATGATCGGTCACCACGGCGGCGACCTCGCGGGCCCCGTGTTTCGCCGCGTCGCAGAGGAGAGCCTGCGCTACCTCGGCGTCGTCCCTCAGGGCAGCGCGAAGATCTCCGCTGTCACGCGCGACGGCGATCCCGCCGATCTCACTCTCGCGGCGATGAAGCCTGCGGTGGTGCCGTTTGGCGCCACGGCCCCGCCAGTCCCCAACGGCGTTCCTGTCCCCGACGCGTCCGGTCTGCCTGCAAGAGACGCGGTGCGCGCACTCGCCGCTGCTGGCCTCGTCCCCGAGATCGAGGGGACCGGCAAGGTGGTGCGGCAGTCTCCGGCGATAGGCGCGATGGTCGCGAAGGGAACGACGGTGCGCATCGTGCTCGAGCCCTCGTCATGACCGTCGGAGGGGCGACCCTCGATGGCGTCGTCTCCGAGCATGGCCTCACACTGTTCGAGTTGGTTCGCGAGCTCGGAAACGCGACGGTCCGCGGCGACGGGGGCGCGCGCGTGTTTGGCGTGCACCACGACTCTCGCCGTATCAAGAAGGGCGACTTGTTCGTCGCACGCAAGGGCACGACGACAGACGGCACGCGCTTCGTCGACGCGGCGATCGCGAACGGCGCCAGCGCGGTGCTCGCGCGACGCAACACGATCGAGACGGCGACGGTGCCGTTGATCGAGGTCGACGACATCATCGACGGTCTCGCGCTCGCGTCCGCCGCGGTCTACGAGCACCCGTCGTTCGGTCTCGAAGCCATCGGTGTGACCGGCACGAACGGAAAGACGACGACCACGCACTTGATCGCGAGCGCGCTCGATGGGGCACTTTCGGCTCAGAAATGCGGCCTCATCGGCACTGTCGGCTTCAAGTTCAAAGACCTCGTGGTGGAGCCAACGCTGACGACTCCCGAGGCCGACGAGCTCGCGCGCGCGATGCTCGCGATGCGGAGGCGCGGTGCGACGCACGTCGCGATGGAGGTCTCGAGCATCGCGCTCTCGTTGGGTCGCGCGCGCGCCGTTCGCTTCCAAGCCGCGGCGTTCACCAATCTCACGCAAGACCACCTCGACTTCCACGGCACGATGAGCGACTACGGCGAGGCGAAGAGCAAGCTTTTCACCGAGTGCTCGCCCGGCGTCGCGGTGATCTGCATCGACGGAGATTTCGGGCGTGATTTGGCGGGGCGTGTGCATACGCGTGTGCTGCGCGTCAGCGCGAAGCTCGGCGCCGATGCGGACGTCGCTCCCACGGAGCTCTCGCTCACCGCGCGCGGAATCGTGGCCACGGTGCGGACTCCGCAGGGTCTCATCGGGCTGCGGTCGCCGCTCGTGGGGGCGCACAACGTCGAGAACCTGACCGTCGCGCTCGGCGTCGTGTGCGCACTCGGTGTCGACGTTCGGATGGCGGCGGACGCGTTGGCGAATGAGCTCGGCGCGCCCGGTCGCCTCGAGCGCTGCGACACGACCGCAGACGACGTCGCCGTGTTCGTCGACTACGCGCACACGCCCGACGCCCTCGCACGCGTCCTCGACGCCGTGCGCACGGTGGCTACAAATAGGGTGATTTGCGTCTTCGGATGCGGCGGCGATCGCGACGCGACCAAGCGCGCGCCGATGGGAGACGCCGTCGCCAAGCGAGCAGACCTGTCGGTGATCACGAGCGACAACCCGCGCACGGAAGACCCCGCGGAGATCGCAAGGCCGATCGAGGCCGCCGTGCGCGCGACCGGCAGACCCTACGAGCTCGAGCTCGATCGGGCCGTCGCCATCGCGCGGACGATCTCGAACGCCAGCCCCGGGGACGTCATCGTCATCGCCGGCAAGGGTCACGAGGACTACCAAATCGTCGGCACGGACAAGCGACACTTCGACGACCGCGAGCATGCCAAGCGTGCGCTCGCCAAGAGACGGCAGGGTGCGTGATGGCGACGCCTATCCCTAAAAACAAGGCGATCGTGAGCGCGTGGGACTTCGCGGGAGACGCCGACGTGCGCATCTCTGGCGACGGCCTTACCGCCTATGGCGTCGTCACCGACTCGCGCCTCGTGACCGCCGGCTGCGCGTTTTTCGCGATCAAAGGCGAGAGCTTCGACGGAAACGACTTCGTGCAACACGCCGTCGACGCGGGCGCTGCCGTGGTCGTCACCGAGCGCGACGTTCGGAGTGACAAGGCGGACATCGTCGTCGTCAAGGACGCGCTCGCCGCGCTCGGGCTCGCGGCGTCTCGTCACCTCGCGTGGTGGCGACGCGCGCGTGCCGGTCTCGACCCCGCGCGCACCCTCGTCATCACCGGCAGCGCCGGCAAGACCACCACCAAGCAAATCGCCGCCGCGCTCGCCTCCGCGCAGGGCGAGACGTGCAGCACCCCGGGCAACCTCAACAACAGAGTCGGGCTCCCGAGTGTCGTGTTCACGCTCGAGCCGCGGCACCGATGGGCCATTTTGGAGGCAGGAATGAGCCTCCGCGGAGAGATCGAGTCCCTCGCGTCGATCGCCCGACCCGACGTCGCCGTCATCACCAACATCGGCGTCGCGCACGCCGAGGGCGTCGGTGGCTCCCGCGCGGACGTCGCGCGAGAAAAGGGTGCGCTCTACATGAGTCTAGGCGACGACGGCTGGGCGATCGTGAACGCCGACGATGACGCCGCGATGGGTCAGCTGCGCCGCTCCCGCGCGCGCCGTGCGCTGACGTTCGGAAGGTCGTCGGCCGACTACCGCCTGCTCTCGGTCACGAGTCGTGGCTTCGACGGCGCGCGCATCACCTACGAGCGCCCGTGCGAGGTCTGCGCGTCTCCGCACGCGAAGGAGACGCTCGAGGTCGACTCTCCGCTCCTTGGCGAGGCGTCGGCGATCGATTTCCTCGCGGCCCTCGCGGCCGTCGAAGCCGCGTCCGGGCACGCGATGGACCCTGCGAGCGTTCAGTCTGCGATGAGCACACTCTCGAACGAAGGCCAGCGCGGAGACGTCGTTCGACTCGCCGACGGTGCAGTCCTGATCGACGACACCTACAACGCGAACCCCAACAGCATGCACGCGTCTCTTCGAATGCTCGCTGAACTCGCCAAGCAGCAAGGCCGCCGCGCGGTCGCGGTGCTCGGCGAGATGAAGGAGCTCGGCACGGTCTCGGACGAGGAGCACGCGCGCGTCGCCGACTCGTTCGACGGCGTGTCGCTCGTCGTCGGATGTGGCGGGAAAATAGACCTCGCGCTCGATCGCGCGCGGGTCGAAGTCATCAAGTGCGTCGGCATCGACGAAGCCGTGAAGGTCACCCAGAGCCAGGTGCGCGCGAACGACGTCGTGTTGGTGAAGGCGTCACGCAGCGTCGGTGCAGAGCGTGTCGTCGCCGCTCTCTGCGCCGCGAGAGGCAAGGTGAGCTGATGCTGTACGAGCTCCTCTACCCGCTCCATCGCATCGGCTGGCTGCGATGGCTCAACGTCTTGCGGTACGTCCCGTTCCGCGTCATCGCCGCGACGCTGACGGCGATGCTCATCTCGTTCTTCATCTCGCCTTGGTTCATCCGCGAGCTGCAGAAGAAGCAGATCGGCCAAATCATCCGTGGCGACGGCCCGGAGAGTCACCTCAAAAAGAGCGGTACGCCGACGATGGGCGGGGCGTTGATCCTTCTGAGCGTCCTCGTCCCCACCATTCTCTGGTGCGACGCGCACAACGTGTTCGTGTGGGCTACGACCGCGGTCACCGCAGGCTACGGCGTGATCGGCTACCTCGACGACTACCTCAAGATCAAAGCAAAGACCTCGGCGGGCCTCCCGGGTCGCTACAAACTGCTCGGGCAGTTCCTCATCGGAGGCGGCGTGCTCGCGTACACGTTCTACGCAGGAGAGGACAAGCTCCCGAAGGATTGGTTCGACATCCGCGGAGACCTCGCCTTCCCGTTCGTTGCATTCTACAAGCATCACTATTCGATGAACCTGGCTGTTTACCTGGTGTTCGCGACGCTCGTCGTCGTCGCGACGTCCAACGCGGTGAACCTCACGGACGGCCTCGATGGCCTCGCGATCGGCCCCGTCATCATCAACGCGAGCACGTACCTGTTGTGGGCGTACCTCGCGGGCGCGACGTTCGGCATCTCGGTCACACAGCGGTTCGTCGTCGCGCGCTACCTGGACATCCCGAACATCGCGAGCGTCACCGAGCTCTCGATCTTCTGCGGGGCCATGGTGGGCGCGGGTATAGGCTTCCTTTGGTACAACACGTACCCCGCGCAGGTCTTCATGGGAGACGTCGGCGCGCTCGCGCTGGGCGGCGGCCTCGGGATGTGCGCCGTGTTCACCAAGAACGAGCTGTTGAGCATCATCCTCGGCGGCGTGTTCTTCCTCGAGATGAGCAGCGTGATCGTCCAGGTGATCAGCTTCAAGCTCTTCAAGAAGCGCGTGTTCTTGATGGCGCCGATCCATCACCACTACGAGAAGAAGGGGTGGCCCGAGCCGAAGATCATCGTCCGGTTCTGGATCATCTCCGTTTTGTTGGCACTGATCGCCATTTCAAGCTTGAAGCTGAGATGATCGGATGAATCTCTCTGGCAAGCGTGTGGTCGTCGTCGGGCTCGGAGCGAGCGGAGTCGCTGCGGCTCGGCTTTGCCAAAAGCGGGGAGCTGTCACCATCGGCTTGGACAGCAACGCGCAGGCGTCACCACAAGCGAAGGCGCTCGAGGCAGAGGGCGTGACGCTCGCGCTCGGATCGAACACGGCGACCGACCTGACGAAGGCGGATCTCATCGTCGTGTCGCCTGGCGTTCCAGACTTTGCGGAGCTGCTTGCGGCCGAGAAAATGGGCGTTCCCGTGATCGGGGAGGTGGAGCTCGCCACGGCGTGCCTCCTGCACCCGGCGCCCATCGTCGCGATCGGCGGCACGAACGGCAAGAGCACGACGACCACGCTGGTCGCTGAACTGCTCCTTGCGGCGGGCAAGAAGGTGTTCGCCGGCGGCAATCTCGGCGAGCCGCTCGCGAGCCACGCAGACGAGCGCTTCGACGTCATCGTGCTCGAGGTCTCCAGCTTCCAGATGGAGCGCGTTCGCGACTTTCACCCGCGCGTCGCGGTGTTGCTCAACATCACCGATGACCACCTCGATCGCTACTCGTCTTTCGACGACTACGCGCACGCCAAGGGCAACTCCTTTCTGCGACAGACCCCGCAGGACCTAGCGGTCGTTCCGTTCGGTGACTCGGGGTGTCTGATGCAAGCCAAGCGCGGCCAGGCAGAGATCGTGACGTTCGGACCCGGCGGAGATCGGACGATCGATCCCGGCGCGCTACGACTCCGCGGATCGCACAACGCCTTGAACGCAGCAGCAGCAGTCGCCGCAGTCGCTCCGTTCGCGGTCTCCAACGAAACGATCGCGAGCGTGCTCGGCTCGTTCGAAGGCCTCGCGCACCGCATGAGCCTCGTCCGCGCGAGAGAGGGTGTCACGTTCTATGACGACTCGAAGGGAACGAACGTAGGGGCAGCCGTCACCGCGGTGCTCGGCGTCCCGGAGGCGCGCGTGGTGCTGATCGCTGGCGGTCGTGACAAGGGCGGCAGCTATGCGCCGCTCGTCGACGCGCTTCGCGAGAAGGGGCGTGCGCTCGTCGTGATGGGCGAGGCGAGCGACGCGATCGCTTCGGCGGTGAACGGCGCTCTGCCCGTCGCGCGCGCGATGACGATCGACGACGCCGTTGCCAAGGCCGCCGAGTTCGCCCAGCGCGGAGACGCTGTATTGCTCTCGCCCGCATGCTCGAGCTTCGACATGTTCCGTGACTACAAGCACCGCGGCGACGAGTTCGCGCGCGCCGTCCGCGCTCTTCCGGGAGGCGAGTGATGCAGCTCTCGTTGCCCGCGAACGTCAAAAAGAGGCTGAATTTCGCCGCGCCGCTCGACGCGACTCCGGACGAGAAGCGCGCCAAGGGTCCGATGGATCCGGTCATGGCTGCGATCGTCGTCGGTCTCGTCGGCTTCGGTGTCGTCATGGTCTACAGCGCGTCCACCGTCGAGGCCACGGTGCAGCACCACGATCCGCAGTTCTTCCTCAAGCGCCAGGTCGCCTACGCGATCGCCTCGCTCGTGCTGTTGTTCGGCCTCTCGCGCGTCGACTATCACCGCCTCTACAAGCTCACGTACCCCGTGCTCTTCGGGACCGGCGCGCTGTTGCTCGCGTGCGTGGTCGGTCTCGGTCACTCCGGCGGAGGCGCGACGCGCTGGCTCGCCGTTGGTCCGATCCACATCCAGCCCGCGGAGATGGCCAAACTCGCACTCGTATTGTGGCTCGCGTACTCGCTCGCGAAGAAAGCCGATCGCGTCAAGACGTTCACCGTGGGCTTCCTCCCGCACCTGCTCGTCGCGGGTCTGTTCATGTTGCTGTGTATGAAGCAGCCGGACTTCGGGAGCGCCATCGTCTTGCTGCTCTTGACGTTCACGCTGCTCTTCGTCGCGGGCGCGAAGGTCGGCTACATCATGGGCGCTTCGATCCTGGGCGTGGCCTTCGGCGTCGCCGCGATCGGGATGAAAGAGTACCGATACAAGCGCTACCTCGCGTGGCTCGACATGGACGCGCACAAGCAAGACTTGGCGTACCAGCCATTCCAGAGCGTCATGTCGTTCGGCTCGGGCGGCCCTTGGGGCGTCGGCCTCGGCCGCGGCTTGCAGACGCTTTATCTGCCCGAAGCGCACACGGACTTCGTCGCCGCGATCATCGGCGAGGAGCTCGGCTTCATCGGCATCTTGTCGCTCTCTTGCGCGTACTTGCTGCTCGTCGTTCGCGGCATACGCGCGGCGCTGCGTGCCCCCGACGACTACGGCAGCTACATGGCGTTCGGCATCGCGGCAATGTTCGGCGTTCAGGCGCTCGTCAATCTCTGCGTCGCGCTCTCGCTGTTGCCGACGAAGGGGCTCACCCTCCCGTTCGTGAGCTTCGGCGGAAGCTCGCTGCTCGTGAACGCTGCTGCCGCAGGAATTTTGTTGTCGATCTCTCGCCAGGGCGATCCGCCAAAGGCCGGAGAAGAGACGCCCGAGACGCCCGACGTGAGCCTTGCCGCGCTCGCGGATGAAGAGGTGAAGCCGTGAGGCCGACGATCTTGATCGCGGGCGGCGGTACAGGGGGCCACGTGTTCCCAGGGCTCGCCGTCGCGGACGCGCTCACGTCTCTCGCGGACGTCAGCGTCGTGTTCGGCGGCTCGCCGCGGGGCATCGAGAAGGACGTCATCCCGAAGCGCGGCTACGATCTCGAGCTGCTCGACATCTCTCCCATCAAGGGCGGAGGCCCGACACGCGCCGCGAAGGGGGCCTTCATCGCTGCTCGAGCGACGCTACGGGCGTTGTCGTTGGTTCGCGCGCTGCGTCCCTGCGCGGTGCTCTCGGTCGGCGGATACGCCGCGGGGCCGTTCGCGCTCGCGTCGGTGCTCTTGGGTATCCCCCTCGCGATCATGGAGCCGAACGGCGTGCTCGGGCTCACCAACCGCATGCTGTCGCCCGTGAGCCGACGAGCGTACATCGCGTGGCCGAATCTCGAGCCGCGCGTGCGCAAGGGAACTGCGCGCGTGGTCGGCGTGCCTCTTCGCAAAGGATTCGAGCCGTCGGCGTACGAACCGAAGAGCGATCTCACGGTGCTCGTGATGGGCGGCAGCGGCGGCGCCGAGGCGCTCAACGAACGCGTGCCTCGCGCACTCGCGCTCGTCGCGGCTTCGCATCCGAACCTTCGCGTGGTGCATCAGACCGGTCGAGATCGCGACGTCAATGTGCGTGCACTGTACACGCAGTTGGGCCTGCAAAACACGGTCGTTTCGCCGTTCCTCGAGGACGTCCCGACCCAGCTCGCGTCCGCCGACCTCGTGATCGCGCGCGCAGGCGCAGGGACGGTCGCCGAGATCGCGGCGGTAGGCCGACCATCGATCCTCGTGCCCTTCCCGTTCGCCGCCGACGACCATCAGACGAAGAACGCACGCGCGCTCGAGGGATTCGGGGCGAGCGTCTGCGTTCCGCAAGAGGATGCAACGGTGGACCGCCTCGCGCGAGAAGCGCTCGCGATCCTCTCGGACGACGCACGCCGCGCGCGCATGGCGGAGTCCGCTTGCCGAGCGGGCAAACCGCACGCGGCCTATGACGTTGCGGGAGACTTGCTCTCGCTCGCAGGCGTCGCGCTGAAGATCGCCAAGAACGGCAAGAGCAACGGTCGTAGCTCTCACGCGGAGGCGCGCTGATGTTTCGCGGTCGAGTTCGACACGCTCACTTCGTCGGTATCGGCGGCATCGGCATGAGCGGGCTCGCCGAGATCTTGCGCACGATGGAGTTCGACGTCTCGGGCTCGGATCTACGCGAGAACGAGGTCACGCGCAGGCTCGCGACGATGGGCGTGCGCATCGACGTCGGCCACCGCGCGGACAACGTCAAAGGCGCCGACGTCCTCGTATACTCGAGCGCCATCAAACAAGACAACCCGGAGCTCGCTCGAGCGCGCGCTCTCGAGGTCCCGATCATCAGCCGCGGTGAGATGCTCGCGGAGCTGATGCGCAGCAAGTACTGCGTCACGATCGCCGGCTCGCACGGCAAGACCACGACGACCTCGATGGTCGCCACCGTGCTTCGCCGGACGGCATGGCCACGTAGATCAGCGTTTCGGCACCCAGCGCCTCCACCAGCTCCACCGTGCCCTGCAGTTGCCCTTGACCGGCCGGCTGCAGCTGCACGCTCTCGGGCCGCAAACCGATGAAGCCGCCGGCCGGTAGCGCGTTGCTGCCGGTGCCCGCAAACAACGAAACCAGCTGCGGCAGCCGGTCGGCGGCCAGCATATTCATTTGCGGCGTGCCGATGAACTGGGCCACAAACTGGTTGGCCGGCCGGTCGTACAAATCCAGCGGCGAG
>JAYVYD010000246.1:0-2152 GCA_043784605.1 Myxococcales bacterium | reverse complement strand
TGATCCCCGAAGGGGGAAAACTTCGGCGGCGGCACGGACGCAGCGAGCCGAGTGAGCCACGACAGCGGGTCCATGTCCACGGCGACAGTGCCGTCCGCGAAACACCAAGTACCGCAAAAAGCAAGGCCTGCCACTCCGCAATCGTCGGTCGTCGATGATGAGAGGCTTCATACAGCGCACAATATCGTGCGCTGCTGCACCAAGGAGGTCGAGCGGGGCGTCCCCGATCAGAATCTCTGATTTTTCAAGCTTCCACCAACCCACTAGGTCACCGATACAGCTTGGGGTTTAACAGCGTTTGCAGCAGCGTTCTTGCTACGGGGATCGCGAGGTCGGGAGCATCCTTCGAAACCGATGAATCAGCAATGTTGTAGATGAACCGTCCGTCGGCATGTGCTTGCTGAACTAGAGAGGTCTCGAGGGCTTCGGCTTGGGCCACGCTTCATCCTCCTTCCCTTCTGCGCACCTCGTACGGCAACGCCGGGAGCTTGCGCGCTTTGAACCGCTTGATAAACTTCTTGAGCGAGATCCGCATCAATGGCGCAACGATCGACAATTCGCCATTTTCGGGTACTGCCAGCTTTGACGCTCTCGTTGGTGTGGAGCGGATGTAGTTCGGCGAACACGCCCGCAAGCAGATCGTGCATTGATTCCGACCTGGTCTCATTGGAGTTGACGGCGGACGTACGCGGGTTTTCAAACGCCACCTGTACCATCACCGTCATGAGTCCGACCGCTAGCTTCCACTATAGGTTGGACCCGAGAACGCCACTGCTACCCGAGACCCAAGCTCCACCCATTCGTGAGGCCATCGGAGTCTGCGGCACCCGTCCGCTCGCCGGAGGCATCGGCTACACAACCGTCTTCGATGCATCAACCTACAGCTCGTGTGTCCCACTCGACGGTGGCCCACCCTTCGCTACCGCACGAGTCGAGGACTGCCTCCTCTTTCGCATCCAGGCACTCGACACGGCCACTTCGGATAACTTCAAGTCGGCCTTTGGTCTCTCCGCCAAAGGCGGATTCATCCTTACCGCTCATATCGAATGCGCGGCCACGCAACTCTACGCCGACGTCTCGAGAAACACGTGTCTTGGTCCCGAATAGCTACATTCAGCTGGGGGGAATGGTAGGGGGCCCAAGCTTGGTGCGATCGAATCTCACAATACCATCGGACAAATCGCCGCCAGACTTCGCCGATGCGACGCCCAACCAAACACTCTGGTTGTCAACCCAAACGGCCTCTGACCACACATCTTCGGCCTCAGAGGTGAGGGACCACGCCCATCCGTCGCTCAGGCGAACCACCTCGGCAGTTGTTGGACTAGTGAGGAGTAGAGCTGTCCCACTATTCGCAACCATGAATCCACCATAGTTATTCAAGGACGCGATGCCCGTAACGCGTTTGGGTACGACACCATTGGCAGTGGTTGC
Source organism: Myxococcales bacterium (assembly GCA_043784605.1). Taxonomy (GTDB): domain Bacteria; phylum Myxococcota_A; class Polyangia; order Polyangiales; family Polyangiaceae; genus JANYHY01. The sequence goes on along the minus strand of JAYVYD010000246.1, from coordinate 718 downwards.
GTATTGTCCAGTGTACAGCGCTACATTCTTGTATTCAAAATTGGCGAGCACCCCCTCCATCCAAACGGGCGAGTCTGCATTTGTATTGTCGACGTCGGCCGAAAAAACGAGATTTGCGCCCTGTGGGGTGTAGATGCGCGCAGAGGATCCGTCGAGTGAGACAAACCAGAAACCCTGCGTCGAACTATTGTCAAGTGCGACCGCGCCGCCTTTAGCGGCCACTGGGAACTCCGCCTGAATGCTCGCGGCTGACGCGCAGAGTCTCGGGCTTGCCTTGGCGTAAGACCTTTACGACGACGTCTTGCTCGATGGCATAGCTCGCTCTGAACGGACGATGGCGTTCTTTGGAAGGGCTTTTCCTCCCTCGCTGCTCGCTGCTGCTGCCGCTGACCGTGCCGTTGTCGCGCGCTCACCCCTTGGGTCGACGGCCGGTCACGTAGAACGTCTCGATCTGATGGACCGCCCTCGCGCTCTGGGGTTCGGCGCGCTGCAGGTTCAAGGACCCATGAATGTGTTGGCGATTCTCGCTGCGCACCGGCCACGCACCTCCCAGGACCTTGTGCTTCGGAGCGACGCGTCCGCCGACTACTTGAGCAACCAACCGAAGAGCATTTGCTTTGTCACCTGACGAGACACGCTCGCGATCGAGTCGACGAGCGGGATGCCTTTCGGACAGACCTCGACGCAGTTCTGCGCTTTGCCGCAGCCGATGACGCCG
>JAYVYD010000245.1:0-10647 GCA_043784605.1 Myxococcales bacterium | reverse complement strand
GACGGCGAGCTCGTCGAATTCCTCGCCGACTTGGGCGCAGCCGCAGACCCAGGCGACATCATCCCGCTAGAAGACGAAGAGCACCTCGCCGCTTGAGCGCGACGACGCTCACTATGCCGTAGCTGCGAAGGAATAGACTGAACGGGGGCCTCGCAGAACGACGAGACCTCGTTCTGCGGCGAAGGCGTCTACTGCCGCGCACAGAGCAGGGTGTTTGTGCGAATAGTCGTGTCCGCCCAATAGGCCGTCGGGCTTGAGACGCGTGCTCCAGGCGAGGAGATCCGCGGTCACGCTCTCGGCGTCATGGCTGCCGTCCAAGAAGACGCGGTCGATGCTCTCTGGCGCGAAGCGATGGACGGCGACCAAGGACGGCTCCGCCATCACTTCTACGCAAATGCCTAATTGATCCATATTTCGACGAAACGTCGCCTCGACGTTCTCTCTCGCGAGCGCCTCGTCATATCGCGCTTTCAACGAGTCAATCGATCCGGACCAGTGATCGACACACACGAGGCGAGTCCCATTCGCGTTGCAGATCGGACCAATGAAAGAAGTGCTCCTCCCCTTCCAAGAGCCCACCTCCACGAAGGTCCCGCCCGTCAAAGAGCGAGCGAACCGGGCATACCAACGGCCCTCGTCCTCCGAAAACCAACCGTCAATACCCTTCATTGATCTTAGCCTTGGCGCAGGGAGAGATTCACGCAAAGATGGGGGGGATCAGGATTCAGACTTCCTGACCATTTGATCTTTTTGCTCCAATTCTCCCGTTCGCGCCACGTGGTCACGCCGCGCGATGGTTGGCGGGGCGACTGCCCTGCATGACGAGCCAATACGAGAGCCCCGCGACGCCTGCGCCCACGAACCACGCATAATCGAAGGAAGCGGAGCGGTTTGACAATTAAGACAATCCACGCGAGCCCACAACCGAGCAGAGTGGCGATGACGACGGGCGCGTTGACTCCGCTCGTGTAGGTGTAGGCGCCTTCTTCGCGATAAAGATCGGCGAGCACCAATCGCTTGTTGCGAATGAACCAATAATCGCAGACGAGCACTCCGGCGATTGAGCCCAATCCGCCCGAGTATCCCAAAAGCCATTGAAAGATGTAGCTGTGCAGGTCTGCGATGAGCTTCCAGGGCATCATCAAAACGCCGATGACTCCCGTGATGATGCCGCCGATTTTGAAGCTGATTCGCTTGGGGGCGAGGTTGGCGAAGTCGTTCGCGGGGGAGACGACATTGGCGGCGATGTTCACGCTCAACGTCGCGATGACGACCGTGAACATCGCAATGCCGACGACGAGGCGAGACGCGAAGTGTCCGACGAGCTCGATGGGATCCCACATCGCCTTGCCATAAATTGCCGCTGACGCGCTCGTGATGATGACGCCCATCGCCGCGAACACGGTCATTGTGCTCGCCAGTGCGATCACTCGTCCGATCGCTTGCTCGCGCTGCGATCACCCGTAGCGCGTGAAGTCCGGCATGTTGAGCGAGAGCGTCGCCCAAAGCCCGACCATCGCGGTTTGGACAGCGACGACTGCGCTACGAGCTGCTCAGCTCGTAGCTCGACTCGCCCGTCCTCGTCTTGAAGGTGCTCCGCGTCGCTCTCGTTCATGGTCCACCAGTTACCGCCGCTCTTGGCGAGATTCGCGTCTTCTACTATGGTCGTTTGTTTCCCGCGAGACTCCTATGGGAGGGGCGATGACGCAGAAGCTTGATGAAGATCGCAGCGAGGCGGTCTTCGAGGATTTCAAAGGCGAATACACGCGCGATCAGGCGATCGCGGAGGCTAATCGCTGTTTGTACTGCTCGGATGCGCCGTGCATCAGGGCGTGTCCAACGCATATCGACATCCCGCAGTTCATTCGGAAAATCGCGACGAGCAACGTGAAGGGCTCCGCGCGGACGATCTTTGACTCGAACATCCTCGGCATGAGCTGCGCGCGCGTCTGCCCGGTCGAGACGCTGTGCGTAGGCGACTGCGTCTACAATCACCTGGAGTCTCCGCCGATTCAAATCGGCAAGCTCCAGCGCTTCTCGACCGACCGCGCGTACGAGGCGGGTTGGCGCTTCTTCGAGGCGGGCAAAGACAGCGGCAAGCACGTCGGCATGGTCGGCGCAGGGCCTGCGAGCTTGGCCTGCGCGCACGAGCTCCGCCGACACGGACACAAGGTCACGATCTACGAGAAGCGCACCGACGTCGGCGGCCTCAACACGACAGGCGTCGCGCCATACAAGATGAAGGCGGACCGCAGCGCACAAGAGGTCGATTGGGTATTGGCCATTGGCGGAATCGAGATCAAGACGGGAGTCTCGATTGGAAAAGATCTCTCCTTGGAGGATCTCGAGACGAGGCACGACGCGGTCTTCTTTGGTGCGGGCCTCGGCACGGACACTCGTGTCGGCGTTCCCGGTGAGGAGCTCCTCGGGGTCTTCGGCGCGGTCGATTGGATCGAGAGAATGAAGCTCTCGAAGATCGATTTGACCAAGGTGAAGAGCTGCGTAGTCATCGGCGGAGGTAACACCGCCCTCGACACCGTGCGCGAAGCGCTCGGCCTCGGCGTGCCTCACGTCACGATGGTCTACCGCGGCACGCGCGAGAAGATGAGCGGCTATCAACACGAGTGGAAGGCCGCTCAAATGGATGAGGCCGTCGCCGAGTGGCATTCTTTGCCACTCGCGTTCGAGGGCAATGGCAAGGTCGAGCACGTGAAGTGCACGCGCGTCGGCGCTGACAAGAAGCCCGTCGCTGGCACTGAATTCAGCCTCAATGCAGATTTGGTCCTGGTCGCCATCGGCCAATCCAAGCTCGGTGACATGCTCGCCAAGCTCGCCGGCATCAAGGTCGAACACGGCAGCGTCGTCACGGACGATCACGGCTGCACCGGCCGCAAGAAATGGTTCGCCGGGGGCGATTGTCGCAACGGAGGCAAAGAGGTCGTCAATGCCGCCGCGGAGGGCAAGGACGCGGCGCTCGCGATTCATGGGTTCTTGACTGGAGCGCATCATGCCTAGCTTGTTGACCAACTGCGGCGGCATCAAGTCGCCCAATCCGTTTTGGCTCGCCTCCGCGCCACCCGCGAACTCGGGCGGGCAAGTGCAGAGGGCCTTCGATGCCGGCTGGGGCGGCGCCGTGTGGAAGACGCTAGGGCAGCCCATTCAAAACGTCTCGAGCCGCTTCGGCGCGACGAACGTGCGCGGCGTGCAAGGGGCGGGCTTCAACAACATCGAGTTGATCACGGACCGCTCACTAGAGATCAATTTCAAAGAGATCTACGACACCAAGAAGAAGTACCCGAAGCACGCAGTCATAGTCTCTCTGATGGTCGAGACCAAAGAAGAGTGGAAAGACATCATCAAGCGCTCCGTGGACACCGGCGCTGACGGACTGGAGCTCAACTTCGGCTGCCCGCACGGCATGTGCGAGCGCGGGATGGGCAGCGCGGTGGGACAAGAGCCGCGCGTCAATCAGGAGATCACCTCGTGGGCTGTCGAGTTCTCGACCATCCCCGTTCTGGTCAAATTGACTCCTAACGTCTCCGACATCGTCCCGCACGGACTGGCCGCCAAGCGCGGCGGCGCGCACGGTGTGTCGCTCATCAATACGATCAAGAGCATCATCGGCGTGGACATCGATCGATTCGTGCTGGAGCCGCGCGTGGGCAACAAATCCAGCAACGGCGGCTATTGCGGCTCCGCGGTGAAGCCCATCGCGCTCCACATGGCGGCTGCGCTGGCGCGCGAGAAGAACTTCGGGATCCCCATCAGCGGCATCGGCGGAGTCAGCAATTGGCGAGACGCCGTAGAGTTCATTCTATTGGGCTCGAGCTCCGTGCAGGTATGCACGGAGGTGATGTTGCGCGGCTATCGCGTCGTAGAGGATATGCTCGAAGGCCTCGAGGAGTACATGCGTACTCACGACTTCGAGACTATCGATCAAATGGTCGGCAAGGCCGTGCCGAGCTACTCCGAGTGGGGCGACCTCGATCTCAACTACGAGACCATCGCGAAGATCGACCCCAATCAGTGCATTGGGTGTCACCTTTGTGTGGTTGCCTGCGATGACGGCGCGCACCAGTGCATCCATCCACCGAAGGACGTCAAAGACGGCGTAGTCCGCGTGCCCGTCATCGACGAGTCGGAGTGCGTAGGCTGCAACCTCTGCAAGATCGTATGCCCCGTGCCAGACTGCATCTCCATGGTGCAGGTGGACAACAATTTCCCCCCGGCAACGTGGAATCAACACGTCAATGAAGGCCTGAAACTACGCCCCAAGAAGGGGGCTCATTAGAGGACTCATCATGAGCAGGATCATTCGCTGCGGACTCATTCAAATGAGCAACCCACTCAACGACGAGAAGAGGTCCGTCGCCGACATTCAGAAGGCGATGCTGGACAAGCACATCCCCTTCATCGAGAAAGCCGGCAAAGACGGCGTGCAGATCCTCGGGCTGCAAGAGATCTTCAATGGCCCCTACTTCTGCCCGAGCCAAGACGTGCGCTGGTACGACGCCGCGGAGCCCGTGCCCGGACCGATGGTCGAGCTGATGAGCACGTACGCCAAGAAGTACAACATGGTGATGATCGTCCCCGTCTACGAGAAGGAGATGGCAGGCGTCTTCTACAACGCGGCCGCGGTCATCGACGCGGACGGTACCTACCTCGGCAAGTACCGCAAGCAGCACATCCCCCAAGTGAACCCCGGCTTCTACGAAAAGTTCTACTTCAAGCCGGGAAACGGCGGCTATCCGGTGTTCCAAACCAAGTACGCCAAAGTCGGTGTCTATATCTGTTACGACCGCCACTTCCCCGAGGGCGCGCGCTGCCTCGGGTTGAATGGCGCAGAGATAGTGTTCAATCCGTCTGCCACGGTCCAAGGACTGAGTCAGTATCTTTGGAAGCTCGAACAACCCGCGCATGCAGCGGCCAACGGCTACTTCATGGGCTGCAGCAACCGCGTCGGCACCGAGGCCCCGTGGAACATCGGCAAGTTCTACGGCACGAGCTACTTCGTTGACCCTCGCGGCCAGATCCTCAAAGAGGCCAGTGAGGACAATGACGAATTGCTGGTCGCAGACCTCGACTTCGGCAATATCGAAGAGGTCCGCAAGACCTGGCAGTTCTATCGAGACCGCAGGCCCGAGGCCTATGAGGAGCTGACGAAGAAGTAAACTGGCGAGCCCTATCTCAAAACACAACGGGGCAGCGGCAGAATTGATGGATACTCGTTCAAAGCCCACCAAATGCGGGCTCGCTTGGTCTTGGAGTCCGGCATGACATTTTCGCGGGCATTGGCAGCCCGCCGCTAGCGGGCTTGCGTGACGCTTCAACACTTTCTGCCTGATGCCCCATCCTTCAGAATGGGGTTCGCATAGGAGTCGCAACATGGCAATCGTGATAAAAGGTGGAACTGTCGTTACTGCAGAGGGCGAACGCCGCGCAGACGTGCATGTAGAAGGCGAGACGGTTCACGCGGTCGGTCTCGACTTGAACGTGGCCGGCGCACGAGTAATCGACGCGAGCGGCGCGTATGTGATTCCTGGCGGGATCGATCCGCACACGCACATGCAGTTGCCATTCATGGGCACCGTGGCCTCCGAGGACTTTTTCACGGGGACGAGCGCGGCGGCCGCGGGCGGCACGACGATGATCATCGATTTCGTCATTCCCGATCCGAACGAGCGCGTCCTCGATGCGTACAAGAAGTGGCGCGGATGGGCCGAAAAGAGCGCCTCCGACTACTCGCTGCATGTCGCGATCACCTGGTGGGATCAGACCGTCAGTGACGACATGGGCACGCTCTGCAAAGACCACGGCGTCAACAGCTTCAAGCATTTCATGGCCTACAAGAATGCCATCATGTGCGACGACGAGATCTTGGTCTCGAGCTTCTCGCGCGCAAAAGATCTCGGCGCGCTCTGCACCGTGCACGCCGAGAATGGCGAGCTCGTCTTCAGGTTGCAGAAGGAGATTTTCGAGAGCGGCATCACGGGGCCCGAGGGGCACCCGCTCTCTCGTCCGCCCGAGGTCGAGGGCGAAGCTGCCAATCGCGCCATTCGTATCGCTGAGGTTTTGGGACTACCACTTTATCTCGTACATACCTCCTGCATTGACGCATTGGAGGCGGTGACGCGCGCGCGTTTGGAAGGGCAACGCGTGTTCGCCGAGGTGCTCGCGCAGCATCTCGTGATCGACGAGTCCGTGTACCGCAACACGGATTGGAACCACGCCGCACACTACGTCATGAGCCCGCCGTTCCGCTCGAAGGAGCACCAATCCGCACTATGGCGCGGGCTCCAATCGGGCATGCTGCAGACCACCGCCACCGACCACTGCTGCTTCTGCACGCCACAGAAGCAAGCCGGTCTGGAGGACTTTCGGAAGATCCCCAACGGCACCAACGGCGTCGAAGATCGCATGGGCGTCTTGTGGCACCACGGCGTGCGCACGGGGAGACTCACGCCCGCGGAGTTCGTGGCGATCACGAGCACGAACGCGGCGAAGATCTTCAATGTGTTTCCCAAGAAGGGCACCGTCGCGCCCGGCAGCGACGCGGACCTCGTGGTGTGGGACCCGAACAAGAGCCGCACCATCAGCGCCAAGACTCACCATCAGAACATCGACTTCAACATCTACGAGGGAATGACCGTCCTCGGGAACGCGGCAGTCACTTTGAGCCGAGGTCGAGTGCTCTGGGAGAACGACCAATTGAAGACAGAAAAGGGCACTGGCAAGTACGTCAACCGCCCGTGCTTCGCGCCGTATTGGGAGTCTCAGAAATTACGCAATCAAGCCAGGCAGGCCACCAAGGTGGAGCGCGTACTGCCGAAGCGCGCGTAGGTGGAGCCTGAGCCTAGGCTTCGAGCGCAGCGCGCTCGTCTGGACATAGCGAGCGGTGCGCTTCGCGGCCTTGCGCTCCTCGAGGTCGTGATGTCCGTGCCGCCGCGAGATCGTGACGTCTGGGTCGACGAGCTGCTCGGACTCGACGACCTGCCGCCCGATGCGCCGACGCTCCCTTACGGCGGGGTTCCGTACTTGCCTTGCGGCGTCGAGGAAATCATGACGATGGTGCGCGAGGCGCCACTTCGGTCGGATGACGAGTTCGTGGACCTCGGCTCGGGTGCTGGACGCGTCGTCATGCTCGCGCACTTGCTCTCGGGAGCGCGTGCGTGCGGCGTGGAGATTCAAGAGCCATTGGTTCGGGCCGCGACGGCCCGACGTGACGCGCTAGGCCTGAGCGGCGTGTCATTTCTTCACGCAAACGCCGAAGCGATCGAGCTGGATGGCTCGGTCTTCTTCCTCTTCGCACCCTTCAACGGCGCGATGCTCACGAACGTTCTCGCGAGGCTCGAGTGCGTCGCTTCGAGGCGGCGCGTCATCGTCTGTACTGTTTGCCTCGAGCTCCGCACCGAGTCGTGGCTGATGGAGAGAGGACGCTCGCATTACGAACTCGCCATCTATGACTCGAGATGAAAACGAGCCTCGGTTACGCTCCCTGCAATGAGTCGAATTCTTCCGCCGCCGCCGCCGTCGTCCGCCGCGCTGCTACACAAACCTTCGAGTGAGACTGACTTCTTTGCGGGGCTCTTCTTGGATTTGAGTGTGCGCGTTGAGTGGCTCGGACAGGCGCTCGACGCGGTGCCCACGGCGGACGCGTCGGCGTCGACGCTCGTGCGACTCCGCAGCTACGCGAAGGCCCTCAACGAGCTCCTCGCGTCGCTCGAGCGCGTGCAGGCGCATCGCGGAGACACTCGCCTACGGCCTCTGTTCTCGCTGGAAGGACCGCTCGCGGGGTATCTCAGTCGGCTCTACGCTTGGTGCGAGGAGATCGGGGACGACTTCGAGCGCATGGCCGTCGCGCTGCGCCAAGGAAGACCGACGTCCGTCATCTTCGCTCACGCGGCGGTCAACGCGTCGTATGCGCACTTCGAGGGACTGATCACATCGATGCGTCACTCGATCGAGATCTCGCGCGAACTCCACGGCGACGCGGATCGCTCTACGTGGCACGCGTTCGAAGAGGGATTAGAAGAGTCGATTTGGGCGACGGAGTGGCTTCACATGACCCTCGCGCGGCGCCCAGGGGATTGATCAAGCGACTTTGGGAGCGCCTCGAATGAGACGTTATTGTCAGCGAGGCATTACGAGCGAGAGTGCCCGCGTTCGCGCAGGAAGTGCCTCGCCATTAGCGGAACCAACGATGCTAGGCTCGACCCTACGTGTCCGAGAAATATTCGCTCGTCGCTTCGTTGATCGCGATCCTGTTATTGTCGACCGCGGCACGAGCGGCCGATTTCAGCGTGAAGCTCGAGCCCGGTGCGGCAATTCCGATCAGCGCTCCGCAGTCGCAGGTCTATGGCGCGGGCGGCGGGCAATCGCTCAAGGTGCTCTTCGGCGTCACGCCGTATGTCGACATAGGCCCGAGCGCGTCGGTCGTGGTTCTGCCACCGTCTGCCCCGCTGCAGGACGAGACCGCGAGTGTTTGGGCTCTCGGGGGCGGCGTGCGCATCAAGCGGCCTCACGACGCGACGACGCTCCATGGGATCTCTCCGTGGATCGACGTCGACGCGCTCTATGTCCGAACGGGTGAACTCAATCGATTGGGATTCGACGCGGCGGTCGGCCTAGGGGTTCCCATTGGCGAGTCTCGCGCGTTCTGGATCGGGCCGTTCGTGCGCTACTTGCAAGTCGTGGAGCTCGCTCGCGAGGGCTTCGATAGTCGCGATGCGCGCGTCGTCGTTCTCGGCGTCAGCTTCGAAGTTGGCTCTGGCCTTCCGCAGCGCGTAGCACCGCCGGAGGTGCACGTCGTCATTCAAGACCGCGCGATCACCCCGGAGATTTGCGCGGACCGCGACGCAGACGGAGTCCCCGACAGCGTCGACCGTTGCCCGGACGTACACGGGCGAATCGACAATGGTGGTTGTCCCAAGTACCAGAACATCGTCGTCCATCAGGACAGGCTCGAGCTGAAGGAGAAGATTCAATTCGCCTCCGATCTCGCCACCCTCGACGACGTCTCCTATCCCGTGCTCGATGACGTCGTTCAAGCGCTGAAAGACTACAAGGGATTTCGCGTCGTGATCGAGGGGCACACTTCGTCGGAGGGCACAGACGATCACAATCAGCTGCTCTCCGAGAATCGCGCGGCTGCAGTGCTCGACTATCTGGCAGTGCACGGCGTGGCGGCGGACCGCCTATCTTCCAAGGGGTTTGGCTCGTCCGTGCCCATCGACACCAACGCGACGGCGGTCGGCCGTGAGAACAACCGACGCGTCGTGTTCGTGATCGACTTCATCGTCGTGAAAGCCGAGGGCGCCCCGTGAGACGACTAAAGACGTTAGCGCTCGTGCTGCTCAGCGTGTCGGCGTGCGGCCATATCGTCGAGCTTGAATTGGAGGGCGGCACGCACCCGAGCGACGACGGCGCGGCCGACGCCAGCAACCCGACGGACAGCGCCGACGTCGGTGTCGACGGCCTTGACGCCACGGGCGCGCCACCTGCCGTCCTCTCCACCCTCCCGGCACTGGGCGCGATCAACGTCTCGGTGAACAAGAAGCCGAGTGTCACCTTCAACCAGACAATGGATCTCACGACTATCAAGGGAGTGAATTTCTCTCTCATGCACGGTGCAACGCCGATCCCTACCGGGTTGACCTTCGACAGTCCGACCAACACCTTGACGTTCGTCCCTGCCACCACGCTCGGACTCGGCATGACCTACACGGCGCGCGTCACCACGGGGGTCAAGTCTTTGGGCGGCCTCTCACTGGCGGCGGACTACACATGGAGCTTCACGACAGGAGCCTGCAGCCAATCGGGCATCTCGCTCGGACTGGCTTCGAGCTTCGCCGTGCTCGCGGGCTCCACGGTGACCAATACGGGACCGACTTCGATTACGGGTGACCTCGGGTTGAGTCCAGGCAGCGCGGTCACGGGCTTCCCGCCGGGAACGATCGTGGGTGTGACGCACGTCGCGGATCCGACCGCCGTGACGGCCATCGGCGACCTCACGACGGCGTACAACGACGCGGCCGGTCGCGTGCTGTGCCCGATCACGATCGCCGGAAACATCGGCGGACAAGCCCTGACGCCGGGTCTCTACAAGTCCACTTCGACCTTGGCGATCTCGGCTGGAGATCTCACGCTCGACGCCCAGGGCGACTCGGATGCAGTCTTCATCTTCCAGATCGGCACGACATTCACGACCACGGCCGCACACAAGGTCATCTTGAGCAACGGCGCAAAGCCCGCCAATATCTATTGGCAAGTAGGCACTTTCGCGACGCTCGGGACGACTACCGACTTTCACGGAACGATCATGGCAGACCAAGCCATCACGTTGGCCAGCGGCGCGACGCTCAACGGAAGGGCGCTCGCGCGTATCGGGGCCGTAGGCCTGGACAACAACGTAATCGTGAAGCCCTAGCGAGCTGGGGCTTGACAATGCCCACAACAGTTGAGCCGGAAGTTGCGCGAACAGGTCGCTGCGCGATGAGTTGCGTGTATGTTCGGCCCCGATGGTCAAGCTTGGCCCACGCCGCGCGCAAGTGAGGTCTTCGCGCGAGGTGGCGAAGTGCTCTGCAAACCGTGGGTATCGCGCAATGGCTCCCGTTTCCCCAAAAGCGACTTCGTCATCAATATGCGTTC
>JAYVYD010000244.1:0-7552 GCA_043784605.1 Myxococcales bacterium | reverse complement strand
GATGTGACTGTGGTCAAGGTCGATCAGGTCGCGCTCGTACGTGCTCCGGGTCGTGCGCTGGCCGAGGCGTCGTCGATGGGTTTGAAGAAGGCCGTCGTCGAAGTCGCGATCACGTATGACGGCACGTGCGTCACTTCGACCGAGGACCCTCCCCAGGCGGCGACGACCGCGGACTTCGTCTCGCACGGCATCCTCGTCGGGCGGCCTGGCGTCGGTTTTCCGAGCGCCGTGCACCTCGAGAGGTTCGCGAGTCCGGCGCGCTTGTGCCTCACAGATGATCCCCGGATGGGCGCGTGCGGTGGCGTGGGTATGCTCACCGTGCTTGCTTCGCCTTCTCAGCTCGGTGAAGCACTGGCAACCGGTCGCGTCACGTTGAGACCCCCGCGCAGCATCCAGGTGCTGCTCTCGGGCCGTGTTCGTCCGTTCGTTTGCGCGCGAGATGTCGCGCTCGAGCTCTTGCGGCGTGGCGTCGGTGAAGCGGTCGCTCGTGTCGAGGCGAAGTATCATGCGCCGGTCGTGCTCGAGTTCGGTGGGCCATCGGCGCGTCTCTTGTCGGTGAGCGAACGCGCCGTGCTCGCGGCACTCGCGCCAGAGCTGGGCGCGTGGGCGTCGGTGTTCACGAGCGACGAGCGCACCGAGGTTTACCTTCGCGACCAACGACGCAGCAAGGCGCACCGCGCGCTCGCGCCCGACGCTGGCGCCCCCGTCGACGAGGTCATTCAGGTCGATCTCTCGGCCGTGGACCCGCTCTTGCGCGACGAGCAAGGCAAGGTCCGCGGAGTGCGTGATCTGGCTGGAAAGCCGGTCAGTCAAGCGATCCTCGGAGGCGACACTGGCGCCACGCTCCGAGATCTCCTCGCGGCCGCGTCGCTGCTCAAGTCCAAGCGTGTGCCTCCGCGTCTCGACTTGTTGCTGGCGGTCCCCACGCGCCAGATGCTCGAGGTGCTCGCGACTGAAGGCGCGCTCGCAGATCTCGTTGCGACGGGTGCGCGCCTCACGGAGCCGGATCAGCGTCTATTGCTCGGGAAGCTGTACCCTCCGCCGGAAGAGGGCGGCGTGAGCATCCGCACGTGCGACCCAGAGCCCGCCGCGAAGGGACAGGGTTTCGTCGTCGCCTCCGCCGAGACCGTGGCTTACGCGGTCGCGACCGGCAGCATTGGCGATCCGCGCGGCTTCAAGCGGCCCGTTCGGGTCACCGTTCCGCGTACGTTGCCCACGGACGACGTGCTCGTCGCACGAGAGAAGCGTCCGTCCGATGGCAGCACCAAGCGCTCGTTGCCCGTAGCGCCCAGCCCCGCGGGGTGGAAGGGGACTCAGCCTCTCACCGTCGCGACGCCCTCCGCGAACGTGATCATCACAGAGCCCACCGCGCTCGTCTGCGCCAATCTCGACGAGGCGCGCGCGGCGACGCAGCAAGCGCTCGCTTCGCAATCGGTGCGCGCAGTGATCTCCACCGCGCTCACGAGCGGTCTCGTCGCGTGCCTCTCGGCCGTCGGTGTCGCCGCGCTCCGCGCCGAGCCGTCCGCCATCAAGCTGCTCGCTGGTGCGAAGTCACTGTCACTCCCGCCTCCTGCTTCAGATGTCACGGTGACTGTCGGCGCCTCGAAGATCTTGCTGCACTGGCCCGCCGCGCGCATCGAGCGCGAGTGGGCGATCGCAGGCACCGCGCAGCGAAAGACGACCTCCGCGCGCTGACCCGCGTGCAAAGCCCTCCTGGCATTTTGCGGCGTGATTGCCGTATGCTCGAAGCGTGTCCAAAGGTCGATTGACGCGTCAAGAGTTGGGTTGGCTCCTCACCCAAGAAGCGGCCGGCGCCGCGGAGCGCCTGCGTCTGGGCGTGCAGGTGTTGAAGACCAACCCGCCGCCCGCGGATGGCTCCAGCCCAGCGCACCTCGACGCGACCCTCGACGCGCTCGACGACGCGATGAAGATGCTGTCCGGCTTGCACCACAAGCCGTCGAAGTTTGGGCAGCGCCGCGGACGAATCGATCTGGCCGCACTTCTCTGGGAGGTCGCGCCAGACGCGCGCGTCTCGATCGAGCCGGGCAGCGGCACCGAGGTCTTTGGCGACGAGGCCGAGCTTCGCCGCATGCTGCAGCTCCTCGTGATGCACGGGCAGGGCACCGAGGGAGCGATCAGCGTCAAGCGCGAGGGCGACGACGTGAAGGTCGGAGTCGTGTTGGGCCCCGACAGCTCGTCTTCGGCGGAGACAGAGCGCGCTTGGCTCTCGCGCATGGCGACGCGCTATGGCGGCAAGCTCGAACTCGAGGGCGGCATGGAGATGGTGAGTCTCCCCGCAGACGGCGTGAGCGAGAAGAAGGAGCGCGAGGCGCTACAAAAGGAGCTCGAGGAGGCCCGCAAGCAAGGCGAGGCCTACGCGCGTGAGCTCGCCGAAGCTTTCTCTCCGCACGAGGAGTCTGTCTCGCCGTCCACATTCCCGCCCCCCTTGGGTGGGTCAGACGCGCATGAGCGCTTCGCGGTGCTCACTCGCCTCGCGTCAGGCGTCGCGGGCGAGCTTCGTGCGGCGCTCGCGCCGGCCGTGCGAGATCTCGTGAACGTGACCGACGACCCGCAGGACGATCGCGCACACGCGATCCGTCGCTCCGTGTCGCAGGCGCAAGACCTCTCGGTGACGCTCGCACACGTGGGAGCGCTCGACGCGAGCGAAATTCCCGGTCCGGTGGACATCGCAGAGCTCGCGACGTCGCACGTGAAGTCGCACCAGAACCGCGCAGAGAGGCGCGGCGTCAGCCTGAAGTGCTCTGCACCGAACCCCGCGATCGGTCGTGTGGCCCCGCGCGCCGCGGGCCTCTTGCTCGATCAGTTGCTGGGTCAAGCGATCGCCTCGTCCCCACGAGGCTCGGAGATCCAGGTCGCGGTTACCGACGAAGAGGCGGGGCCACGCATCACCGTGGATGACGCCGGTCCTCCGCTACCGCTCGCGGCGCGTCGCGCCTTCGCGGCCCTCGAGATCGAGCCAGGCACCTACGGGCGACCTACGAACTTGCCCATTTACTTCGCGTCGGAGATCTCCGCGTGGCAGGGCGCAACGTTCGAACTCAGCGACTCTCCGCGCGGCGGACTACGCGTCGCCGTCGCGTTTCGCCGTTAGCCACTCTCACACGAGAGCTGGTATGGTTCGCGGTGATGCGAATCCTCATCGTCGAAGACTCCGACTCGATCCGTCAAATGATCGAGGCGTTGGTCGCGGGTCGCGGTCACGAGGTCGTCGCCGTGCCGACTGGCGCCCGCGGAATCGAGTCCGCGCGTGTCCGTACGCCCGACGTGATCCTGCTCGATCTCAACCTCCCCGGGAGTTTGGACGGCTTCGAGGTCTGCAAACGCCTTCGCGCCGAAGACACCACCCGCGCGGTGCCCATCCTCATCATCAGCGCAATGGACGACGCGCAAAGCAAGGAGCGCGCGCTCAGCGTGGGCGCGACCGCGTACTACACGAAGCCCTTCAGCCCCACGGCTCTGCTCAAAGAGATCGAAGCGCTTCGCCCGAAGCCGTAGCCCTACTTGAGCAGGTTGAGGAATTTCTTCGCGCGCAACGCAGCGGCTTCGAGCAACGCCTTGGCTTCATCAGGCGGCAGCTTCAACTTCGTGGCGAGGGCGTTCAAGAAGTCGAGCTCTGCCTGATCCTGGTCGCCGTCCACGAACGACAACAACGTCGCGTGCTGCAAGAGGACGCGGCGATCGTCTGCTGAGAGATCTTGGAGGTTGATGTCCTCGATCGTCTTCTTCTCTGCCGCGAACGCGCGCAGGTCGGCCTTCTCTGTGTCCGTCGCGCCGAACGCGTCGAGGAGCGCCTCGAGGGTCTCCTTCTCTTCTTCCTTGAAGACGCCGTCCGCCCACGCCACCGGAACCAGCGCGCGAATGATGGCCATGTCTTGGTCGTGCATGAACGTTCTCCCAGCTGGATAAAATACAGCAACTCGTCCTCGGCGAGAGATCTATTTCGGCTTGATGCCGAGGGACGTACGCGCGATCCGCCATCCAGGCTTGGTCGCGTTCGGCACGAACTCCGCGGCCGTCACGCGGATGCGCCTTCGGAAGCTCTTCGCGCCGACGACGAGGAGATCGACGTCCGCGTCGCACGCGATGAGATCGTCCACGCTCGAAGACGGTCCGAGGCCAGCAAGGAGCCATATTTCTGCGCCCTTTGGCGTCGAGATGGCGTGCACGACTCCAGGAGGGCCGACGCCTTTGCCGCCGACGTCTGTCGCGCCGGGCTCCGGCGTAGGCCACGGGTCGAGCTGACCGGGCTTCAGCTTGGACTTGTCGAGCTGCACGGCGAGTTCGAAGCGGGGCTTGCCGTTCGGTCCGCTCGGGTCCCAAGCCGTACCCAGGGGGATCACCGCGCGCTTGGGCACGAAGCCCTCGGCCATCGCCACGAACTCGAGGCGTACACCCACGGGCATGTTCGCAATGTCCGCGGGCGCCTGTCCGACGCGCACGAGGATCTCCGACTCTTCCGGCGCGTCGCTCACGACGAGCGAAGTGCGGCACTGCGGGATCGCGTTGAGTGCGGCGATGCGCCGTTGCTCCTTCTCCTCTTGCAGCTTCTCCTCTTGCAGCTTCTCTGGAGTTCGCCCCGTGAAGAAGCCGGGCTTGAGCATCCAAAGCGCCCCGGCGCCTGCGATCAAGAACACGAGACCGAGAACGACGAACACGAGGTTGCTCGGTCCTCGCGCCCGCTTGGACTCGTTGGTCATGGAGTGCGGCCGCTTGATCTTCGTCGGCTCGGTCGGGAGCTGACGATCGTCGGCGATCGAAGGCTGCTTCGTCTTGGTGTCCGCCCGCGAAGGTCGTCGTCGCTTGATCTCGTCGCGCGTGGGAACGATGGGCTTGCTCGGTGGCACATCGGCGAGCAGCGCGTCGATCTCGCGGTCGGCTTGGCTCGCATTCGGAGGCGGGGGAGTCGGGTCGAGACCCGCGATCGCCTTCAAGTCGCGCGAGACCGCTTTGTCCTCGCGCGTCTCGCTCACCTCGAACTTGTCCAGCAGGCTATCGACAGAGTCTCGGGTGGAGCCCTTGTTCGCGGCTTCGAGCTGCGCCGGCGTGAGGCCGACCGTAGGCAGCTGGTCGCTCGCAGGTCGTTGCAGCGATGGGGACGACGCGTTCTCGAGCACCTCCGGCGGGATTTCTCGGCGTGCCGTCGTGGGGCTCTCCTCTTGCTCGAAAGCGACGGGGGCCGTGGGCGGGCGCTGAGGCGACTCGATCTTGATCGCGGGAGACGATGCGCGACGCTCGCTCTGTGACACCGACGCGTTACGTCCGACGCCCAAGAGGACGCGTTTCACCTCACGCGCTAGCCGCGCGAGCGCGCGCCTTCCCGCTGCGCGGTTGACGGGGATCAACGCTCCCTCGAGATCTTCCACCAACGTCGCGACGCCGCTGCCCGACTTGCGACGCGCGGCGGCCGTCAGCGCCGGCGTCTGCGATCCCGCGGCGTCGAGGAGCTTGCCCAGCAGCGCGCGGATCGACGCCTCCGCTCCGCCCTCGGGCGCGATCTTGCGAGAACGCACGACCGCGACGCTCCCCTCTTCGCTCACGTAGACTTGCTTGGGGTCCACCTCGGACGCGTCCTTGGTGCACTGCTCGGCGATCTCCAGCGCTAGATATCCTGCGAGCTCGGGCGCGAGAGGCACGCGCTTCTGCGCGACGATCGCGGTGATGTCGTCGAGCGTGACGGACTCGTCGAGGGCGCGGCTCATCGCGTCTGCTCGAGGCGGACGGCGATGCCCTCGCTCGCGAGATACGCCTTCGCCTCGGAGACGGTGTGCGTGCCCATGTGAAAGATGGACGCCGCGAGCGCCGCATCCGCCCCCGCCAACAGTCCATCGCGCAAGTGCTCGAGTGTCCCGACGCCTCCGCTCGCGACGAGAGGAACATCGACAGCGGAGGACACTGCGCGCAAAAGCTCGAGATCGTAGCCCTCGCGCGTGCCGTCGCGGTCCATGCTCGTCAGCAAGATCTCACCGGCGCCGAGCTTTGCCGCGCGCTCGGCCCAGAGGATCGCGTCGAGGCCGGTGGCCGTGCGCCCGCCGTTCAAGTAGACCTCCCACGAAGCGCCGCCTGGTGATCGCTTGGCGTCGATCGCGACCACGATCGCTTGGCTGCCCCATGTCCCCGCGCAACGGGCGACCAGCTCGGGCTCCGTCACGGCGCGCGTGTTGATGCTCACTTTGTCTGCGCCAGCGTCGAGCAGCGCCTTCACATCGGCTTCGTCGCGGACGCCGCCACCCACGGTAAGCGGTGTGAAGGTCTGCTCGGCGGTCTTGCGAACGACGTCGAGCAACGCGCCGCGCCGCTCGTGCGAAGCCGTGATGTCGAGCAGCGTGATCTCGTCCGCCCCTTGCGCGTCGTAGCGCGCGGCGCACTCGGCAGGGTCACCGGCGTCGCGGAGATTCTCGAACGCGACGCCCTTCACGACACGACCAAGGCGCACGTCCAAACACGGGATCACGCGCTTCTTGAGCACTGCGCTCTCATCGCAAGGCGCTTTGCTGCGCCTCGTAGCTGTCGAGCAGCTTCTCGATCGAGGCCAGGTTGTTCTCGACCGACTCCGCAACGATCTGATTCATCGCGGCACTCGAGCCCTTGAGCGCGTCGTAGTAGCGCTGGCGCTCCGTGGAGTGCACGACCGCAGGAGGCAACCCGGCACGTAGCAGCATCAGGTTCATGAATAGGCGTGCGACCTTGCCGCTGTCTGTCGTGAACGGGAACACGCGTAACAGATCGTAGTGGGCGCGTGTCGCGATGCGCATCATGTTGCGAGACTTCTTCGTCTCCGGGTCGTGGATCCAGTCCACGACTTGCCGCACTTTGTAGGCGATTTTGTCGGGCGCCGCGTACTCATGGAAGTATAGGCGGTGCTGAGGGATGTCCTTGCGGTACTTCACCGTCTTGAGGTCGCCCTCTTCCGGGTGAAGGATCAAATAGATCTGCTTGATGGTGTCGACCGTGAGCTGCTGCTTCGGCTTGGCCGCGTAGTCCCGAACGAACTCCAGCGCCTCTCGGTGGCGGCGAATTTCCTCGCAGATGGGTTGAAGGCTCGAGTCCACCTCGAGCGCCGCTTGCGGGTCGATCGCGGCTTTCAGCTCCTGCAACGTATAGACGACGCCCTCGAGCGCGCTGTCGTGGTGAATCCACGACATGTCGAGGTTCTCTTTGTACCGCTGGATGAACTGCGAGTCCGCCTTCTGCAGTCGGCCATCGAGCTTGATCACGCGCTCTTCGAGCGTGAGAGGCTTGGGCGCGTCGGGAACCGGCCGCACACCGACCCGAGGATCGCGCGCCGCCGGCTTCGGTCCGCCCTTGACGATTTTCGAGAGGGCCGGCTTGGGGGCGACTTTCAACGGAGCCTTGAGAGCCGCTTTGGGAGCGGGCGCAACCTTGGCGGCTGGCTTGGGCGCGACCTTGGAGGGGGCTGGCTTGGGCGCGACCTTGGAGGGGGCTGGCTTGGGCGCGACCTTGGAGGGGGCTGGCTTGGGCGCGACCTTGGAAGGAGGCGCCTTGGGCGCGACTTTGGAAGGAGGCGCTTTAG
>JAYVYD010000243.1:0-18999 GCA_043784605.1 Myxococcales bacterium | reverse complement strand
CGAGCCTGGGAGCGACGCTGCGCCTGGACGAGCGCCTCTACTTCGACACGTGGGCGACCAAGGCAACGACCACGGACGGCAGACTCGTGGTCGACGCTGGCCGCCGCATCCGCGTGTGGCCGCATGCTCGCTTCAACGCGCAGACCGGCACGAGCTTTTATCAGCTCGCGTATGCCGCGGTGCTCAATCAAGACGGGTCGATCAGTGTGCCGCTCTATCGAACGACCGACCGCGAGCTCTCCCCGCTCATCACGCTCACCGGCGGAGCGGGCATTCGCGTTGGGCTCACCCACCCCGACGCGAAGGCGCAGGTCGGTCTCACGCTGCAAGGCGACGTCATGTACACGCGCTTTCTCAACGCGCTGTACGAGACCTCGCGCACGGCGGTATACGGCACGTTCGGCATGGACGCGGAGTTCGACTGATGCGCCAACTGTTCCTCATTGGCCTCGTTTCGAGCCTTGTTTTGGCGGGTATCGGCGCGTGTGGCGACCCCGTCTACGACGCGCAGATCAAGGCGCTCGGCGACGAGCAACCCAACGTGCCGCGTGGAGAGTTCCATCGCGCGGGGCAGCCGTGCGAGCTCTGTCACTCGTCGGGCGGTCCCGCGTCGTCGAGCCCCTTCACGGTCGCCGGCACCGTCTTCGCGCAGCAAGCGTCGGCGATCGGCGTCGACGGCGTCACCGTCGCGATGACGGACACGACCGGCTCGTCGTTCGTCACCAAGACCAACTGCGTCGGTAACTTCTTCGTGGGCGCCGGCCAATGGGATCCCGCATTTCCCATCCTCGCGCGCATCGTGAAGGACTCTCACTCGCGCACGATGCAGGGACAAATCGGCCGCGAGCGCAGCTGCGCCAACTGCCACAAGGATCCCTTCTCGAGCTACGAGCGGCTGTCGTCCGTGGGTCACGTCTATTTGTATTCGCCGGATGACGTGGTGCCCACGCCGCCGCCCTGTCCCGTCAATCCGCGCGTTGGAGGAGGTAACTAGATGCGAGCCGTGGCTGTCCTCCTCTGCTTGGGTTGCGCGTCGAGCCCTTCGCCCGACGGCAAGACGCGCACGACGACCATCTTGGCGCCCAGCCAGACCGACTTCACTCAGTTCGTCAGCCCCGTGCTCGAGCGCAGGTGCGGCACGCTCGATTGCCACGGACAAGTCGGCCGACCCCTGCGCCTCTACAGCGCGCGCGGCCTTCGACTCCCGAACGACGCCGGCTTGATCCCCGGCACCGGAAGCACGACGCAAGAAGAGCAGACGGCGAACTATCGCGGGGTCATCGGCCTCGAGCCGGAGGAGCTGACGCGCGTGATGGCCGGCGTCGATCCGCCGCGCGCGCTCTTGCTCTTGAAGAAACCGCTGACGCTCGAGGGACACAAGGGCGGGCCCGCGATCGCGCCAACCAATGACCCCGTGGAGCTCTGCATCGACTCGTGGATCGTCGGGACGATCGATCAACCCGAATGCGCCAAGGCGGCGGCCTTCCCGCCCTGACAACTCAAAGCGCCCAGAGTGGTAACCGCTCCGGTAACCTCTCGGCGCAGAGCTGCTAATACTGCGCTAAATACAGTTGGTACGACGAATGTATAAGAGAGTGGTCGGAGGATCACTCTAATGGCAACTCATCAGCCTGTGAACGTGGCCCGCCAAGAGAAGGCGCGCGAATAGCTCATGCTGGTCCACGCGCGCTACGAAGTCGGTGAGACGCTCGGTCGCGGTGCGCAGGGCGTGATCCTGCGTGTCGTGGATCGGGAGGACCGGACGCGCGAGCTCGTGGCGAAGGTGGTCAGCGCAACTTCGGAGACGGCGAGCCTCGAGGCAGAGTTCGCGCTCCTCTCGCGTCTGCGGATTCCGGGACTCGCACGCGCGCACGACTGGGGCCGC
Source organism: Myxococcales bacterium (assembly GCA_043784605.1). Lineage (GTDB taxonomy): Bacteria > Myxococcota_A > Polyangia > Polyangiales > Polyangiaceae > JANYHY01. The sequence goes on along the minus strand of JAYVYD010000243.1, from coordinate 17,114 downwards.
GACACCGCCACCAAAGCGCCGTTCTTCGTGGAGGACTTCGTCGACGGCCCCGATGCGCTCACCTATCTCTCGCCCACACAGGCGCCCGACGAGCTCGCGCGGCGCGCGACGAAGCTGATCGTCGGCGTCGCGACGACGCTAGGCGCGCTGCACGCAGCAGGGTTCGTTCATGGCGATCTGAAGCCGGCACACGTACGGGTCGACACGCGCGGCACGTTCCGGCTCCTCGATCTCGGGAGTGCTGTGCTGCACGGCAGGAGCTCACGCGGAGCGACCGCGAAGTGGGCCGCCCCCGAGGTGCTCGCAGGCGGTGCCGTGACCCCGCGCGCGGATCTCTACTCGCTCGGCGCGATCCTACGCGACGTCGCGCTACCGCCGAGCCTCGAGAAGATCGTGGCTGCGCTCACGTCGAGACATCCCGCGGATCGACCCGAGAGCGCCTACGCGGTCGTGGGGATGTTGGGGCGTGCGGCCTCCACGCAGCTCGGGGCAATGCCCGCGCCGATCGGTCGCGACGAGGCGCTCGCGTTCTTGCTGGATGCGCAAGGGGCTCGTGTTCGCGCCGTCGTCGGACCCAGTGGCGTTGGCAAATCGCACCTGCTGCGAGAGGCGTTCGTGCGCGCGCTGCTCGCGGGAGATCACGCGCGCTGGATCACCGCGGCCGTCGCGCCGCAGCTCTCGGCGTTCCTCCGCGGGGCCAAGCACGCGTGGCCATTCACGACGCCCTCCACGGAGCGAACGGCGCTCTTCGTCGACGATCTCGAGCGCATGCCACGAGAGCTCACCGAGGCGCTGGTCGCCTACGTGTGCCGCGCGAGCGATTCACCAGTCGCCTTGATCGTCGCCGGATCGAGCGCTCCCGCCGGAGCTGCAACGCACGAGCTCGGACCGCTGCAGGGTCGCGCGTTCGAGCGGCTGTGCGCCGCGTTCGACGTGCAAGACACCGAGCAGATGAGGCAGCTCTCCGGCGGGTTGCCGGGTCTCGTGGCTGCCGCGACTGGGCGCGTGCCGCTGTCGAAGCAGACCGCGCTCGAGCGCGTGCGTGGCTCTAGCGAAGACCACATCGCGCTCCTCTCCGGGCTCGCGCTCGTCGGAGGCTCTGCGCCGCGAGCGTTCGCAGAAGCGCTCCTCTCCACACGAGGTGTCGCCGCCGAGCGCGAACTCACGACGGCCGGTCTCCTCACGCGGCACGAGGACGAGCTGGTCCTGTTCTCACGCGGGCTCGCGCGCGATCTTGCCGAGGCGCTCGGAAGCTGCGCTCGCGTCGATGCCGTGGCGGGCGCACTCATGTCACTCCCGCACCCGCCAACACGCGCATTGCTCGCGTGCGCGAACGCGCCGTATCCGCCGACGCGTCGAGGTGAGCTCTTCGCTCGAGCCGCGCTCGAGGCGCGCGCCACCGAGCAACGCGCCGAAGAGACCGACGCCCTCATGGAGCTTGCGCTCGACCCGGCGACGCGCAGGGTGCAGGACGTCGTTCGCCTCGAGCGCTTGCTGCGCGATGCGGGCAATACGGCCGATCAGGCTCGCGCGGTCGATTGGCTCGCGGCAAGGACAGAGCCCGCGATCGCATCTCTCGCGAGCCGGCGTCGCGCCGAGCGCGCGGCAAGGCAAGGCAATCACGCCGAGGCGCTGGCATTGGCCCAGCGCGCGAATGACCTCGCGGGCTCCGACCCGACGCTGCTTGCGCTCGCCAAGGCGACGCTCGGCGCCGTGCACCTCTACGCGTCCGACGCCCTGGCCGCACACGCTTCGCTCATGGAGGCGCGCTCGATGTTGGCGACGACCACCCTGGAAGATCGCGAAGAGTGCGCACGCCTCGATCACAACCTGGGCGTCTTGGCGCTCATCCGAGGTGAGGTGCCGGCTGCCGTGGAGGCGCTTAGGCGATCGCTCGAGGTCAAACGCCAGCTACGAGATCTCGCTGGCGTTCGCTCTTGTCTGCTCAATCTTGGCATCGCGCACGGGAAAAGCGGAGAGCTCGTGGAGGCGTCCTCGACCCTCGACGAGGCACTCGCTCTGGCGCGCGCACTCGGGCAGAGAGCCGGCGCCGGGTGGTGCTTGGTCGCTCGCGCCGATGTCGAGGTGCGCCGAGGCGATGCGCTCTCGGCAGAGCGCTTCGGACGCGAAGCCGAGGCGATCGCGGACGCACTCCCGGCGGCAGTGCGCGCGGATCTCTCGCTCGCTTTCGCCGAGGCGCGCTTGCTGTTGGGCGACGGTGAAGGCGCCAACAAGCGTCTCCTCGAGATCCCCGCGGGCCTCGACGACGACGCGGTCCTCGACGCGAGAACGTCTCTCGTCCGCGGTCGAGCGCTGCTCGCGACGCTGCCTGCCGACCGCCGCGGGGCCGCGCGTTGCGCGATTCGCGCGCTGCGTCGCGCACGCGCCTCTGAGCTTTCGGAGCTCCTTGCGCCCGCACTCACGCTTCTACGAAACGCGCGCGGCATACGACTACCCTCGGAGAACATCATGCAGACGATCGACGTAGGCGACCGGCTCTGGGACGCAGCGCAAGCGGCGACCGACGCCCTGACCGAGGAGGCGATAGCGAACGCGATCCTGCGCGTCGTCGTCTCTGTAACGCGCGCAGAGCGAGCGTTTCTGGTCGATCGCGCGCGATCGGAGGCATGGGGAATGGACGCCGATGGTCTGCCAATCGCAAGCGCGGCCGAGCGAGTCGGGTCCCACGCGAGCCAAGCCGACACCGAAGTGAGCTACCAACGCGATGTCGAGTCCTCGAATGGTCGCGGCTCTCGCGCCACCGTCGCGCGGGGTCAGCTCGCGCTGGTCGTCGAGCATCGCTTCGTCGCCGGCGCATTCGACTCCGTGCCGAAGGCCTTCTTCGAGCGCGCGGCTGTCCTCGCGGCGCTGTCGCTGCGGGGCTCACCATCGCGTCCCGAAGAGCATGCGGCGTTCGACGTCGCCGAGCACGCCATGGGCGAGACGACCGTGCTGCCCACCCATGCGTCGCGCCGCGCGTTCCCGCAAATCCGCGGCGCCTCGCGTGCGCTGGCTCACGCGCTGGCGAGGCTCGACTCGGCGATCGACTCCGACTTGCCCGCGCTGATCCTCGGTGAGACCGGCACCGGCAAGGAGCTGTTCGCGCGCGCGCTGCACGACTTCGGCGCGCGCAGCAAGGCGGTGTTCGTCGCGCTCAACTGCGCCGCGGTGCCAGACGCGCTCTTCGAGGCGGAGCTGTTCGGTCACGTGAAGGGCGCGTTCACCAGCGCCGACAGAGCGAGGCCCGGCCTTCTCGCACGCGCCGAGGGCGGCACGCTGTTCCTGGACGAGATCGGCGATCTCGCGCCGGCCCGCCAAGCGTCGCTCTTGCGCGCGCTCGAGACGCGTCGGTATCGCGCCGTGGGCTCGGACGACGAGCGCGCGTTCGACGTCCGCATCGTCTCTGCGACGCACCGCGATCTCGCGGAGGCCTCGCGCAACGACGAGTTTCGCGCTGACCTCCTCTACCGCTTGCGCGTGCTCGAGATCGCGGTGCCGCCGCTGCGTGAGCGCGAGGGCGACGTCGTGATGCTAGCGCGGCACTTCTTGGAGGCTGCGGGCTCCAAGTCGGAGATCACTCCGCTCGCGCTCGAGGCGATCGCGAGCTATGCGTGGCCGGGCAACGTGCGCGAGCTGATGCACGCGATGCAGCGCCTCGCCGCCTTACGCGCGCCGCGGATCGATCGCGAGCACCTCCCTCGAGAGCTGCGCGCCGCCACACCGAAGGCGCCCAAGGACGAGAAAGAGGACGTGCGTCGTGCGCTCGAACAAACAGGAGGTAACATCAGTCACGCGGCGGCACAGCTGGGGATTACGAGGCACGGCTTGAAGAAGCGCATGCTCCGTCTTGGAATGAGGTCAAAGTCTTGAAATACATAGCTCTCCTCTCTCTCGTTCTCGCGTGCGGAGGCACCGCCGCCTCGTCGCCCTCGCAGCCCAACGACTCCGGCACGCCAGACGCCTTCACCGAGCCCACATGCGCAAGCATCGGCGCGCCGGTGAACGTCGTCGCCTCGGACGATCTCGGTTACCCCACCTATGCGATCCGCGGCTGTCGCATGGCGTACGTGGACTCCAAGAACCAGAACCTCGTCTTGCGCGACTTGACCACCGGCGTCGAGACGACGCTCGAACTGGCCGTCAATAAGCCCAAACGGCCGTCCATCGCTTCGGACGTGGTTGCATGGGAGGTCACGCTCCCGAACCCTGACTACTCGTATCAATCCGTCCGCGCGCTCTACGGCGGGGCCACGCACTTCATCGACGCACCGCCAGGCTATGGCTCGATCGGCGAGCCCGCTGTTGCTCGAGGGATCGTCGTCGTGACGGCGTTCAAGACGAACGCGTTCGACACCGACACAGACGTGTTCGCGTTTGATGTCGCAAGCAACAAGCTGACGCCCGTGGTGGTCGCGCCCTCGCAGCAACGCTTCGCTGCGGTGAGCGACGGCCTCGTCGCCGTCACGGACTTCTCCGAGGATCCGAACGGATACTTCTCCGGCAGCGGAAACGATCTCGCCGACATCGGCGTCTTCAAGCGCGCGGCGCAGACGTACGAGGTGCGCAAACACCCTGGAAAAGACGCCTTTCCCACGATCATCTCGGGTGACGTACTTGGTTATCTCCATTGGGGAGACGTGCACCCCGAGCCCAAGCTCGAGGCGTATTCGCTCTACACGGCGCGCGTGAGCGCGAGCCCGTCGACGGATGCGCGTGTCGCAGACGTGGTCAACGCCGTGCGCTACCTGAGACCGTCCGCGAGCGCGGGCAGCCTCGAGTGGGTGACCACGACTCTGAACGCGGGGTCGATCCTCTGGCGCAGCAATCTTGTCGCGTCGCCGGTCATCGCACTCGAGCTCAAGACCGAGACGATGTTTGCGCCGGCCTCCTTCGAGACGGGCACGCTCGTCGCGCGAAATGGCGCGCTCGTCGTCGTCGCTCGCTAGCCTCGAAAAGCCGCGCTAGGCTCCTCGCGTGGAGGTCGTGTTGGAAGAGATGATCGAAGCGGCGGGCGGCTACGGTCCTCCTCCCGGACATGGTCCTCCGCAAGGTGGAGGGTATGGTCCACCACAAGGCCCACCGGGGTTCGGTCCGCCCGGCGGCTATGGTCCGCCACCGGGTGGCTATGGCTCTCCGCCTGGTGGTTTCGGTCCCCCGGGCATGGTCGGCCCGCCTCCAGGATTCGGCGGGCCGCAGCCGCAAAATCACGGCCTCGCCATCGCTTCGCTGATCGTCGGCATCATCTCGGTCTTCCCGGGGTGCTGCTGCGGTGGGTTCGGGATGCCGTTGCCGATCGCGGCGATCGTCATGGGCATCATCGCGCACCAGAAGATCAAGGCGATGCCCTACCAGTACACGGGCGGCGGCTTTGCGATCGCGGGCATCGTGCTCGCGAGCCTCGGGCTGATGTTCGATGTGTTCTCGATGTTCTCCACGATCGACGACTCGATGCGCTCGCACTACGGCGCGGGCTTCTAGCGTTTCACAACGTCGCGCTAGCTGAGTAGATCGTTTGCGTCGGTGAAGGTGATGTCGTCGTCCATGATCGAGTCGATGGCTGAGCGTGAGAAGATTCTTGCGGCGGCTGCCCACTTCTTGTCGTTGTGGTCGAGCGCCCAGGTGGCGTGATCGATCAAGAGGGCTAGCTCGATGGCGCGTCCGAGGGTCAGCGCGAATCTTCGGGCTCCGGCCTCGACGAGCTCGCGTTTCTCCATTCTTGCCGCGATCCATGACTTCGCGTGTGTGAGGGCCCGGCGCGCGATCTCGGCTGATTCACGGAGCGAAACGTGTGCATGTTGCAAGCATCGCTCGAGCTCGCGGTCGAGCGGCTCGAGGCCTCCGCCTTTGCCGAGCGCGCGCAGCACGTCGAGCGAGAGCACGTTGGTCGTGCCCTCCCAGATGGGGAGCACCTGCGCGTCTCGCAGCAGGCGAGGGAGCCCGGTGTCCTCGACGTAGCCCGCGCCTCCGAACGACTCGAGCACCTCGCTGGTCACAGCCACCGCTTGCTTGCCGGTCACCAGCTTCGTCATCGGCACGAGCAGTCGCATGAGCGCGCGCTCGTGATCGGAGATCGTGTCCGCCTCGTCTTTGCCGAGGAGCTCCACCGACCGAAACGCGATCAAGAACGCGCCCGCCGCCTCGGCCTCGATCCCCGCGAGCGTCTCTCGGTGCAGCGGTTTTTCGGCGAGGGGCGCACCGAACGCGATACGCCTCTTGCTGTAGTCCGACGAGAGCATCAACGCGCGCCTCATGCCCGACGCAGCGCACACCGAGTTCCACGTGCGCGTGACGGCGAGCATGGGCGTGATGTGCTTGACGCCGTCGCGGTCGCCGATCACGGCCGTGGCGAGAGTACCGTCGAGCGTGAGCTCCGCGGTCGGCACCATGCGCGTCCCGAGCTTGTCCTTGAGGCGGTTGATCTGGATGCCGTTGAGGCTCCCCTGCGCGTCGCGCGTCTCCACGTAGAAGAGCGCGAGGCCGCTGCTGCCGGGAGGGTTGCCCTCGGGGCGCGCGAGCGTGAGCGCCATCTGCGACGTGGTCGCGCTCGTGAACCACTTCGTGCCGAAGAGCCGCCACCGATCGCCGTCGCGCTTGGCGATGGTCTCCGAGATCGCGACGTCGCTCCCGCCGGTGCGCTCTGTCATCCACTGTCCGCTCGTCCACGCGCGATCGGGATTGCGCGAGATGAGGCGAGGGACCGCGTGATCCACGAGCGCCTTGTTTTTGGCCGTGATCAGCGATCGTGCCGCGCCGTCCGTCATCGCCAGCGGGCAGGAGTACACGTGCCACGCCGGGTCGATCAGGTGCACGAGCGCGAACTGATGGACACGCGACAGCGCGCCGTGTCTGCGCTCGTAGGCCGTCGCGACGATGCCCTTCTCGGCCGTGATGCGCGCCGCGTCCCTCCACATGGGTGTGAGGTCGATGCGATCGATACGCTTGCCCCAAGCGTCCCACGAGACGAGCCGCGGCTCGTCGTCTTGCTCCGCGACGGTCCGCGTGAACATGGAGGCAGAGAGCGCGGACACCTCGCGCAGCGTCGGCTCGATCTCGCGCCGCGCGTCGTCGGGCAACACGCGCGTGAGGTACGACCGGAGGAGGGAGTCCTGCTCGAAAGGGTCTTGGAGCTGGGGAGGCGTCTGGAAGAAGGCCATCCCCAGAAGATAATCCTTTTTTACGCCGCTTGGCCGAGTCGGATCTTGTCGCGTTGCCCGTGACCGAAGAACACGCGCAACGCGTGGTGCAGCTCACCGAAGCGGTTGCGCGAGAGGAAGCGCCGCTCGAGCCCGTGCACGAAACGCGCGGCGGACTCGTTCGCGACGCGATAGCGCTCGCCGAGATCGGAGCGCTCGTCGTGCTGGAAGCGCACACGCTCGTAGAGCCGCGAACGCAACAGCTCGCTACGACGAACGTCGAACTGCGTGATCGCAGCTCCGAGCACGACCCACTTGTCGACCTCGGCCTGAAGCTCCATCTCGAGCGCCGTAGTCTCACGACCGATTTGGGCTCGATGTGAAAGATACACGAAGTGGCTCACGCCCTCGATGAGCTGGCAAATCGGATCGAGATCCTCGCTCTCGAGGTCCACCTCCGCCCTCTGCAGCGCTGGCACGTGCAGCGAGATCTCGAGCGCGCCCTCCGTCTCGCGAACGAACAGCGACTCGCGCCCTCCGTCCGCCGACACCATGAAGGGGCGCACGTCCGCCACGTGATCGATGCGATATAGGCGCTCGAGCGACGCTTGAATCGCGGTGGCCATCGCTCGCTCGCGGACGAGGCCAACGCCGTTGCCACAGAGGAGAGATGTGCTCAATGAAGTACGCCTTTGACCGGCCGCGTGGGCACGAGACCTTGCTCGCTCAGTGCGCCCGCGATGCGCTCGCTGCCCGTCTTGAGCCAACGTTCGTAGAGCTTCACGAGCTGCTTGCTGCCAGTTGGCGCGTGCGCGATCGCGGCGTCGGCGACGTCCGCGATGACCATCACGAACCCCTCGAAGTGCGTCGCGAGCTCACCGAAGATGTCGATCGTCGTAGCTTGCTGCTCCAACGATTTCGTAGAAGAGCCCGAGCGAAGCATCGAACTCGCGCTGCCGTACGCGCGTGACCCGATACTGGAGACGTAGCTTTGGTCGATCCCGCGCGCTTCGAAGTGATCTCCGAAGAAGCCGCTCACATACAACACGCCATCTCCCAGCGCGCGCAGCTTCTCGAAGCGAGTGGCCGCCTCCGGCTCGCGGATCGCTTCGTCCAACAAGAAGGCCAGCGGGCGGTGGAGGGTCTGGTCGTGGGCGCGCTCCGGACGGCTGAACTCACTCAAGAGCCCGACCAGATAGGCGCTCGTCCCGTTGGACGCCTCGACCTTCTTGGTCCGAAGAGACGCACCGACCAGGTCGTTGAAGAACACCTCGAGAGAGTAGGCAGCGACGATCGACATTCGACACCTCCCCTCTTCTGTAAGTCATAGAAGATAGTTGTGCAATTTCATGAGGTTTCTGGCCCGTCCAGACGGGGTCGACCAGCACTTGACGCCGCGAGTGCTACTCCGCCGTGACCGGATCGTAAGCAAGCTGACAATCGGCGAAAAGCGCTGATAGGACGAACAGTTATCCACAGCTCGTCTTTGGGCGGATCTTGACCGACGACCCTTGACGGCACCTTCTTTACGGTTACCTTCCGCGCACCCGTTGGCACTCGTCAAGGGTGAGTGCTAACAACCCGCGCCACAAGGCAACTTCCACAGGTCTTCCGTATCGGGAGACCGGGAAACACAAAGGAGACCACACCATGGCTACGATTCGTCCGCTGCAGGACCGAGTTCTCATCAAGCGCGTGAAGGAAGAGGAGATGTCGAAGGGTGGAATCATCATTCCCGACACCGCCAAAGAGAAGCCCATCGAGGGCGAAGTGATTGCCGTCGGCAACGGCAAGGTTCTCGAAGACGGCAAGGTTCGCGCGCTCGACGTGAAGGTCGGCGACCGCGTTCTGTTCGGCAAGTACAGCGGCACCGAGGTCAAGATCGACGGCGAAGAGCGCGTTGTGCTCCGCGAGGACGACATCCTCGGCGTCATCGTCCAGTGATCAAGACTCAAGCAAGGAATTAGAAAAAAATGGCAGCCAAAGAAATCGTCTACACCGAGTCCGCTCGTAATCTCATCCTCGCCGGCGTCAACGCGCTCGCGGACGCAGTGAAGGTCACGCTCGGCCCCAAGGGTCGTAACGTCGTCATCGAGAAGAGCTTCGGCTCTCCCACGGTGACCAAGGACGGCGTCACCGTCGCGAAGGAAATCGAGCTCGAGAATCGCTTCGAGAACATGGGCGCGCAGATGGTCCGCGAAGTCGCGAGCAAGACCAGCGACGTTGCCGGCGATGGCACCACCACCGCAACGGTCCTCGCGCAAGCGATCTACCGCGAGGGCAGCAAGCTCGTCGCGGCCGGTCACAACCCGATGGAGCTGAAGCGCGGCATCGACAAGGCCGTCGAGACGCTCGTGGACGCCCTCAAGAAGATGGCGAAGACGACCAAGGATCAGAAAGAGATCGAGCAGGTCGGTACGATCAGCGCGAACGGCGACAAGGAAATCGGCGCGAAGCTCGCCGAGGCCATGCAGAAGGTCGGCAAAGAGGGCGTCATCACCGTCGAAGAGAGCAAGACGGCGGAGACCACGCTCGAAGTCGTCGAAGGCATGCAGTTCGATCGCGGCTATTTGTCGCCGTACTTCGTGACTGACCCCGAGCGCATGGAAGCCGTCCTCGAGGACGCGTACATCCTCATCAGCGAGAAGAAGATCTCGAACATGAAGGACCTCCTTCCCGTGCTCGAGGCGATCGCGCGCAGCCAGAAGCCGCTCCTCATCCTCTCCGAGGACATCGAGGGTGAGGCGCTTGCCACGCTCGTCGTCAACAAGCTCAAGGGCACGCTCCACTGCGCCGCCGCCAAAGCTCCGGGCTTCGGTGATCGCCGCAAGGAAATGCTCAAGGACATCGCGTTCCTCACGGGCGGCTCGGTCATCGCCGAGGAGCTCGGTCTCAAGCTCGAGAACGTCACGCTCAGCGACCTCGGTCGTGCAAAGCGCGTCACGCTCGACAAGGACAACACCACCATCATCGACGGCGCGGGCGACAAGGCCAAAATTCAGGGCCGCATCGCAGAGATTCGCGCTCAGGTCGAGAACACCACCAGCGACTACGATCGTGAGAAGCTCCAAGAGCGCCTCGCGAAGCTCGTCGGCGGTGTCGCGGTCGTCAAGGTAGGCGCAGCCACCGAGACCGAGATGAAGGAGAAAAAGGCCCGCGTTGAAGACGCGCTCCACGCAACGCGCGCGGCCGTCGAAGAAGGCATCGTCCCCGGCGGCGGCGTCGCGCTGATCCGCGCGCAGGCTGCGCTCGAGACGCTCAAGTTGAGCGACGAGCAGCAGTTTGGCGTGAAGATCATCCGTCGCGCCATCGAGGAACCCCTTCGTCAGATCGTCGGCAACGCCGGGCTCGAGGGCTCGATCGTGGTCGCGAAGGTCAAAGAGGGCAAGGACGACTACGGCTACAACGCCGCAACCGATCAGTACGGCAACCTGCTCTCGCAGGGCGTCATCGATCCGGTGAAGGTCGTTCGTACCGCGCTCCAGAACGCGGCGTCGGTCGCGAGCCTCATGCTCACCACCGAGTGCCTCGTCGCCGAGCGTCCGAAGGGCGACGAAAAGAGCGGCGGCGGCGGCGGCCACGCGGGCCACGGCCACGGCGACTACTGATCTAAAGCTGTAAACTACATGAAACCACCGAGGGCCTATGGTTCTCGGTGGTTTCGTGTTTTGTCAGCGGTACCATGGTGTGGCGCGAACGATCCGCATCACCTGCAAGTAGAGTCCAAATGGGAGGAGCAGGAGCAAGGCGAGGCGATTGAGAAAGGGCCATTCGAGTAAGATGACGAAGCCTCCAAACGATGCGCACACGCCGATACAAGTGAGAACGATCTCGAGGCTGTACTGCGAGAACCAGCGTTGGATGCGTCGACGTAGCGGCAGGCCAGGAGCGACGCTGGCACTACGGGTCGGAGGGGCGTTGTCGCGGTAGGGGCTCATCGCTTCACCGCCGGAAGGCACGCGCCCAGCGTCAGCGGACCCACCCCGAGACGCGCGCATGCAACGTCAGGTTCCCCTGCGCGCTTCGCTTCGCGCGTGCCTCCGGAGAGCTCCACACCGCCCCCGGCGCTCAAGCCGAGAGTGACGCTCTTGTTTGCCCAGGCGATCGTCGCCTCCGCGCTTCCGATCGCCGTGGACGTGCTGAACCCGTAGCCGTGACTTCCGTCTGGATTTTGGCCTCCGACCGTCAAGGCTTCGTGCGTCGTCAACCCCTGCATACTCTCCGAGAGATGAACCCCGCCGACGGTCGCCTCGTTCTTCTGCTGGGCGACGCCGATCGTGTACTCCACGTGGCCGTCAGAATGCACGGAGTGAGCGAAGCCATACTCGCGATCACCGAGCAGCGGTCCGCTGTCCTCCACTAGGGCACCCTCGGGAAAGTAGTCGGGGACGAGGATCGGAGGACACGCTTCAGTGTTGTCCGAGGTGCACTCCGGTGAAGGTGCTGGCGTCTTCCTCGACCCGTCAGCAACCAATTTCTCGAGCTCGCCCTTGCGTTGAAGATCGCCCGCGCGACCTGCGTAGTCGGCACGTTGATCGAGGCGCGCGTTCACTTGTTTGAGCTCGCTCTCGGGTGTCTGCGAGGCGTTCGTCTGCTTGGAGACCGGCGTCGGCAAGGGCTTTGACGCGGTCATGTTCTTCACGACCTCGTTCGCCGACACTCCGCTGTACGAGTCTGCCAAACATGGCGCGTGGAACTCGCTGTCCTTCTCACACGAGCCGGTGGGCTTCGGAGAGCTTGCTTCCGGCTTCTTTGGCGACGTCGCACCGCACACGCCGCTTTTGTCATCGCAGTCGTCGCCGGAGTAGTCGCGCTCGCGGCGCGATGAGTTGATTGCGTCGGGCATGCCCCCCGTCGACCACGTCCGTCAGAAGTTGCGATCTACCTCAGATCAGAGGCGCCAAAACACTCCGACGACTCACTTGCCTGGAGTCTTCAGCGGGGTCATCGGCGGCATCTTGAACGTACCCATCTGCACGCGCATCTCGAGTCCGTTGCCGTACGTCCAGCCCTTGAAGACCTTGCCGTCCTTCATTTGGTAGACGCCGACTTTGTGGAGCGAGAGCGCCTTGCCCGAGGCGAGGTAGCCGTCGAACGCCCCTGTTTGCTTGCCCGTGACGACCATCTCGATCGCGACGAAGTCGCCGAAGCCCCATGCGTTGGTGATGGCGATCTTCAGATCCGTGAACGACTTGGTCCACGCGTCGTACATCTTCTTGGTGTCGGCGATGGTCAGGTAGCTCTCGGACCGCGTGAGGTCGTCCAGCTCGACGGAGTCGTTCTGCGCGCCCAAGAAGTCGGCCTCTTTCTTGGCTTCGAGCGAAGCTAGCATCTTCTTGACCGTGTCGACGTTGGCGGACTCGCTCGCCGCGCCTGTCGCGGGGACGCTCTTCATCTGCGCCGGGATCATCGGGATCGCGCGCCACTTGCCGGGTAGCCCGCCGACCTGACCGAGCATGTTCGCCACGTCGTAGTAGCGATGCTCGTTCTTGATCGTGCCGTCGCCCGCGAGCCACATGACCGATACGCCGCGCACGCCGACGCCTTTGCGGGCCGGCTTCACGCCCATCCAGTCGCTCTGCTGGGTCGCAGAGAGCACCCACTCGAGCACTGCGAGCCCGCCGTCGCCGTCTTTGTTGCCCACCGACAACAAGCGGAAACCGTTCATGCGCGTGTCGGGGAACGCTTCGATCAATCGCTGGTGCTCGGCGACGATCTGCGCGCCCTTGTAGTCGGGCGAGCCCGCGATCGCCAAGACCGCGTCTGCGGTGTAGGCGCCCCCGTACTTCATCGAGTCTTGGCGGTTGAAGCCCTCCATGATCGTGCGCGCTGCGGTGAACGCATCGAACGGAGGAGCCGCGGGCGGCGTCGCGCTGGCCGCAGGCGCAGCGTCTGGCGCTTCGACCGTCGCCGAAGGAGGCGGCGCGACCTTCGGCGTTTCCACCGCCTTCTGGGTCTCACCACCACACGCCATCAAGAGAACGAGCCCACCGAGAATGGTTCCACGCATGGCGGCGATGATAGGCCGATCTAGGAGAACACGCGCACTTCCTCGTGGATTCGGATCGACGCGACGCGACGCTCTTTCGAGCGCGGTTGTCTCGACGGCACTTGCACGATTCTCCACTCGGGGAGCACCAGCGCAGTGAGCGGCAGGCCGAAAACGCAGCCCGTGTCGATGCCAACCGCGTGCTCGCTCACGAGCGGGCGATCGACGACGGAGTGGCCAAAAATCAGCCGCTCCGGGCCCCTCCAGTGGTTCGTCCAGAACGTGTGCGTCGCGGGCGCCTTCGAGGGCCAGAAGCTCTTTCGTTCCGGGGGATTGATGCATTGTGCATGCAGTAGGTGATACGGATCTTGCGCCGCGATCGGGACACCGGGCATCGCGCCCGCGTGGATCGCGACTGCTCCGAACTCGGGGAGCGCGATGAACGTCGGCAGCTTCGCGAAGTAGTCGTAGTGCTCGGGGCCGAGCGTTCTTCGCGTGCGCGCATGATCGGGCGAGAGGTCCTCCTCCCGCTTCTTTCGGATCTGCAGATGCTTCTCCTCGTGGTTGCCAAGGAGGCACTCATGCTTCATGGCGAGCTCGACGCACTCGCGCGGCTGCGGGCCGCGGTCCACGAGATCGCCCAAGAAGATGACGCGATCGTTCGGCGCCGCGACTGCGAGGAGCAGCTCGAGCGCCTCGTCATAGCAACCGTGCAGGTCGCCTATCAGGATTGTTCTTTGATGGTTCACGGTGCCACTGACGTCTCGCGCGTTTCGTGCTGACGGCTATAGTGTCGCCCGTGAAGCTTGTACGATTTTGTTTCGCGATGGCGCTCTTCCTCGGATGCAGCAAGAAGGCTGGGTGGGACGATCCATATGCCGCACCGTCCGCGGTGGCGCTCGCCCCGGCTTCGGCCGAAGCTCCTCACGCCCTGACCCGGCTCGCTCTCTCTCCAACCGAGCTCAGGCGCGACGCCTCGACGCTCGCGACCATCGCGGAGATTAGAGAGAGCGCTCACGACGATGGGATGCAGGCCCGGCTCGCCACCGCGATCGGAACTCCGGCGGACGTGCTCCTCTATGTAGACCGCTCGACTCCGTTCGAAGTGCTCTCGTCGCTCGTCAACTTGCTCGGCGCGGCGGGCGTGCGCAGCGATCGCGTAGAACTGGCGGTCGCCGGAACCGACGGGAAAACAGCCGCCGTTCGTCTCGGGCCGCCGAGCCCTCGTAACTGCGAGCTCACGTTCATCAACGTCGTCAAAGACGCGGGAGCGGCTACCAAGCGGGCGAACGCGAACGAAGTGCCATGTCGCGTGGAGGCGGGCCTCAACCCCGTCGTGCGTGTGGAGGGCGAGGGATTTGGCGTGAACGCGGGAGGCGCGAATCTCGCGACCAACTGCGACGACATCGGTCCGGGCCTTGCCGTTCGGGGCCACGACGTCTCGCTGTTGGTCTCGTGCCTCGATCGCGTCAAGCACTTGCACAAAGAGTTCGAGTCCGAGCGCGCCGTGGTGGTGACGGCGTCGCCGGCCACGCGCTTCGAAGACATCGCCCCGGTCCTCGCGGGTGTTCGCAAGGTCTCTGGCGGCGGCGATCTCTTTCCCGACGTGACTCTGTCGACACGCTGACAAAAAGCACGAAGGCGACCTGGTCGCCCAGTGGAAGTTGCATGACAAAGTCACCAACAAGGATACCCACAGGTTATCCGAGAGGCTTGTTTTAGGCACGCTGCGTGAGGCGCATGCGCAGGAGATTGATTGACTGCTTCATTGATCCAATACTCGCGATCAGAACAGCTTCGTTTGAGTTGTTCGTTTGATTGGAGCGGTTGAAGGAAACGGGTACGCTCGGCGCAATGAAACACGCTCTCTTCTTGCTCGTCGCCGTAGCTTGCTCGCCGTCCGCCAAGCCCATGGACCCAACGACCCCCACGATGGACGCCGACGCTTCGACGATCGGCCCGACGTCGGCGCCAGTCGACGCGAGCGTCGCTGCGCTCGCCGTTACGGATGCGGCGGTCGTGAGCGTGGTGGACGCGAGCGCGTCACCGATCGCGACGGATGGCTGCGGAGGCACGGCCGCGCCGTACGAGCTGAAGGTCCGTGCGGAGGTGAAGAAGTGCTTCTTCGAGGCGAAGAGGACGCACCCCGCGCTCACGGGCGAGATTCACATCGGACTCAACATCGACATGAAGGGCCAGCTGCAGAAGGCCGTCATCATCGAAGAGAAGGACCTCGGAAAAGAAGGCGTGGCGTGCATTCAGAAGGCGCTGAAGAGCGACACGCTCGATGGCACGGGATGCAAGGGCAAGAGCCTCACGTTCGGGATGGCGTTCGGCGCGGCCGCGCGCTGAGTCTACCTTCGTTGCTCTAGTCCTCGGATCCGAGAGTACCGACGTAACGCATGCCGTCGCGACTGATGCTCAGCGAGGCGTATTTCAAGCCAGATTTCGGATCGGTCGCCTCCGGTGCGACGTCGAGCAGCGGCACGAGCGCGAAAGGACGCTCGGTCATTTGGCGGTGCGGGACCTCGAGGCCGTCCTCTTTTACGACAACGCCTTCGATCCAGAGCACGTCGAGATCGATCGTGCGCGGCCCCCAACGGACGTCACGCACCCGACCCATCGCGCGCTCGATCTCCAAGAGCGCAACGAGCAGCTCGCGCGGCGAGAGCTCGGTCTCCATCAAGACAGCGGCGTTCAAGTAGTCGGGCTGCGGCGGACCCAAGGGCGGCGTCTCGTAGACGTTGGAGGCCCCAGCGATCACGCCGCACGCGCGCAGACGTGCGAGCGCAAGGCGCAGGTTGGCGAAACGATCGCCGAGGTTGCCGCCGAGCCCGATCACCACGCGCATCTGCGACAACCTACACCGCCATCAAGCGCGGTCGAGCAGCCTCGCGAGCTTCCGACGGGCGAGGATGGCGTTCATCGCGCAGATCTGGCCGTCCGCACCGAGTTGGAGGGTCATCACCGAGCGCCTTGCGATGTTGGGCTTGGCGTTGTCGACGTACACGACGATCGATGGCAATCCATTCAAGCTCCGCAGCTCGACGCGCACCTCGGAGGGCCGAATCTTCTCGCAGATACTTCGCGACGTGCACCGCGCACGCGTCGCTCGGCCCGAGCTCGGCGAACGCACCGTGCACCGAGAAGTATGATGGGCGATCGAGCCCGAGCGTGAAGAGCGTGCTCGGATCGGGGAGCCTCGAGAGCACCACGTCCAAACACGCCGCGCGGATCGGCACGAGCGCACGAGTCGCAGATGCGAGCTCGAGGCTCCATGGGGCAAGCGCCGCGCAGGCTTGCGGACCGACCGCGAGCACGACCGCGTCCGCATCGAGCCTCTCTCCGTCGCAAGTGACCGAGTAGCGCCCGCCCACGCGTCGCAGCTGTTCTACCGTAGCGCTCGATCGCAGCTCTGCGCCTGCTGCGATCGCCGAATTTTTCAGGCCCGAGACGAGCGTCTGCCAACCCCCGTCGAGATACTCGACGCCATGCTTGGTCGCGAGCGACACCTGTCGGATCGCCGCGCCCGCGCTGAGTAGGTCGTGCTCTGCGCAGTAGGTGGACACGCGGACGAGCGCTCCCATCACCTCGCGCGCCTGCGCGTCGTCGATAGTGGCCAGCCAGTCGCTCACGGTGTTGAGTCGTTTGCGCGTGCGAGTTTGTCGGTGAGCGACAGCAGCGTGCGCGCGAGCTCTATCTTGCCGCCGAAGCTCAGCGCGCGCGCGTGGACAACATGCGCGTCACGCTCCTGGGGAAGATGTGGCGCACCCCGTCGCGCTCGAGAAAGAATGCGCTCGTGCTCGGCACGACTCCACGAAAGGGAACCCCGAGCTCGTGCAGCGTTCGCGTCGCGTGGCCTCCACGGTAGAGCGCGTGCGGCCCTTGGTTCAGCAGTGCGCGAGCGTGCACGTCACTCGCGGCGCGCCCGCCGAAGCGCGCTGCGCGCTCGAGGAGCAACACGCGGTCTCCCTGTCGACCGCAAAAAGCTG
>JAYVYD010000242.1:0-4997 GCA_043784605.1 Myxococcales bacterium | reverse complement strand
CGCACGGAGCTCGACTGAAGGCCGCCGCGAGACGCTCGGAAGGCTCCTCGAGGGGTTGACCGCCCGCCACGCCTCGACAAACCGCGCTTGTTTCGCTTACGCTGCCCACTGCGAGTGAGGACGTCAGCTCTGTGCAGTCTGCGCTCTTGCTGACAATCCTGGCTGCCTTCCCGATCGTTGCGTGCGCTGCGTCTCGTCGTTCAATCGAACCTTCGAGGCCACCCCCGACGCGAGCGATTCGAACAACGATGACCTCATGGTCTCCACCCACGACAAAGGGATCGTATCCAAGCCGGGCGGCGACTGCCGTTCGAAGCTGCTCCTGTCCGGGGCACGACTCGGCACCCGCAAGGCGAGTGTAGTCGAGCTCGACTTCCGCGTGGGAGGCGTAAGCATCGCGACCCGCGAAGAGAAGCGCCGCGCCGATCAAGGCTGGATTAGCCGCACACCGCACCTTCTCGTGGAGCTGGATCAGCATGCGGACTACGTGACTCTAGTCTAGCCGTTGAGCCGCACAAGTCGTGCATGGCCGCACGGGCGGTGCTGGACCGAAAAAAACCTCGCGGCGACTCAGCGAAATCAAGACGCCATTGCGTTGCAACGGCATGCCGTTCTCACTTACGAGAGGATTCGATTCGTCGGATTGCTGCAACAGGATCGTCACGATACGGGTCAGCCACAGGCCGATGATAGCCGGTGAGTGACATGGTTCGTAGTCAACTGAGAACGGCGACCGTGCGAGTCACGCGGCACCGCTTGCTCATCATCCATCCCAACTGGTCACTTTCGACGGACCCAATGTGTTGGAGTTCTTCTTGGCGGCCATCGTGGAGACGCTAGTGGCGGAGTTCAGTCGAGGTCAATGACAACTTGGCATGGAGCGCGAGGTCTTGTTCGTGAGACCGCTGACGTGTCGCGCTCAGGCTCCTCTATTCGCGATGAGAATCTTGGCCAAGTCGACGATGACGCTCTGCACGCTTGAGCGCGCCGGTAGATCGATCTGTAGGGGTCGCGCGACGATCGACGGGGCTGCTCCGGCACTTCATCGAGACGGCCTCTCCAAATGCTTCGCCTCCTTGGCGATTTTCGCGCGTCTACGTCGGGCGTGCGGAGTTCAGCACAACCGACGAAGGAGTTCTGAACTAGCCTATTCCGATTGACGAAGGCGGCTCGACGGACTCTTCATCGATGAGATCTGCTTTCTCATCCTGGAAAGAAGCACTGCCTCTGGAGGCACGGCGCTGAGCATCGCCAAGAGCCTGTCCATCACGCGCCCGGCGGCTTGTCCCTCGGGAATGTCATCGTCGGTGAGCTTGGCGTAGATGTATGGGACAAGGGGCGCGACGAAAGGTACGAACTGGCGGACTTCCTCGATCGTCAGCGCTGCGGCGGCCGTGCCAATCCCAATCCCTCCAAGCGCGAACCGCTTGAGCCGGTCCTCCGCCTTCTCATAGTGTCTAACCTGAGCGTTCCAGCGCTCGATAAAGTCTGCGAGCTCCTCCTTCGACGAGTTCTTTTGGACGAGTGTACGTGCGAATTGCTGTAGGCGTGCCATGTCGCCGGAGCGTCCCTCTTCAACGAGGTCGAAGACCGAGACGTCATTGTCCAGAACCAATAAGTCATCGATCACCTGGAACTCGCGAGGGTGAGCCAATGGCGTCATGTTTCGTGGAATGCCCGAGTGAAGGGCAGCGAGGAGTCGCGCTGCGCCGATCTCGGAGTAGCTGTCGGACTCCGCAGGTGAGTAGTGCGCGCCTAGGGCACCAGCCCATTGGAGTGGTTGTGCGGCGGCGCCGAGTTCTAGGAAGGCGTCCTTGTTGTACAACGTCTGGACCAAGGCGCTTGCAACCATCACGAGACCGTCCGTCACGGATGCCATGGCGCCTCGCGAATTTAGGAAGCTCTCCGCATCTGCCCAATATCTCGCCAAGCCCGAATAGAGAGCGCCGAGGATCGCGTTTGCTGGATGGTCCGCAGCTTCAGTCGCACGGCGCAGCGCGCGGAGTGCAGCGCGGCGTTCAAACGCGTCGCCAGGAACGAGGAATGGCAGCCGCCGTCGCTGGTCGGCGACCGTGAGCGTCGCGAGGCGGCGCGAGAAGAGGAGGTTCGCAGGCCCAGCTTCGGCGAGCTCCTCAACCCACGGAATCTGGTAGCGCGATATCGCTTGTGGAAAGAGGACTCGCACGCATCCCCGTGCCACGAGCTCAGTGAGGTCCTTTCGTTTGATGCCGAGGGCATCGAGTGTCTGGTCTAACTCGTCGCCGAGTGGTGCGACGAGGACGACGTTCGAGTACACCGAGAGGTAACTCCTGATATTCTGCGGTGGGAGCGTTGTCGCAACAACGCATGCAGCCCCTCGGATATCGGCCCAAGGGCTCGCCAGTAGCTGTTCGCTTGGCTTGACAGCGGTCAAAAGCTCGCGGCGATTCGCAGCCCAGTATTGCTCATCTTGGTCAAGCAGGTGACGGACCACGCGAGGAACGGTTGATGGCAGTGCCCGCACCGCAGGCAACTCCAGATCGGAAGGCGGCAATGGTCCGCACGCGTCAGGACGAACCTGGACGGTCGTGTCGAACCACAGGCCAAGTCGCTCGCAACTGCGGTCAAGATCTTCGCTCTCATCCTTCGTGAGCGACCGCGCGACGAGCACGTACACGTTTGGAGGATTGTCATCGATCCCCAGCAGCGGAAAACTGGCCGGGAGCGCTTGGCCAAGATCTCGAAACACATCTACGACTCGCCGAGGCTCCCCAACACCATCAACGGTGTCCGTCGGAGTTCTCGCCCGCACGAACTCCGCGTTGTCTGGGCGACGGTCTGCAATTCGAATGGGCATGGCCGCGGGCCTGCACGCGCAGTTGAACCATTCTTGAAGCGGCCTCCCCTCAGTGGTTACCTCCGTCCTGAGAGTTGGGCAGACCACGACGAACGAAGCGCCATCGAAGAAGAGCCCTTCGACGGGTACGTGTGGCTGGAGGAGCAGGAATCGGTCGTACGTCCAGCGGGCGATGCCCTCGTACCTATGTGCGTCCATAAATGCAGAGTACCCACGGTCCGGACGATCGGCCAGGCGTCGCGCAAGACGCGGTGATCGATTTGGCTGCTTCGCACTTCGCTCACAACACCGCCGTGGGTTGACGGTGGAGGAAGGTGCGTGATGCCATCGTGGGGATGGCCAAGGACTACCAGGCAATGTACACCGCGCAGGCGGCACTCCTCGCGCAGCAGGCCGAGGCGCTCGGCATCTACTCAAATACCAGCGGCAAAGGTGACGGGCGCGAGGACCTCCTTCGAAGTCTTCTTGCCGAGCGGGTGGGCTCCTCGTTTGCGGTCGCCAAAGGCGAGATCGTGGACTCGTCCGGGCGGAGCACGCGCGAGCACGACATCATCGTCTACGCCGCCGACGTGTTCTCCTGCTTGAACGTGGTCGGTGATCGAAAGATCATCGCCGCGGAATCGGTCGCCGTCGTGGTCGAGGTGAAGAGCGATCTCGTGAAGGGAGATGCTGCGGACGAGAGCGTTCGCGTCGGCAAGCTCGCTGCACTCCACCGTCGGTACAACATGGCACCGCTCATGCGCCTTATCTTCGTGAATTCTCCCGCGAACGTGAAGGCAGAGATCGAGGAGTTCATGCAATCAGGTGTTGGGGCCCGCCTTGGTCACCAGGATGTCCCTCCGGTGGTTACGGCCTACTTCGCCTATCGCGGCCCAAGCGACTACAAGAGTCTCGTCGAGTTTGGCCAGAAGGCAGACGCGGACATCGTGTGCGTGCTCAATGGCGGAACCGTCTCTCGCCGTTGGTCCACTCCAACGAACAACGCGTATACGCTTTGGGGCAGCAACAACCATGCTCTCGGGGCGTTCGTGGAAGAGATCCGCAAGGCGCTTGAGGTGTTCGGCGTTGGTCGCTCGCTTGTAACACCTGGCGGCATGTACTACCAATCGCCGAACGCGAAGGGGTAGCTCGACGACCACGGGCGCGGCGTCCCGTGCGATCGCACGTGCATGGTAGCGTAAGTGGCCATGGTTTCCGACCAGCTCATTCAACTCGACGCGGGCTACGAAAATGTCGTCGCGGTGTGCCCAAAGTGCACGGTGCGTAACGTCTACAATCGCGCCGACGACATCGGGCACTTCAACCCTATCGCCAACGGTCGCGTGGCTTGTGCGGACTGCGGGGCCGCGTTCACCATCGGTGGAGACCTTGTCAATGCGGCTCACGAGATGCTGCTGCTCGACAGCAACGACTTCCTTCGCGAGAAACGCTATGTGCAAGCCGTCCTGAGCGCGACAACAGCCTACGAAGTCTTCTTCAACCACTTCCTTCTCGTCGAGCTGGTCTTTCGTCCCCTAAACCGTGATCGTGTCAACACAAGGGACATCGACCAGATCGCTTGGCTCAATGACACGTCCGCCCTTCTTCGCGACAAGATATCGAAGTTCACCTTTGAGCCGATGCGACGAACCTTCCTCCGATTTGCTATAGAGCGGATCGCAGTCGGTACCGTGGCGCAAGCCGAGGCGTGCATCAACACCATCAGCAAAAGACCCAAAAGAGTTGAGCGAGCAACCGTTGCGCATCACACGGATGAGCGCCTTCGCACGCTGCTACTTCGTCTCTACGACAGCGACATTGCGGAACTGCGTAACAACATCGTCCACAAGACGGCGTACCGTCCAACCCGCAGCGAGACTCGTAGCGTAGTCGAAGACGCCACCTATACGATCGCGAACCTCACCAACCACTTCGGCCTTGGAAACGTGAACTACCACCTGAATGAGTAGATCTAGCGCGCACTGTCTCAAGTGTGACGAATGTTAGCGTTGGCCTCATGGGGTGGACTCCAGCTTGCGAATCGCCTCGACCAGAGAGTCGACTACTCTCGGCCAAGTGCAAGTGCCCTTGTCCGCCAATGTTGGCACGAGCTGCCGCACCGAGATATTGCGGTATTCAGGCGACGTCGCGATCGCCACAATCTCCGCGCGCTCCTCGGTCG
>JAYVYD010000241.1:0-6152 GCA_043784605.1 Myxococcales bacterium | reverse complement strand
GCCTCTGAGCGATTTCGAGCGGTTACCACCTCGTGCCCAGCAAGTGCGAGGGGTTCCGCGTAGGCTGAGCGATCCACCGATCGCGTTGCATAGAGCAACGTTCGCATCGACAGCCATCGACCGCGAACCGCGGGATGTTGGGTGAAATCGGCTCGCTCGACGGAAATTCTCCAGAGACGCGCGCATCACTGCGCACTCTCGGAGTTCGTTGCTCTCCGCTTCCCTCCACGGGGCAAAATCTACCAAACGTTCGGGGCGTCTGAGTGACATGAACGCGACCTTGATCGTTGATTCGTCATGCGATGTGCGCGATGGCGGACAGTTCACCGAATCTCTCAACAGGCAATCCGGCGTCAGCGCCGGAAAGAACCCCGAAAGCGCATGTGGCGCCAAACACGGAGCTTCATCCTGTCCAATCCAAACGAGTCGAAGGTGCGGAGCGACTAGGCGAAGACCTTCGTTTACCCGGACGAAGACTTCGCTCTGATGCCGTGCGGCGACGTACCGCTCGGTCGTCGCCTCTTCTACGACGTGCTCACGCGACAGGCTTGCCTCAAGCCCTACGCAGTCGGGGCTAAACTTGCGGAGAGAAGGGGATTCGAACCCCTGGTACCCTCGCGGGCACACCTGATTTCGAATCAGGAACCTTCGGCCACTCGGACATCTCTCCACCTCGCAAACTGATCGATCGGTGGGGTCGTTGTCAAGCGAGACTGCCCGATTTCAGCGGGCCTTCTTCGCTTTTGGCCTTTCGTCCACGCCGACCTTGTCGCAAGCCTGCGCGAGCGTGCACTCACCGCAGCTCGGGGCCTTGCTCGTGCAGGTGTAGCGGCCGTGGAGCACCATCGCGGGGCCGAAGAACGTCCACTCGGCTTTGGGCACGAGGCGCATGAGGTCTTCTTCGATCGCCTCCGTCTTGTCGTGCGTCGTGAGCCCGAGCCGCTGACTCACGCGGCCCACGTGCGTGTCGACGATCACGCCCGATGGGATGTTCCACACGGTGTTGAGCACCACGTTCGCGGTCTTGCGCGCGACTCCGGGCAGCTTGATGAGGTCAAGGATGTCCTTCGGCACTTCCCCGCCGAACTGATCGATCAACACCTGACAAGCGCCTCGGATCGATTTGGCCTTGGTGCGAAAAAACCCGCTCGGCTTGATGTCTTCTTCGAGCTCATCCACGGGCACACCGAGGTAGTCCGCGGGCTTCTTGTATTTGACGAACAACGTCTTCGTGAGCTGATTGATGCGCGCGTCCGTCGCTTGGGCCGCGAGGATCGTCGCAATGAGGAGCTCGAACGCGCTCGTCCAGTCCAGCTCGTACTTCGGGTTCTTGTACTTGTCGTGAAGCTGCGACAGCACGGTCCCGACTTTGTCGTTCTTCTTGGCGGCCACGCGCCGAGCGTATCAGCCTGCTCCGAGCGAGTCGGCCTTTCGCCCTAGCGTTTTGCAATGAGGAGGCCCATCACGGCGCCATAGAGAGTCGCCGTCCACCATCGCGCCGTGATGAGGCAAGTGCCCGTGCGGCAGCCCACGAAGTGTTGGTAGGCGAGCCCCGCGAGCGCACCAAGGACGACTCCCAGTCCCAGCCGAACCGTCGGCAGCGCAAGCATGGCGCGCCCGCTAGTCGCTAATTGAGTCCGCACGGCTTCATCTTCAATCTCCGTCAGGTCTCGAGAGGGAGCCCTTTGTCGATCCAATTGGCTTGCAGTGTCTTTGGCAGATCCAAAACGTGCACGTTGGTAAAGCCGAGCGAGGTGAGGCGCGAGTAGGTGGGTCTGATGTTCGGGCAGTGGTCCCACGGGCAACAGCCGCAATAGACGACAATCTCGCGATCGTGCGGCGTCGGCTTCGCGTAGTCGGCAATCGCGTTCAGGCCCTCCGGGTCTCCGCCCTCGCCGGCGTGAACCGAGCCTGGAATATGACCCTTTCGAAATAACACCGCGGGGCCGACGTGCAGGATGAGAGGGCCCGTCGCCGGACCTTTGGGCAAACGCTTGGCGAGATCGTCCGTGGCCATGACGCGGTCTGCGGTCCAGGGCTCACCGGCCGCTCCGGCCCGGTCACACGCGACCATCGCCGCCGTCCCGAACATCAACAGCGCATGACGCCGCGACAAAGTTCGTTCCGTCACCCTCGACGATCGTCTCGAGATTCCTAGCGTCGACTTCATGACCATGGCTCCCATTCAACAGAGCCGTCGAGGCGTCGGAAGGGTTCGCGAAGTCGAGATGACGACTCCCATCGCTTGGATGATCTGGTGCGCGCAGCGACTATCGTCCGTTGGGCAACTAGATGCACATAGAGAGCGCTCCTGACACCGGACCGCAGGCGATGGCTCATTGCAGCCACGAGGCGGGGTGAAAATTCTTCCGGTCTTGCTCGTCGTCGCGGTGGTCGTGAGACAGCGCTTCTTCGTGCCTGTCGCCATCGCGCGCGCACTCGCCAATGATCCCACGCTCCTGCTCGCAGACGAGCCGACCGCTGCGCTCGACGAAGATCGCGGGCGCCGTCCGCTCAGTTGTTGTCGCTCGCCGAAGGCGACGACAATTCTTTGGGGCCGCGCGAATCCATCACTTGCGCCTGCGGCTCTCACCAGCAACGCACCAGTTCTGCGCTCACGCGCAAGCTTGGCGAGACACCAAAGGAGAACCTCATGTGCGCACGCGTGACATGCAACAGCTGTAGCAAGCCCACCTTTGCGGGCTGCGGAGCCCACGTAGAGCAAGTCCTCGGAGACGTGCCGAAGGACCAGCGCTGCCGCTGCAAGGAGACCGCCGAGTCGAAGGGCAACGCTATCACAGCGGGCCTGGACGCGGTCGAGGCCCGAGAGCGCTAGAAGCCGCGCCACACTCTCACGTGCTCTCCACCGCCGCTGAGTAGGCTCTTGCCGTCGTGTGAGAATGCCAATGAGATAGTGCCCTTGGAGTGACCCGAGAGCGTCTGACGTAAGGCCACGCTCGAAGCAGAGACGAGATAGATCGGACCGCTCGTCCCTCCCACTGCGATCGTGCGGCCGTGTGGGTCGAACGCTAGCGCCCACACCTGCCGATCGCCGGGCGTGAAGGTCAATATCCGGCGACCCGAGTCGCGCAGGAACAGCCCCATGGTCCCGTCGACGGCGCGCAGGTCTCCTCGAGTGCGGTCCATTTCATGGGAGAGAAGTACCCGCTCGAGTTCGGCCCCAACATCGTGCTGGGCGTCGGCCTCAACTACCTCAGCGGGGCCTCTGCCCCGTGGCGCATCGAGTTCGACAACGTCGTCCTCCAATAGAACTGCGCTGTCAGCTCGCTCAGCTCTCGGAAGTGACCTGAAATGCGGCCACTTCGTCCACACGCGTGGTCCCGGTCTTGGCGAACACCATCACCGTGTATTTCCCAGCGCGCGGCAGCTTGCAGTCTGCAATCAGCTTCTTGCCCTGGTGCACCTCGCATGGGCGTGCTGTCACGGACGACTTGTCGTGTGGGCCATCGATGACGGGGATGATCTCCGCGGCTATTTTGACGCCATAGGGATCGTCGACGACAAGCTCGACCTCACCCTTCGCGCGCGCAGGCGCTTGGTCCAACGAGAGTGCTAGCGAATAGAAACGCGGCTCAACGAGTGGCTGCGCGTCGAACTCCGTTCGCGTCAATGACCGACTAGTGTGTAGATCCTCTGCCCAATCCGGATAATGCGTCTTCGCGAAGATGTCTGGCGGAGTAAAAAGATAGTCGGTTCGATAGGTACCTCCGTCCCACGACACGTCGACCATGTATGACTGCCCTTTGCAGTGAACGACATTCCAAGCGTGATAGCCGTACTGCTCTCCGACGCGAGAGACGCTCCGAGCGTTGCCCGTGACGTAGCGCACTTCCAAATCCGGATTGCCCGTGTGCTTGGCGAGCGCCGTGAAGAGCGCCGCTTGATCTGCGCTGCTGCCCTTGCGAGTTTTTAGCGCGCGCTCCGCGTTCGCGGGCAAGAGGGGGCTCTCGTCGAGACTTGCGTCGCTCGCGACGTTGTAAGCGATCCAATCGTGAAGCGCCTTGGCGAGCCTCAACGGATCGCTCTCACGCGCGGCTAAATACTTCGCCACAGTGTCGATACTCGTCTCCGCAGAGTCCGGCATGTTCACGACCGCGAGGTGAACGTCCGTTTGCATCGGCCACACGGCCCCGCCCTGCACGTCCAGCACAGGCGGATCCTCCGCCGCGATCAGGTGGGGCGGCGCGCCCGCCTGCAAGGCAGTGCGCGGGGTGTCATCGACATCCATATACGCCCCGCAGTGGACGAGCGAGACACAGAGACCCAGCAACACCAAGCGACCAAGCACCACCGTCGGAGTCATATCGACACCCCTTACAAGGACAGTGCCAATGTAATGCAATCACCAGATGCGAACGGCTTCGATCGCCCTACTCTGCTGCTCACTCTTCGTCGCGGGGTTCGCATTCGCGGACGAGCAAGAGCGCGTCACGCAGCGCGTTCAAGGCGAGCTCGTAGAGAAGATCCCTGGCGAGAAGGTCGTGTTGAAGCTTGCGACTGGGGAGGTGCGCGTCATCCCTTGGTCCGAGATCGTACCGAATGAGCCGCAGGCGAGCGCGCCTCCTACGGCGCCCGTTGTCGCGCCCTTGGCGCTCGCTCCGCCTCCCGCTTCGAGTGGCGCCACCGCAGAGATCATCGGAGACAAACCTGGAGTCGTCCTTCAACGTCTCGCCGGACAGGGCGCCGGCGTCGTCTTCACGACTCGGGGGAGCACCGCCGTGAGCGTCGATACCTACGAAATGCTCTGTGCTGCACCGTGCACCGCGAATGTCGAACAAGGGCAACTGTATCGAGTCGCAGGCGAGGGCGTCACGCCGAGCGCGACGTTCGGTCTGCCCGCAGGTCACTCGGCACTATCGGTTAACGCCGAGAGCGCTGGTGCTCGATATGGCGGTTTTCTCATGACGATCTTCGGCAGCAGTATGCTCGGAGGAGGCGCTCTCGTTCTAGGGCTTGAATTGGCCGGCGATACGAAGTCAACGGGCATCATCGCGCTTAGCGGCACGCTTCTCGGCCTCGGAGCAATATTCCTATTGATTGGCATTCCGCTCATTGTCACGAGTGGAACCACCGTCACGACGAACGGCGTCGAGCTAGCGACGCGGAGTCGCCAGAAGGTTCGTCACGCCAGCGGGATTGGCGTGTTGATGAGAACGACAGTCTTCAGTCTTGCGATGTTCATCGCGTTGACTCGACCCGCATTGGCATGGGAGCCCGAGCGGATCGCGATGCGCAACGGCGGAGTCGTTCGACGAGATCTCGTCGAGAAAGTCCCGAACGATCATGTCACGCTGAAATTGGCGACGGGAGAGATTCGCGTCATTCCGTGGCAAGAGATCGGCGAACCGCCGCAACCGGCTGCCACCGTTCAACCGACGACTCCGCCGCCGCAACCGAAGGTCGGACCGCCCGCTCTATCGCCCGAACACGATGTGCACCTCGCGTTCTCGACCGACGTGCCCTCCCGTGTAGAGAGTCTCGACACGGGAGGCCGGGCGGCAGACGCGGACCGCGCTCGGCGATTGATGGACTCGGGCGCGAGGTTCGTTTCGATGTGCGAGGGTCCCTGCGACACGACCGTCTCGTCCGACGGAGAATATCGCGTCAGCGCGGGCACCACGCATTACGGCAAAACGTTTCGATTGGAGTCTGGGGATGCCAGAGTCGACCTCCGCGCAGCGGAGACGGGAGGCACTCGGCCGGCGCCGTGATGATCGCCCCCTACCGAGTATACGAGAGTCGGAGACGCGAAGACCAGCACGACAACTCCGGTGCAGGGGTACTTGATCGGGGGTATCATGAGTGGCGCGATCGGCCTTATTTTATGCGGGATTGGCGTTCCGTTGCTGGTCAAGAATCACGCCGCGTCATTGTCGATCAATGGCGGCCCGCAATAGCGTTCAATTAGCTCTCGCTGATTGAGGTGTCCCGACTGGAAGCTCCACGACGCGAAGCGTGCGATCGAGGGCGTGCTTGCCTTCGGCGAAGCCTTGCGTCTCCGTGGTCCACAGGGTCGACCGCGCCGCGCCTAGTCCGGTGCGCGCCACTTCGCGTCGCCGGGCGAGCTCTGTCGCGTTGGTGGTCTCGTCGAGCGGCAGCTGCGATACGGCCTTGCGCGCGAGGGTCGCGGC
>JAYVYD010000240.1:0-7458 GCA_043784605.1 Myxococcales bacterium | reverse complement strand
TCTTCGGAGTCGCCGCGTCTCGCTGCCGCGAGCCGACCGAGATGAGCGTGGTGATCGACACGGACCTCGACTGCTCGCGCGTCCATGAAGTGGACGTCGTCGTGAGCGGTCCGACTGCGCCCGTCAATCCCACTCCGAACGC
Source organism: Myxococcales bacterium (assembly GCA_043784605.1). Classification (GTDB taxonomy): domain Bacteria; phylum Myxococcota_A; class Polyangia; order Polyangiales; family Polyangiaceae; genus JANYHY01. The sequence goes on along the minus strand of JAYVYD010000240.1, from coordinate 7,316 downwards.
GGTGGGATCGTGCGGTCCCGACAAGACGATCGGCAACGTGGTGCTGGTGCCCAGCGATTCGAACAACGCAGTCCTCGTCCAAGTCATCGCGGGTGTGGGCGACGTGTAGACGGCAGACTGCCTCGCGAACCCCGCGACGAAGTCGGCGACCGGGACCGGCGAATGCGTAGTGGCGCGGCGCGCGATCCGCTATGTCGCGCACACCCCGCTGCGGCTCCCGATCACGCTCTACGGAAAATGCATCGGCATCGCGTGCGGCGAGTCGCAGACGTGCGATCAGTTCGGCGACTGCGTCTCCTCGCAGACCGTGCGGCATCGTGGGGGGCCGCGTCTATTGTTGGGGTTGGAACAGCTCCGGGCAGCTCGGCGACAACTCGATCACGTCGCACATGGCGCCGACGCTCGTGCAAGGGTTGCCGTAGTCCTAGTGACGTCGCGGAGGTGCGCACGCGATTGTGTGCACAATGCAACAAGACGGTCCACGATCTCAGAAGCGCACCGAGGGGCGTGTCCGTGCACGAGGGCCCGAGGGCGCCCACCAGGTGACGCTAAAGATCGGACACGGGCAGGGGCGCGTTCACATTCACGTTACGTTGGATGGAGCCTCGGACCGATCCGGCTATAGTTCATGCCTCCGATGGCAACCGGCTTCCTCGGGATCGATTTGGGCACGAGTAACTCCGTCGCCGTTCTCTCGGACGGTGACAAGCAGACGTTCGTGCGCACGCCCGAGGGAGGCTCGCTATTGCCGAGCGTCGTTCGCATCGACGCGCGGGGTCACGAGACCGTAGGAGCGCGCGCACGCCGCTTTCTGGAGACCGATCCCGAAAATACACGCGCCGAGTTCAAGCGGTTGATGGGGACCGATCGCAAGCTCGCGTTCAAGGCCGCGAACGTCAGCAAATCGCCCGAGCAGCTCTCGTCGATGGTGCTCGCAACGCTCCGAGGTTTTGCCGCGCAGAGCCTCGGCCACCTGCCTTCGTCCGTCGTGGTGACGGTGCCGGCGTTGTTCGAATTGCCGCAGATCCGCGCCACCAGCGAGGCCGCACGCCTTGCAGGCTTCGAGCGCGTCGAGCACTTGCAAGAGCCCGTCGCCTCGGCGCTCACGGCAGGCTGGGACCGCCAGGACGATCCGACGCCGTGGCTCGTCTACGATCTCGGCGGAGGGACCTTCGACGTATCGCTCGTCGAGACTCGCGAGGGCGTGCTCCGCGTCGTCGGTCATGACGGAGACAACTTCCTCGGCGGTCGCGACATGGACGCGCGCCTGCTCGAGCACGTGCTCGCAAAGCTCAGCAAAGACCTCGGCCGCACGCTCGGTCGCGCGGACCCGGCGCTCGCGGGGCTCGTGCGCAAGCTCCGGTCCGCCTGCGAAGAAGCCAAGATCGAACTCGGCTCGAACAAGCCAGCGAGCGTGTCGTTGGTCGAGCCTCTGTTCGGCGAAGAGGTCGTGGTGGACGTCGAGATAACTCCAGAGGAGCTCGACGCGATGGTGCTGCCGCTGATCGACAAATCGATCGACGTCTGCCTACGCCTGTTGAGCACGCAAGGCGTCGAGCCTCGTTCGCTCGGGCGCATTGTGCTCGTGGGCGGACCCACCGTGATGACGTGCCTCCGCCTTCGCTTGAAGGAGCGCCTCGGCGTCGAGCTCGCCACCGACGTGGACCCCATGACCGCAGTCGCCGAGGGCGCGGCGCGCTTCGCCGTGGAGCACGGGCTGACCACCGAGCCCACGGTTGCTAGGTCAATCGTTGCGAAGTCACCCGACGCCAAGGCGAAAATTCCGGTCTGGTTGCAGTACCCCGGCGTCTCGGGAGACCTGAGCCCGTTCGTCGTCGGCAAGGCGGAGCCGGGCAAGCTGTCGTCCGTGCGCCTCGTGCGCGAGGGCGGAGGCTTCGAGACGGCCGACGAACCCGTCGCCGACGACGGCTCGTTCGCGGTGCAGGTGGAGCTGCGCGCGCGCACGGCCAGCACCTTCAAGGTCACCGGCCGAGACAAGTCGAACAAGCCCGTAGAGCTCGAGCCGAGCACGCTGAGCATTCGGCACGGTCTGTCGCTCGCCGATCCGCCGCTGTCGCGCACCATCGGGGTCGCGCTGGCCAATGACAAGGTCGCGGTCTACTTCGAGCGCGGCGCGCCGCTGCCGTCTCGCAAGAGCTTCCCGCTTCGCACCGCGCTCACGATCAAGCCCGGACAGAAGGAGAGCGCGATCTCGGTGCCCATCGTACAAGGCGAGGTGCACCTCGCGCATCTCTGCAGGCTCGTCGGCACGATCGAGATCCGCCCGGAGTCGCTGACCGAATCACTGCCCGCAGGCTCGCGCGTGGACGTCGTGCTCGAGCTCGATCGCGGTGGCAAGCTCTCGGCCACCGCGCACCTCCCCGATCGCAACGTGTCGTTCCCCGGGAGCCTCGTGCTCGTGAGCCCCGACGCGCCTCTCTCGGAGCTGGAAGATCGCCTGAGCCGACTACGCACGACGACCGAAGAGCTCTATCGAGACCCTACCGTCGGGGATGCGGGTCGAAAGAAGCTCGTCGAGATCGACGGCCAGATCGAAGACGCCATTCGCGAGGCAGAGGCCGCAAGAGGCGCCGATCCCGACGCGATCGAGAAGCTACGGCGACTGCTGATCGACGCCGACGCGGCGCTCTCCGAGGTCAACGCATTGCGAGCCTGGCCCGAGCTCCTTGACCGCGCGCTCAATGCAGTAGGCTTCGCGGTGGAGTGGGTCTCGCGCACCGGCACCGCCACCGAACGACGTGCGCTCGACGAGACCGTCAAGAGCCTCGAGCGCGCGCGCGCCATGAAGAACGCATCCGAGTTCGACAAGCGCATTGGCAACGTTCTGCGCCTCGGAGAGGCAGCGTGGCTGCGCGATCCGAATCAGCTCTCTGGGCTGTTCCGGGGCTACGCCGCGCGCCTCGGAGAGATGCGTGATCCGAAGGCCGCCCGCAATCACATCACGACCGGTGAGGCCGCGATCGGTCGCGGCGATTGGGACACGCTGCGAACTGCCACCTACGCGCTGCTCGATCTTCTCCCCGCGGACGAACACGTCCGCATCTCGGCGCACGGCTCCGGCGTAGAGCGATAGACGATTAGTGATTAGCGATTAGCGATGAATCCCAAGAACGCATTCTGGATCCTCGACACGTCGCCCGACGCGCCTCCCGCGGAGATCGAGCGGGCAGGGCGCAAGCTCATAGCGCTGCTCGAGGTCGGCGCAGAAAGCAGCAAGACCTACACGTGCGCGCTAGGCAGGTTCGACCGCGACGCGACGATGGTGCGCGAGGCGATGAGCGAGCTGCGGGATCCACGCGTGCGCGCGAAGGAGGCTTGCGTCGCGAAGCTATTCGCGATGGACCCGGGCGAGCACGGATCCGACGAGGATCCCGATGCGCCCGCGATCGGCGCGCGCCGCGCCGCGGGCTACGAGGGCCTGTAATGCCCGTCATCTGGGCCGTCTTGCTCGTCATCCGGCTGGTCACGGCCACGTCGGGCGCGCGCACGCCGACCGCGACGCAATCGTTGTCCATGGGGCCTGCGGCGTACGGCCGCCTGCTGCTCGCGTTCGTGGGCTTCGGCACGGTGACGGTCGCGGCCTTCGACGTTGCCGCCGTGCTCACGGCCCCCGGACCCGCGACCATCATCCCGCTCGTGGGCGCTACGGCGGCCCTTGGCGCCTTGAGCCTTTGGCTCTTCTTCCCGTGGCAGTTGGTGCGCCGGTTCTCGCGCACGTCCACTCCCAGGTTGGTTTATTGGGTGAGTCGTATATCGCTCGTATTTGCATTTACCAACGAGACGCGCGCGACTGCCATCTTGCTCGCGGCGATCACCGCGGCGCACCGCGGGCACGCGCCAAAGGAGCTGCGCAAATGGCTCTGGGAGCTGTTGCGCACGGAGCGCTCGGATCGCGGTACGTTCGGTGCAGCCTACGGAGTGCTCGAAGCGCTCGAGGCTGCCGCGGCGCGAAAACGTGGAAAGCTCGAGAAGGCCCATCAACACGCGGAGCGCTCGCGCTGGTTGCTCGGCACTATCACTTATATGTCCCCGCGCGCCCTACCTTGGCCCGTGCTGTCACTCGTCTATGAGCTCTTGGACCTCGACTCGATCGAGCGCGGCGTATGGGGGGCATTGAATACTCCGGAGCCGCACCTCACGAACCTCACGCGCGGCGTACGCGACTGGACCGCCGTGCGCCTGCGCGAGGACGGAGACGCCGTCGCTGCGGAGAAGTCACGCAAGAGAGCGGGCTCGACGTTCCTCGAGGACCTCTACGCGCGACCGCGAGAGATCGACATCCCCAAGGACGCGTCCGCCGCGCGATCGCGCGCTTGTCACGACTACCTCAAGCTCACGCGCGGAGAGCCCGTAAGCCCGCGCGCCGCGATGAACCTGCTGGTGACGTTCGATCTGCTCCTACTTCCCGAGTCGCGCGACACGGTGGTGCCGGCGCAGCTCCGCTCCGACGACGAGATGGTGGAGTCGATTCAAGAGGACGTCGCCGAGTCGCTCACGCAAGCCCTCTATCGGTCGGCAGCCGTTCCCGTGCACGCGCTCGAGCACCCTGGGCCCATCTCTTCACGCGTGTATGCCAAGTTGGAGAACCTCCTGCTCGCCGACCTCGAGCGCGAGCTCGTTGCAATGATCGACTCCAACAAATTCGGCGTAGCCATGCGCGACGACGCAATGACCGAGTGGCTTGCGGCAGCACGCGCGCGCGGCCTCTATCGAAGAGTCCAATTCGTTTTGGGAGACGCGGCCGCTGCGCGCGTATGGCCTCGATTGATGTTTGCCTATTGCAACTTCGGAGTAAAACTCAGCGAGACGCTACCCAGGCGCCGCCCGCTCGCCTACGCAGTGTTCAATTGTCTCCATGGAGAAGCCCTACGCTTCCAAGATTTGGACCGCGTGGAGCTCCTCACGAGGAACAAGAACGCCACGGCCAATACCGCATAGACGGTTCGTCATTCGCTCGGACGCTCGGCTGAGGACTACGGGCCTGTCACCTGACGTCACGGTGGAGATCGCGCAACCTTCCGCCAGCGACTGCAGCCGTTGACGATGTGAAAGCTCAACCGCTCCATTCGCCTCTCCACGTAGTCGTCGCAATCACCGTGACGAGCCTCTTGCTCGCTGCATGTGGATCGAGCGACCCGATCCCCCAATCCGCCGGCGACGCGACGATTGATTCACCACAAAACGGCATCGATAGCGGACCGCCAGTGGACGCCGCCCCCGAAGCAGCGAGCGGATGCAACGCACCTGCCGAATGTCCCAATCCCGCCAATGACTGCAAGAAGGCAACTTGCCAATCCCAGGTGTGCGGCACGGCCGATCTGCCGCTCGGAACCGCGTGGACTTCGAACAATGGCAAGGTCTGCAACGGCACGGGAAGCTGCGTCGCCGCGCACTGCTCCGATGGTGTGATGGACGCAGACGAGACGGACGTTGACTGTGGAGGCTCCTGCGGCGCGACGTGCAAAGACAGCGGACCGCAGCAGAAATGTCTCGGCGCCGGCGACTGCATCAGCGGAGTTTGCGACTCGGTCGCCAAGACCTGCACGCCGCCCACTTGCAATGATGGCATCAAGAACGGCAGCGAGACCGACACCGATTGCGGCGGCGCTCAATGCGATGCTCAAAACAAGACCTGCGCCGACGCGAAGACGTGCAAAGCGAACGTGGATTGTACCAACGGCAACTGCGCGGCCAACAAGTGCATCTCCTGCAGTGACGCATCAAGAACGGCAACGAGACCGACACGGATTGCGGCGGCGCTCAATGCGACGCGCTAAACTACCAATGCTCCCCGGGGAAGCTTTGCCAGCTGAATAGCGACTGCAAGAGCAACGCCTGTCAGGGCAACGTCTGCCTTGCCTTGCAAAACGGTCAAGTCTGTTCGTCCAATCAACAATGCTTGAGCTTCAACTGCGCAAGTGGGGTTTGCTGCAACACTGCGTGCAAGGGCAATTGCCAAGCATGCTCGTCCGCCATGACGGGTCAGGCGGACGGCTTCTGCGCCAATGTCACTTCTGGAACGCCAGCCCCTAACGGTCAATGTCTCGTCACGACCACGTGTGGCAACGACGGCAAGTGCACCAACGGCGCGCTCTGCGAGCAGAAAGCGGTAAACACGGCTTGCTCGGCGTGCAGTAACGCAAAAATTGCCGCGGCGAGTGCGTGCGATGGCGCGGGGACGTGCAAACCAGGTTCGAGCGTCCCGTGCGCGAGTCACTTTGCGTGTGCGGACGCATCGTCGTGCGCGGTCGGCTGCGGGCCCAACAGCGCCAACGGCGACCTCCTCTGCTCTCCCACGAGCGCCAACGGGGGCGTTGGCAACTATTGGTGCGACGGAGTCGGACCGGGCGCCTGCCAACCCACCCAGGCGAAAGGACTAACGTGCAATCGAGACGCGCAGTGTCTCAATGGGAGTTGCATCGCGAACGCGTGCAACTAGGTCGCGTTTCGCTCATCCTTCACGGACGGGTCCAAGCTCTGGATCGCGTCGGTCTCCTCACGAACTTTCGGCCGCAAGGTTCCTGCGAGGGTTGACCGTCGCTCCGTTCGCTGATGCGATGGCCCTATGAAGACGCTCCCTGCCTTGTTCTTGGTCGTTGGCGCGTTCGCGTCGCTTGCGATGCTCGTTCGGTGCGGAAACAGCGACAACACGTTTCAGCTCGATGGGTCCGACGCGAGCGGCGACGACGTGATCAATCAAGACGACGTCTTCTTCCCCAAGACTGACTCTCCCGGCGGCAACTGCAGCGGCAAACCGCCTGCGTGCTCAGCAGACGGTCACTCGGTTGTCGACTGCAACAACGCCGTCCTTCAAGCGTGCTCGGATGCGCAAGGCTGCTCCGCCGGAACGTGCCTCCCGGCGTGCGACGCGGCGATCGCGAACAAGAGCAGCGTCGGCTGCGAGTACTACGCGCACAACCCGCGCATGGCGCTCGGCACGGGTTGCTTTGCACTGTACGTCGCCAATACGTGGACGTCTCCAGTCAGCGTCACGGGCGACATTGGCGGCACGAAGCTAGATCTCACCCAATACACATATTTGCCGGTTGGCTCCGGTCAGAACCTGAAGATGAATGCAATTGGTCAGGGCGGAACGATCCCGGTCGGCAAAGTGGGTATCGTGTTACTCCGCGACAGCGCTCCAGTGAGTGGGGCCTGAAACTGACCGCAAACCCGGAACGCACAGCGGTCGCTGCCGCATCACGGGCGCTTCTTCTTCTTCTTTTTCTTTCGCGCCGCGTCCGAATTCGTGAGGCCTGCCTTGCTAGTCGTGGGTGCGCCCGACTTCTTTCGCG
>JAYVYD010000239.1:0-16001 GCA_043784605.1 Myxococcales bacterium | reverse complement strand
AGCCGTCGCGTGAGTCGTCGGTGGCGTGGGATTCTGTGGCGCGACCACGGTCGCCACGCTCGATGCCGCCGCATGAGCCGACGCCGACGACGATGGAGCGCTCGGCAGGCGCGGTGCGATCGACGTGATCGACGACGTCACCACCATCGGCACCGATGAGGCCGTTGCGCTCGCGCGTGGGGTGACGCTCGCGGCGACAGACGCGACTTGCGCGTCCGCGATGCCCGGCTGCGGCTTGAATTTGAACCAGTAGAGAGTGCCGCCCGCTACAGCCAACGCGACGATCGCGAGGAGCACGAGGGTGGGCGACGGCCCGGACACTGGCGGCGCGTCCGGCGTCTCCATCAACACCGCCATCGCGCTCGTCATCGGCGGCCGAATCGCCGAAGACTTTGGCGGACTGTCTTGGATGAGCGTCGCGCTCGTCGCGAGCTCTGGTTCTTCCGCGAGGATGAGCCCGCGCTTGGACGAGGAGTGCTTCGAGACCGGCAGCTCACGAATGGAGGAAGGGTGATCGCCAGGTGCCGCCATGACGCTCGTCGCGCTCCCGTCCGCCAGCGCCGTCCTCATCTCTCGGGCGGACGCGTACCTGTCGTGAGGGTCCTTGGAGAGCGCCTTCATACAGATCGCTTCGAGCTTCGAATCGCACGCAGGTGCGAGTTCGGATGGCGGTCGAGGTATCTCGTGCAGGTGCGCCAACACCACCCCTAGCGCCGTTTGAGCCTTGAACGGCGTGTGCCCCGTCATCATTTCGTAGAGGATGACCCCTACCGAGTAGAGATCGCTTCGCTGATCGATCTCACCGTTGCCGCGCGCCTGCTCGGGAGACATGTAGTCCGGCGTTCCGACGATCGACCCCGCGTTCGTGAGCTTGGCGTTTTGAATCGACGAGTCCGCGCTGCTCGAGCCGACCTTCGCGATGCCGAAGTCGCAGACCTTCGCGAGCTCACTGCCATGTCCCTCGTCGTCCTTTTTCGTCACGACGATGATGTTCTCGGGCTTCAGATCACGGTGCAGGATATCGAGATCGTGCGCAGCCGCGAGCGCCGCCAACATCTGCCGAACGAGGTTGATGATCCGCGGCGTCTCGAGAGGGCTCTCGGTCTGGATGATCTTGTGCAAGCTCGGCCCTTCGAGCAGCTCCATCGCGATGTACAAAAGGCCGTCCGGCTCTTGTCCGAAGTCGAGCACGCGCATCGAGTTCGGGTGGTCGATGAGAGACGCCGCCTTCGCCTCGCGCTTGAAGCGCGCGACGAACGATTGCTCCGCCGCGTGCCTGTCGTGAAGCACCTTGATTGCGACGTCCTTGTCGAGATCGATCTGACGTGCCCGATACACCGCCCCCATCGCCCCGTTGCCGATAGGCGCCTCGACCGCGAACTTGCCGCCGATCTTTCGACCTATGATCTCCACAGTGCTGGCACCCTTACGTGGCGGAGGCGCATTCACACCCTATTATCGCATCTTTGTCGCTTCGTTGCCGACCCTATTCGCGCGCGTCAAACCATGCCGAAGCTCGCGCGTGAGCGGTTGTGAAGCTCGGTCACGGCGCCGGCTTCGTCTCGGACTACGTAGGGAGGCTCCACGATCGCAGCCGTTTCGCCAGTGGAGCACGCGCACGCGAACAGGGTGAACAGTGGCGCGACTTCCGCGCGTGGGATCACGTCTCGAGATCGGAGCAGACAGAGGCTCGCGTCTCGGATCGCGCGGTGCGCACGATCTCTCTGCACCGTGGGGAAGCAGAACACGAAGCGCGCATTCGGCGTCATCGCACGCCTCGCGGTCGTGCAGTAGTCGCGGACGTCTCCGCGCAGCTCGAAGCGCGCGTGAGCTTTCTGCGAATCCGCGGGGATGATGCCCGCCTTCGGATCGAAGTACGGCGGGCTCCCCGTCACGAGATCGAAGGACGCGAGGTCGGACTGAAAGTCTCGCAGGTCCCCGTGGATCGTGCGCACGCGCGACGAGAGCGCGTTCAACTCCACGTTCCTCTGCAGCAGATCGAAGCTGACGTCCTGCGCCTCGATTGAGGTGAGCGTTGCGCCTGGCGATCGCCAGAGGGCGAGTAGACCTACCGAGCCGATGCCCGCGCCGAGATCGAGGATTCGGGACGCTCCAGGGCCATTTTCGGCGGCGTACCACCCAGTCAATAGATCGTCCGTGCTGTGCCGGTGGCCGCGCCGCCTTTGGATCATCTGCCAGTCGCGGGTGATCCGGTCGATGGTCTCGTCGTCCGCCAAGCGGTCTCGATACCATCGATTGAGGTATCATCGCTGCGTCTTGAGTGATCTCGTCTTCGCCCGCACTTGGCAGAACAACCGCGAGCCCGTGAGCAAGAGCTTCGCCGCGCTCACACGATTCTTGAGCAAACGCCTCGGCTGTCGCGTGGCGCCCAAGGTCTCGCTCTCTTATGAGGAGCTCTCGCGCGGCCTGCGAGAACGCACGGTGGACGTCGCGTGGTTGCCGCCGATCGTTCACGCGCAGCTCGCGCGCAAAGACGAGGTTCGTACGATGCTGACGAGCGTGCGCGAGCAGCGGTCGTCGTGCGTGATCGTCTGCAAGCGCGACGGACGCATCGCGACGCTCGACGACGTCCGCACCGCACGGGCCGCGTGGGTCGATCCGTGGAGCGCTGCCGGCTACGTGATGCCGCGATTGTTCTTGTTCGAGCACGACATCGATCCGCGCACGAGCCTCCTCGAAGAGCGCTTCTTGGGCTCGCACGAGGCCGCCGTTCGCGCGGTCGCCGATGGCGTCGCCGACATCGCGGCAACGTTCGCGCGCCTCGACGAGCGCGGCGAGGTCGTTGCCGCGGGCTGGAGCGGCGTGCCCGACTCCGCGCACGCGCTGCGCGTCGTCTCGGTAGTGGGTTCGATTCCGCCCGACGTCTTGGCGTGCCGTGCTTCGCTCGCGGAGGATGTGTCTGCGGCGATGTCTGCTGCGCTGCTCGCCGCGATCGATCTGCCCGACGTGAGCGCGGACGCGCGAGCCTCGTTCGAGGTGGACGGCTTTGCGTCGCCGACGACGCACGACGCGTCGCTCGCCCTGCTCGCATCGCTCGAGAAGGCGGGCTCGCTGTTCCCAAAGTGATCGTGTCCGACTACTGAAACGGCGTCTGCGTGAGCGCGCTTCTGCGCGAGGTTCACCTGCGGATCGGGTGCCGAGGGCGCATTGTTCAAGCAGAGAGTTGGAGCTCCTAACCCTTCCCGATCTTCTGATCTTTCTGTGAATCCTCTCCGTCAAAGACGAGTGGCGTCGTCAGCACGCGTGACCGCGGGGCGTCGATGCCACGCTGCTCGGACGTTTCGCTTGGCGAGATCGACTCGCTGCTCTCGTTTCCCTAGACTCATTGGCCCGTCATGAGTACCGAACCTTGCCCCGAAAAGACGCGCGCGGACCTCGAGTGGGACCGCGTCCTCGATGCGCTCGCAGAGCGCTGCGCCGGTGAACTCGGCAGACTCGCCGCACATGCGCTCGACTTCGCGAACACCTTCGAGGAGGCGCGCCGCAGGCAAGACGAAGTGCGCGAGGCTCTCCTCGCGCTGAACATGAGTTCGCCGCTGCCGGTTCCATCGACGGACAACGTCACGGAGCCGCTCGAGCGTCTGCGCGCAGGCGGGGTCTTGAGTGGACCCGAGCTACGCGCTGTCGCGCAGATGTTGCTTGGCGCGCGTACGCTCCGGAGGTTCCTCGTCGGCAAGAAGGCGACGTACCCGAACCTCTTCGACAGCTGCTCCACGGACCCTTCGCTCGACCCCGTCGCAGAGGAGGTCGCGCGCTGCTTCGATCCCGACGGCTCGCTCGCAGACCACGCGAGCCCACGTTTGAAGGAGCTTCGAGGCGAGTGGCGCGCCGCCCGTGAGCGCATGATGCGCAGGCTCGAGGAGCTGCTCGCGCGATACTCCGACATCGTTCAAGACCACTTCGTCACCGAGCGCGAGGGTCGCTACGTGTTGCCGATTCGGTCCGACGCGCACCAGCGGTTTCCGGGAATCGTGCACTCTACAAGTGGTTCCGGGGGCACCGTCTTCGTAGAGCCGCGCGTCGTGGTGGGAATGGGCAACCGCCTCAAGATGCTCGAGGCAGACGTCGCTCGCGAGGAGCAGGTCGTGCTCACGCGATTGAGCGCGTCGCTCGCGGAGGTCCTCTCTTCGATCATCGCGTGCGTGCAAGCCCTCGCGCGAGCGGACGTCCGCGCTGCGTCCGCAAAGCTCGCGCGCGACTTCGATCTCACGCTGCCCGCTCTCGACCGCGCGCCGCGCCTCGAGCTGTTCGGCGCCCGCCACCTGCTCTTGGTGCTCGATATGCCCAAAAATACGGTCGTTCCGAGTGACCTCGCGATCGAGAGCGGGCGCACCATCGTGGTGTCCGGACCGAACGCGGGCGGCAAGACCGTCGCGCTGAAGGCCATGGGCCTCGCCGCGCTGCTCGTGCGCGCTGGGCTGCCCGTACCGTGCAAAGAGGGAAGCACCGCCGGCTACTTCGAGGTCGTCCTCACGGACGTGGGCGACGATCAGAGCCTCGCGAAGAACCTGTCCACGTTCAGTGCGCACGTGAAGAACCTCACCCACGTCCTCGAAGAAACCCGCCCGGGCGCGCTCGTGCTGCTCGACGAGATCGCGACAGGCACGGACCCTTGCGAGGGAGAGGCGCTCGCGGCCGGTGTGCTCGACTCGTTGTGTGCGCGCGGTGGAGCGGTGATGGCCACGACTCACTACGAGGGGCTCAAGGCGCTCGCGCTCGTTGACGATCGATTCACCAACGCTTCGGTGGGGTTCGATCTCGCGACTATGACTCCGAACTTCGCGCTCACCGTGGGCGTTCCGGGGAGCTCGAGCGCGCTCGCAGTCGCGCGTCGCTTCGGCATGCCCACCACGGTCCTCGAACGCGCGGCGCGCTTTCTGTCCAACGCGGACAAGACGTTCGAAGAGGTCGTGCGTCGTGCAAACGACGAGCGCGCGGCACTCGAGCTGGCGCGAACGGCGGCTGAAACCAGGCTTCGCGAAGTAGAGGCGCTGAAGCGTGGACTGGAGGAGGAGCTCGTGCGCGCGAGAGAGCGAGAGCATGCAATAGTCTCGAAGGAGGCGGAGTCGCTCCTCGCGTCCGTGCGCCGCGCGCGTGAGGATCTTCGCGCCGCGCAAGCCAAGCTCCGGGTGAAGACTCCAGACGAAGACAGCGTACGCGAGGCGTCGCGGGCGCTTGATCGCGTGGCGAGCACCGTGGCGATCGGCGGAGAGCTCGAGTCGCTCGTCGCGCGTCCGGAGGTTCTGCGAGGCGCCGTGGCCCCCGGCGATCTGAAGCGCGGCTTACGCGTGTACGTCTCGAAGCTCCGCGCGGAGGCGGAGGTCCTCGACGTCATGGGCAGCGAGGTACGCGTCGCCGCCGGCGCAATGAAGCTCACTGTGAGCATCCACGAGCTGCGCCGCACGGAGACCGAGCCCGCGCCCCGAAAGATGCGCAGACCCGACCTCAAGTCGACGAGCCTCGAGGTCCCCATTCAGACGAGCGACAACACCTGCGACGTGCGCGGCATGCGAGTGGACGACGCGCTCTCCATGGTCACGAGCTTCCTCGATCGCGGAGTCACGCTCGGCCGCACGGTGACGTTCGTGATCCACGGACACGGCACGGGCGCGCTGCGCGATGCTCTCCGCAAAGAGCTCGAATCCAGCCCTTATGTCTCTCGTATTCGTCCCGGGGAGAGCGGTGAAGGTGGTGACGGCGTCACGATCGCTTGGTTGAACTAGTGGTAGAAGTGCGTATGTCCTGGAGCCTAGAAAATAAGCAAGTCGTCATCACCGGCGCGAGTCGCGGCATCGGCCGGACGACCACCCTCGCTATCGCCAAGATGGGTGCGCACGTGTCGCTCGTCGTGCGTGACCGAGCGCTCGGCGAAAAAGTCATCGAAGAGCTGCGCGCCCTCGGTACCAAAGGCAAAGCTGACCTCTTCATCGCGGACCTCTCGTCGCAAAAAGAAATCCGCAGAGTCTCCGCCGAGATCCTGGCCAAGCACGACGTCATCGACGTGCTCATCAACAACGCCGGCGCGATCTTCATGGATCGAACCGTCACGGTGGATGGCCTAGAGCGCACCTTCGCGACCAATCACCTCGGCTACTTCCTGTTGACCGATCTCTTGTTACCCGCGCTGAAGAAGGCTCCCAAGGCGCGCATCGTCAACGTCGCCTCCGCGGCCCACAACCGCGCCGTGCTCGACTTCACCGATCTGCAGAGCGAGCGCGGATTTGCCGGAGTGAAGGTCTACGGTCGCAGCAAGCTCGCGAACATTTTGTTCACGCGTGCGCTCGCGAAGCGATTGAGCGGCACCAACGTCACGGTCAATTGTTTGCACCCGGGAGTCATCGCCAGTCAGTTCGGACACAACAACAAAGGCGTGTTCGGGTTCTTGGTGAAGCTCGGCTCCGTGTTCCTCTCGAGCGAAGAGGACGGCGCCAAGACGACCGTCCACGTCGCCTGCAGCCCGGAGCTCGACGGCGTGACTGGCAAGTACTTCAGTGAGTCGAAAGAGAAGACGCCGTCCAAGGAAGCGCAGGATGACGACTCTGCGAACAAGCTCTGGGAAGTGAGCCTTGAGCTGGTCAAAAAGAGCGCGTGAAGCCCTCTCGCCTTTTCGTTTGGGCGTTCGTCGTATCGTGCGCGGCACCGACTCCGCGGGCAGCTGCGCCGTCTCCACCGGTGAGCATCGAGTACCTCGGCGTCGCGGGCTGGGCGGTGTTCGACGACGCGCACGTCTTACTCGCCGATCCCTATTTCTCGCGGGTTCACGTAGCCGACGAGTCTGTGCCTCTCACGTCGGATCTACCTACGATCGCGCGATACGCGCCCCCACACGCGGACGTGATCCTCGTGAGTCATTCGCACTACGATCACCTGCTCGACGTGCCGACGATCGCAAGGTCCACCGGCGCGACGATCGTCGGCACGAAAAGCACAGTCAACGTGGCGCGGGCGAGCGGCGTGGCCAATGTGGTCTTGGTGCGCGGCGGCGAGTCCCTCGCGTTTGGCCCGTTCTCGGTCAAGCCGATCCGCGCACTGCACTCGCTCAGCGGCCAGGCCACCGCGAACATCCCGGCCGACGTGACGGTCCCAATGACGGCTGACGCGTTCGCCGAAGGCGGCACTCTGCAATACCTCATTGGTGTAGAGGGGCGCACTATTCTGTTTATCGGTACTGCCAACTTCATCGAGAGCGAGCTGGATGGCCTGCGCCCCGACGTTGCGATCATTGCCGTCGGTCTACGCGAGAAGGTCCCCGATTACTCGTGCCGAATCATGCGGGCGCTGGGGCAGCCTCGGCTGGTACTTGCCAATCACTTCGACGCGCACCGAAAGCCATTGGGGCCCGAGCAGATGAACATCGGCGATGAGTCGCGCGCAGACCTCGCGCACTTCGCCGCCGAAGTGCACTCGTGCTCGCCACAGACGAAGGTCGTCATCCCAACTCACTTCGAACCGATTGCCATATAGCGAACCGTGTACATCTCTTGTGGGAGCCGGAAGGTGACGGGTCTACGGCGCAGCTCTCACCACCAACGCCATCGCTGCGACGATGCGGTCGAGCACCACGGCCATCACGGCGAGCAACGCCAACGCCCTCAGCGGCGCGAGCAGCGCGTGCACCTGCGCGGGGCTGGAGGCCTTCGCGACGAGCGCGCCCGCCACCTCGAGAACGAGCGCCGCGGCGAGCAACGGACCTCCGAGCGAGACGGCGATCGCCACGCCACCCGCTAAATCATGTGCCGCTGCGGCGAGCGGATGATTCATCAACGGTCGCGTCGCGAGCGCTCCCGCGATGCGCGCAGGGCCGCCCGTTCCGAGGAAGATGCACGACGCGAGGATCGAGAAGGGCACGCCCATCGGCGAAGTCTTGCCCTCGACGACAGCCACAGTGAGCTCCGCCTGTGAGCCACGCAGCGAGTCGACGAGCCCGCCTGCCATCGTCGCGGCCCACAACGGAATCGCAGCAGCCACCGCGATCGGCAATCCCGCGAGCACCTCACCGGCTAGCGCGAGCGCCCACGGTACGTGCGGTAGACTCGAAGGCGCGGTGATGAGGGCAGGGAAGATCGTCCCCGCGAGCGCGAGCGCGAGCACCGCGCGGGCCGACTGCGGGAGTGCCTTGAGACCGAAGGCCGGCACGATCGTCACGGACGGCATTGCGCGCGCCCACGCCAAACCGAGCGCCGCGAGATCGACGCCTTGCTCGTTGAACGCGGTGGCGACGTCGCGCAGGAGCGGCATCGCCCACGCATATCACGGCAGATCGAAGACGAGGACCTCGCTGGCGTTGCCCTTCGCAGACAGCGTGATCTTGCTGTTCTCTTCGAACGCGGCGGCGTCTCCGGCGACCAGCTCCCGACCGTTCACAAGGACCTTGCCGCGCGCTACGTGCACCCAAGACGATCGGCTCTTCTTCACTTCGTGTACGACGGTCTCCTCGCCCTCGAGGATCGTCGCGTACAGGCTCATCTCCTGGTGGAGGGTGACGGAGCCTTCTCGACCGTCGCCCGAGGCGACGAGCCGGAGCTTGCCCCGCTTGTCTGCTGTCGTGAACGACTTCTCCTCGTATCCCGGTTCGTGTCCGGCCTTGTCCGGCAGAATCCAGATTTGCAGAAAGTGTACGAGGTCCGTCTTGCTTGCGTTGAACTCGCTGTGGCGTACTCCGGTGCCCGCGCTCATGCGCTGCACGTCGCCTGGTTTGATGACTGAACCAGTTCCCATGCTGTCCTTGTGCTCGAGAGCGCCCTCGAGCACGTAGCTCACGATCTCCATGTTCTGGTGACCGTGCGTGCCGAAGCCCTGCCCAGGCGCGACGCGATCCTCGTTGATCACGCGCAGCGCGCTGAAACCCATGTGCTCGGGGTCGTGATAGTCCGCGAACGAGAACGTGTGAAAGCTCTTCAGCCAGCCGTGATCGGCATAGCCGCGCTCTTTGGATCGACGAATCTCCATAGGCGAGAACGTAACTCCTCAGGCTATCGATGCAATCGTCGCAAAGTTGATGGGACCCATCAATCAGACAGATGGTCTATTGGGTACGGGCGAAGCCGGCCACACGAGCGTAGTCGTTCGCCCAGGGCGACGACTATTTGCACTTCTTCTGCACGCTCGGGGTGCCGCTGGGCGCTGGCGTCGGCCACCCGCTGGTCCAGTAGACGGCATCCTTGTCGTTGCGAATCACCGTGTAAAAGACTTGGCTCGGTGCGGTGGCCCAGACTTCGTTCTTCGAGCCGTCGAGGGCGATGCGTCGCACGAGGCCGTGCTGGGTCGCGCCCGAGCCGGTCAACGTCGTGACGTAAGCGTTCGTCGCGTCTAGCGTGATGTCCAGCGCCAGCTCGCTGCCCGTGTCCGCGATTGAGGTCGCCGTGCTGGCGCCCGTCTTAGGCACCTTGCGCACTCCGCCACGCTGGCCGCCAAAGTCCTGCTCCAAGAAGACGACGCTTGATGCGTCAACCGCGAGCCGCTTGGGGTCGTGCAGACCTTGCAACACGACCTGCCCCACGCCACGGCCGGCCTTGGGGATGCGCAGCAGAGCGCCCTGAGCGGCGCCGTTTGGCGTGAGCGCGAGCGAGGCGGTGACCCACAGGTCCGTGTCGTCCATCGCGAGACCCGACGGAGTGTCCAACCCGTTCATCAGCGCGGTCACCACCTTGGTGCTCTTGTCGACGCGCATCAGTCGGCCAGCGGCGATGCCGGAGCCGTAGTCGATGAAGTAGACGGCTTGGTCGTCGACTGCCAAGTAGCTCGGCTGACCCTGTTTGTCGGCGAGCGGAGTGATCACGCTGATGCCGCGAGGTCCCGAGAAGATCGTCGGGCCGGAGGCGAAGAAGATGCTCGCGGCGTCCACGGCGATCGCGACAATCGCGCTGGGCTCTTTCGCTACCTCGCTCGCGTTGCCTTGCTCGCGCGTCCAAAGCTGTCCGTCGGTCGTGCCCCAAAACACGTGCGTGCCGCCGAGCGCGAGCGCCGTCGCCCCGGTGGGATCCGTCGCGAGCACTGTGTCCATGCACGAGCCGCTGTCGCGCCCAGAGTCGAGCGTCGCGATGTCCCGGATCGTACCGAGCTCCGTGCGACCGTCGCCACACGAGACCAGTGCCAACGAGAGCAGGAGCGTCCTCATAGGGCGGAGTCTACTTGCACTTTCGGTGGAGCGTCGTCTCGTCGTGGGGCGACGGTGTCAGGCCGCTCCACCCGCTGGTCCAGTAAACTCCGGAGTCGCCGCTACGCACGCGGAAGCATCCCGAGGTGTCGACCGCATCGACCCAGAGTTCGTTCGTGGATCCGTCGAGCGCGATGCGGCGCAGATTGCCGTGAAAAAAGGACGAGTGCGTGGTGTCGGTGGTGACGTACGCGTGCGATCCATCGACGGCGAGGTCCAACAGCACGTCTGAGCCCGTGTCCGCGATCCTGGTCACGGGCCCGCCGCTCTTCGCGATCGAAAACACCCCGCCGTGCGCGTTGGGCGAACTCTGCTGGATGAAGAACACTCGCGTCGCATCGAGCGCCAAGCGGCCCGAGCTCAAGTCTTGCGCGAGGATCTCCGGAACACTGCCGGTCTTCTTGATGCGAAAAAGGACTCCCTCCGGGCCCGGGAATTGAACGTCCGCGACGCGCGCGCGCACGTAGATGTAAGTGTCGTCGATCGCGAGGCCGACTGGAGCATCGATGAAGCCCTTCAACGCCACCACGGTCTTGTCGGCTCTGCCGAGCTTCCAAATGCGCGCGTTGCCGACTCCGCCGTGCTCGAGCACATAGACCGCCCCATCGTCGACGGCGATGTCCACGGGGTTGTCCATCACCGAGTCGCTGAACTGAGCGATGATGCCGACGCTCTTTACGCCCCAATAGATGATGTCACCGGAAGTGAAGAAGATGCTCGTCGAATCCACGGCGAGTGTAGAAATCGCTTTTGGCTCTTTCGCGAGTTGGCTCGCGTTGCCGCCTACCCGTCGCCACAATTGACCGTCACCCGTGCCCCAAAAGACGACGTCGCCATCGACGGCGACCGCGGTAGTCCCCTTCGGATCGCTCGCAATCACCGCATCGGAGCAGTTGCCGTGGGAGGCCCCAGCGTCGAGCGTCGCGATGTCTCTTGTCGTGCCGAGCTCCGTGCGGCCGCTGCACGAGAGCGCAACGACCGCCATGAGCCGCAGCCTCTTCATTTCTTCGCGGCGAGCTGACGCAGTACGAACTGCATAATCCCGCCGTGGCGATAATACGCGAACTCGTTGGGAGTATCGATTCGGACCAATGCGGTAAACGTCTTGTCGCCAGCTTTGACGCTGACGGTTTGACCGACCTCGCCCTTGCCGACAATCGCCGCCAAACCGACAATCTCGAAATGTTCATTGCCGGTCAGTCCGAGCGACTGCGTGTTTTGTCCACCCGTGAACTGCAGCGGCAATATCCCCATACCGACCAGGTTGGACCTGTGGATGCGCTCGTAGCTCTCTGCGATCACGGCGCGGACGCCGAGCAGTCGCGGACCCTTCGCGGCCCAGTCGCGCGATGAGCCGGAGCCGTACTCTTTGCCGGCGAGGATGACGAGCGCGGTGCCGTCCTTCTTGTAGCGCTCGGACGCCTCGAAGATGCTGATGACCTCACCGGTGGGCAGGTGCTTCGTGACCCCGCCTTCGGTGCCGGGCGCCAGCAGGTTCTTCAGTCGGATGTTGGCGAACGTGCCGCGCACCATCACCTCGTGGTTGCCGCGTCGCGCGCCGTACGAATTGAAATCGACCTTCTGCACAGCGTGATCGTTGAGGTACGCGCCCGCCGGCCCCTTGGCCTTGATGTCGCCCGCGGGGGAGATGTGATCGGTGGTGATGCTGTCTCCGAGGATGGCGAGCACGCGCGCGCCCGTGATGTCGTGCACCGCGCCGGGCTCCTTGGTCATGTTCTCGAAGTACGGCGGGTGGCGGACGTAGGTGCTCTTGTCGTCCCACGCGTAGCGGTCGCCCGCGGGCACGGCGAGCTTCTGCCAGCGCTCGTCGCCCTTGAAAACGTCGGCGTAGACCTTCTTGAAGCTCTCAGGCGTCAGGCACGCAAGCACGGTGTCCGCGACTTGCTTGTTGGTCGGCCAGATGTCTTTGAGGAATACGTCTTTGCCGTCTTTGCCTTTGCCGATGGGGTCCTTCTGCAAATCGATGTTCACCGTGCCGGCGAGCGCATAAGCCACTACGAGCGGAGGAGATGCGAGGTAGTTGGCGTGCACCTCCGGGTGCACTCGACCCTCGAAATTGCGGTTTCCGGAGAGCACGCTCGCGACCGCGAGGCCGCCCGCTTCGATCGCTTTGGATACTTGAGGAGGCAAGGGTCCGCTGTTGCCGATGCACGTCGTGCAGCCATAACCGACTACGTTGAACTTCAATTGATCGAGGAAGGACATCAATCCCGCCTTGGTCAGGTATTCGGTGACCACTTGCGAGCCGGGGCCGAGCGAGGGCTTCACCCAGGGCTTGGTGGTGAGGCCCTTCTCGACTGCGTTCCTGGCGAGCAGGCCCGCGGCAACCAGCACGCTCGGGTTGCTCGTGTTGGTGCAGCTCGTGATCGCCGCGATGACGACCGCGCCGTGATCGAGGACCGAGCCGTCGTCCATCTTGGTCGGGTTGCTGGTCGCGCCACCTGCGGCGCGATTGAGCATCGAGTCGAGTGATCCATAGAAGCTCGGCTTCACCTCGCCCAACAGCACGCGATCCTGCGGGCGCTTCGGACCGGCCATACTCGGCTGCACCTCGGAGAGCTCGAGCGAGATCGTGTCCGAGAAGACGGGCTCGTGCTTCGGATCGAACCAGAAGCCTTGCTCCTTGGCATACGCCTCCACGAGCGCGACCAATGCATCAGGCCGACCGCTGAATTTCAGGTACTTGATGGTCTCTTCGTCGATGGGGAAGATGCCGCACGTCGCGCCGTACTCGGGCGCCATGTTCGCGATCGTCGCGCGGTCCGCGAGCGAGAGGTTGCTGACGCCCTCGCCATAGAACTCGACGAACTTTCCGACAACGCCCTTCTTGCGGAGCATCTGCGTGACCGTGAGCACGAGGTCCGTTGCGGTCGCGCCCTCTGCCAACTTGCCAGTCAGCTTCATGCCGACCACTTGCGGGAGCAGCATGCTGACGGGCTGTCCGAGCATCGCCGCCTCTGCCTCGATTCCACCGCATCCCCAGCCCAGCACGCCGAGGCCGTTGACCATCGTGGTGTGTGAGTCGGTGCCGACGAGAGTGTCCGGATAAGCGGTTTGCGACTCTTCATTGACGAAGACGACTCGCGCGAGATACTCGAGATTTACTTGGTGCACGATGCCCGTGTCCGGCGGCACTACTTTGAAGTTCTTGAACGCGCCCTGTCCCCATCGCAGGAACTGATAACGCTCTTTGTTGCGCTGGAACTCGAGCAGCGCGTTCATGCCCATCGCCTGGGCCGTGCCGAACTCGTCCACTTGCACCGAGTGATCGATGACGAGCTCCACGGGCTGCAGCGGGTTGACGCTCTCCGCCTTGCCGCCGAGCTTGACGACGGCCTCTCGCATCGCCGCGAGATCGACGACCGCGGGCACGCCCGTGAAGTCTTGCAAGAGCACGCGGCTCGGCGTGAACGCGATCTCTTTGCTCGGCTCCGCCTTCGCTTGCCAGGTGGCGATGGCCTCGATGTCCGCGGCGCGCACGACGCTCCCGTCCTCGGTGCGCAGGAGGTTCTCCAGCAGGATCTTCATCGAGTAGGGGAGCTTCGCGATGCTCGGGAACCTCTTCTCGAGTGTAGGGAGCTTCCAGATCGTGAGGGTCTTGCCGGCCGTAGTGAGCGTGGTCTTCGTACCGAAGGAGTTGGTCGTCATGGCACCAACGATCTAGCGGCAAGCGGCCAAAATGGCGAGCGGCGCGGTGTGAAGGCTGTCCACGGATGCCCGCAAGAAATTGACCCCCTTGACCACGCGATGGCGCACGGCCAAAGGGGTCCGTTTGGTGTTGATCTCGTGGACGGATGAGAGGATGGTGCCGAGTTCGTTTTTGAACTCGTAAGACATCCCAATGACGCACAGCACTCCGCACTTGCTCGAGCTCGTCCAGAGCGACTCGCTCCCCCGATTTCCGATCGATGACGACTCGCTACGAGACTTCGGCCGCGACGACCGAGACGACGAGGACATGGCGCGAACGCTAGAGGTGCGCCCGCGTCAGCCCACCTCGCCGGACGTGCTCTGCGAGATCGGCGTGCACTCGAGTGAGCTCTCTTCACACCCGGTTTGGAGCATCCGAGAGGCCTTTCCGGGCCGCCCGCCGCTGCCGACGGTGCGCGTTCGCCAGCGTCACCCGGCGCTGTTCCGCCTCCTCGTGCCGATGCTGGCCTCTGTTTTGGCCTTCACGCTCACGCTCGCGCTGGCCTACGTCTTCCGCCAGCCACTCCAGCTCACGCTGGGTTCTTGGATCTTCTGAGTCTTCCACAGTCGGCGTGATGATCCGCTGTCGCTGCGATCGGCCATAAACTCGGGCCAATTTGCTTTTCGAGCAACGAGCCGTGGGTCATGCTTCGATCCATGCAACGCTCACTCTACGTCAAGGCTGGCCCTGCCAACACCTTCGAGACGGCGATCACGCTGGAGCGACCGAGCATCTCGCGGCGCGCGGCCGTCCGGATCGTACGTAAAGCGACGCTGGGCCCGCAGCCGATGCCGCTGGTGAAGAGGGCGAACGCCACCGAGGAGATCGACGTGTGTGAGGTCCTCGAGGAGATCGACCTGCACCCGGACAATCGCGGGCCGCTCGTCTCGGTCAGCGCGACGCAAGAGCTGAGCGCCGACGATGTGCTGGATGTACGAAACGCGCCGATCGTGGACGATGACGTCGACGCCTTCGTTCATCGCCACGAGTATCCGAGCGTGCGACCGTTCGCCATCGATACGGGCGAGCTGCAGTTCGATCGCGAGCGCATCACGCTCTTATCCTTCGAGGAAGTCACGCGACGGAAGCGCCGCGGTGGGCTGTTCGTCGGGGCGGCCGTCGGGTTCGGCGTCGCGGTGATGTTGCTCGCTGGACTCACGCAGGCCGTGCCGATGTCCGGAAGCCAGCGCCTCGAGTCGACGACGCCGCTGCTCGCGCGCGGTCACCGCAATGATCTGCAATGGACACACGCGCACCGCACGTCGCACGTGAACCCGAAGAACGACGTCAAGGCACCTGCGGTCGTGGACGCGCCCACCTTCTCGATCGACGCGCTCCCGGTCTCTCCAGCGACCAAGCGTCACTGAGAGGCGCCGCGCGAGAGACCTACTGACGAACGTGTACCGTGACCGGTGCGCTTTGCTGGCCTCCTGATCGGGCGACGAGAATGTGATCGCCGGGCTCGAGTGTCCAGCGCAGGTCGAACGGCGATCGCGCGCGGGCAACCGGCGCTCCGTCGACGAGCAGGCTCACCTCCTCGGCTCCCTGAGGCGCGACGACGGAGACGGGCAATACTTGGATTGCGCGGGGGCGATCCGGATCGATCACGTACCGTGCGTCCGGAGCCGGGCTTCGAATGAAGAGCGGACCCGAGGTGGCGGCGCGTGCGGGGCCGTCGTCTGGACAATCGCCGGAGTATTCGAGCGGCGCGACGGGACGGTTCGCGCCGGCCGCCCACGATGCGTACTCGGGCGGGTAGCGCTCGAACACTTTGTCGACGACCTCGACGCAGCGATCACTAGACCCCGAGCCCGCTCGCTTGCCGTTGCGTGCATCGATGCGGACGCGTTCGTGCAGCTCGCAGCTCGGAAGCTCCGCCGCCTCGGCGTGCGTGAACCACTCGAACATGTGTTCTTTGCATGCGTCCGTCACCTTCATCCCCGAGAGCGGACAGATCGCCACGCGCTCGAGCGGGCTCTCGCTCGCAATGACGGGAAGCGGCAGCTTCTCGCGTGTCTGCATCGCCGCCGCGAGCACCTCGTGGAGCAGCGGACCTGCGCCCGTGATGCCGCTCACGTGATCCATCGCGGAGCCGTCGAAGTTGCCCACCCA
>JAYVYD010000238.1:0-7817 GCA_043784605.1 Myxococcales bacterium | reverse complement strand
GCAGGCTCGGCGCATCGGTGACCACCATCCCGCTGGCGCTGCTCGCGGTGAACGTGACTGCAGGCAGCGAGTTGATAGCGCTTTTGGTCAGCGTAGGCGCCGTCTTCGCGGCCTTGGCGTCGTTCTTTTGGCCCGATTGATCGGCCCAGGTGGTTACGTCATTTCCATTCAAGGTGACGCCCTTGTTGCCGTCCAGCCACAGCACGAGCCCCTGCAGATTGACGATCACACCGCCGTCCGCGCTCATTACGTCTTGGGCCGCGTCGACCACGACGTCATCGGGCGCGTCTGCCGCGCTCGCGTCCGATGCGTCCGGCTTCGAGACGTCCTTGGTGCTCGTGTCCTTCACCGCACCGTCGACGACAGACGTATCTGGCAGACCCGCATCCACATCTGGGACGACGTTGACGTCACCTCCGCAAGCCGCAGCGAGCGCGAGGGAAGGGACAGTGAGGCCGGCGATCCAGAGCAATCGATTGTTCATTCAAGACTCCTTTAAGGCGCGCGAGTTTTGTGGCGGGCGCGAGAGTACCTCGCCCGGAGTCTCGTGCAAGGAAAGCTATGGCAAGCGGGTCACGTGGGCCCGGCGAACGTGAGCTTGCCGTCGGCGTTGATGAACAATCCCAGGTGAGAGATCGACCCCATCTTCTCGTAGACCAGCCACAAGATCGCGACACCGTATGCGCGCGTGTCCACGTCGCTGACGTTGACCGTCGTCGCGTCGATCGAGCGCGTCGTCGCCGAGCGCTTCGCCGAAAAAGAAGCTGCAAAAGTCGGGCTCGCGCATCGCGGACGCGCCTCGGTATGCCGTCGCCACCATCGTCGGCGTGGGGTCGAAGCGCAGCGACTCGGACTACCGCGCGCCTGGATCGATCCCGCGCTCCAGGTACGAGCGCAGAGTCTTCGGTAGCTGCGGGACGAACAGCTGCCGCAGGTGCACGGGCGAGTCATTCACGTAGCGGACGCGCGCGCCGATCGTCACCTGTGCCCCCTCGCAGGTCGTGCACTGCACGAAGCCCGAAGAGCACTCGCATTGGGTAAACTCGCTGATGCTGCCAGTTCCGCCACATGCGACGCAGGTCGAGAAGCCCGGCTGCACGACGCACATCATGCAGCGCTGACGTCGGGCAGGTACCTCGTGCATCGGATACCCCCAGTTGTTCCGGTCGGGCGCGGGCGGAAAGCCTTTTGGGTAATTGGCAAATAGGTTCTCACTCAGCTCCACGTCGTCGGTCCACGCTTCGCGCCTTGCGCCGTCGATTTGGATCACGATCGCGGCCGCGCCGTAGACATGGCTCGGCTCTTCGGACGGCAAGGGTGAGGCGATTTCTTCGTCCGCACGCGCGGCCTGTAGCGTCGGCAACAAAGGGCGACCTCGCTCGTCATCGCTCCCAGACTCGCTCCCAGACTCGCTCATTATTGACAAGATGAACGGTGGCGATGCATATCAGAATACTGCTAATATGTTCAGTATGTCGAGGCGAAAGCGAATCGATGCCGGATCACGCATCCCCATCTCGTCTTTGTTGGGGTTCGAAGAGGAGGAGAAGCTCGTGCGCCGCCGCGCGAGCGAGAAGGCTCGATACGTGGAGCTGTTCGCACGCACGAACTTCTCGTTCTTGCAGGCAGGTTCTTCTCCAGAAGACATCGTGCGTCGCGCCGCAGAGCTCGGGCAAGACGCAGTCGGCATCGTCGACCGCGACGGCCTCTACGGGATCGTCCGCGCGCACGAGGAGGGAACGCGCGCCAACGTCCGAGTCGTCGTCGGCTGCGAGCTCACGATGGACTGTGACGAAGGCACAGTCAGTCCAGGTTCTGTCCAAGCGACCCGCAAGGGTCGGCTTGGAGTCGACGAGCCCAATTCAAAGGCGACTTGGACCTTGCTCGTGCACGTGGAGACCCACGCGGGATATACGCACCTCTGCCAAATCCTAACCGAGAGTCATGCGCGTCATCCCAAGGGAAAGGCGCGCAAGAACGAAGAAGAGGATCTGCCCAAGAACGTGCACGCGGGTGTCTTGCTCGAGACCGTGTGCGACCACGCAGAGGGCCTCTGGTGCACGGCTCTCGCGGGCGCTTCTCACGAAGCACTCGTTCGTTTGAAAACGGCGTTCGGTGATCGCTTATCCATCGGAGTCCACAAACACCTAGATGGCAATGACGCCGCGCGATTGTCCGCTGCGCTACTTGCCAATCAGTCGCTCGATATCCCCATCGTCCTCCACAACGCGGTCCGCTTCGCGACGGCCGCGCACAAGCCGATCCTGGACGTGCTCCAGTGCATCCGTGAGGGCACGACGCTAGACGCCGCGGGCAGGGCGCTCTTGCCCAACGCCGAGGCACGCATGAAGAGCAGCGAAGAGATGCTCGCCGCGTTTCCGGCAAGTCTCGAGTGGATCGACCGCGCGCGCGAGATCGCGAACGCCTGCAGATTCACGATGAAGGAGCTCTCGTATCGCTTCCCGAGTGACGACGAACTCTTGCCCGGGGAGAGCGCCGATCAAGCGCTGAGGAGACTCACCTACGAAGGCAGCAAGACGCGTTATCCGAACGGATTGCCAAGTAGCGTGGAAGCGCAAATCGAAAAGGAGCTAGCCGTCATCCTGCGCCTCGAGGTGGCCCCGTACTTCTTGAGCGTACGCACGATCGTCGAGATGGCGCGCAAGCGGGACATTCTCTGCCAGGGCCGAGGCAGCGCCGCCAATAGCGCGGTCTGTTATTGCCTCGCGATCACCGCGGTAGATCCCGCGCGCTCGAGCCTGTTGTTCGAGCGCTTCTTGTCCGAGGAGCGCCGCGAGCCTCCCGATATCGACGTGGACTTCGAGCACGAGCGTCGCGAAGAGGTCATTCAAGACATCTATGCGCGCTACGGGCGGGACCGCGCGGCCATGGTGTCCGAGATAATCTCTTATCGCGGCAAGAGCGCTCTCAAGGAAGTAGGCAAGGTGTTCGGCTTCTCGTTGGAGCAAGTGGATCGCCTGAGCGAGCTCGTGAGCTGGTGGGACGGTCCCGAGTCGATCTCACCGATCCGCCTACGGGAGGCCGGTTTCGACGAGCACGACGTGCGCGTCGTCATGTGTCTGAAGATGGCGCATGCGATTGCCGGGTATCCGCGCCACTTGTCCATTCACGTGGGCGGCTTCGTGCTCTCGGCTACTCCCCTCTATGAAGTAGCGCCGGTCGAGCCCGCGACGATGCCCGGACGCACGGTGGTGCCTTGGGACAAAGACGACATCGATACGCTCGGCTTCTTCAAAGTAGACGTACTTGGTTTAGGGATGCTGAGCGCCATTCGCCGCGCGATGGACTTCGTTGCTGCCGACGGTGGATTGAAGGCGAAGACCGCGATCGATCGTCTCGCGGAGATCCCGGCGGAAGATCCGCTCGTCTATGACGCGCTCTGCGAGGCAGACACGGTGGGCGTCTTTCAAATCGAGAGTCGCGCGCAAATGTCGATGTTGCCTCGATTGAGGCCGCGCTCGTTCTACGATCTCGTCATCCAAGTAGCGATCGTGCGCCCAGGCCCGATCCAGGGCGGAATGGTGCATCCGTTCTTGAGACGCAGGAACGGAGAGGAGCCCGCGGACCCTCCGCACGAGTGCCTGCGCCCCATCCTCGATCGCACGCTCGGCGTGCCGCTCTTTCAAGAGCAGGTCATGCAAATCGCCATCGTCGGCGCGGGCTATACGGGCGGCGAGGCCGACCAGCTCCGCCGTGACATGGCCGCGTGGAAGAAGAGCGGACGGCTCGCGCGCCACAAAGATCGGCTCGAGGGCGGCTTCTTGGCGCGAGGCATCTCCAAGGAGTTCTCCGAGCGCCTCTACAAACAGATCCACGGCTTCGGCGAGTACGGATTCCCGGAGAGCCACGCAGCGAGCTTCGCGCTGCTCGTCTACGCGAGCTCTTGGCTCAAGGTGCACCACCCCGCGGCGTTCGCGGCCGCGCTAGTCAACAGTCAACCCATGGGCTTTTATTCGGTCAACACGATCCTGGAAGATGCACGCCGACACGGCGTCATCGTATTACCGATTAGCATCGTCGAGAGTCAGTGGGACTGCACACTACCGCGCAATCAACTCAGTTCCGTAAACGTGCCCGTGCCCGAGGCTGAAGAACGAGAAGAACCTGAAGATCGGGCACGTGCACGTATACAGGCGGGAGGCGTCACCGAATCAACACGCTCCAATACGATTCGAGTGGGCCTACGGCAGATCAAGGGATTGGGCGAGGAGAGCGGCCGACGCATCGAAGAGGCGAGAAAAGCGCGCGTGTTCGAGTCTCTCGAAGACCTGCGGTCACGAGCAGAGCTGTCGAAGCTGGAGATGGAAGCGCTCGCCGAGTCGGGCGCGCTCGATCCGCTGGTGGACCCGAACCGGAGGCGCGCGATTTGGGCAGTGCGCGAGCCGTCGAGCGGAGCGCTCTTCGAAGGCATCGCTCGAGAGACGCCACCCGTGTTGCCGCAACTCACGCGCACAGAGCAGCTCGGGCTGGACTTCGGGCGAACGGGACTGTCCGTCTCGGACCATCCGATGCGCGCGCTCCGGCCCACGCTCGCTCCATCGATATTGTCCTCTCGTGACTTGGAGTCCGCGCCGGACGGTCGCTGGGCGAGCGCCGCGGGGTTGGTGATTTGCCGTCAGCGCCCAGGCACCGCGAGCGGCGTCGTGTTCGTCACGATGGAAGACGAGTTCGGGTTCATCAACTTGGTATTGTGGGCGCGCGTGTTCGAGCGACTGCGCCGAGTCGCCACCTCGAGCTCCCTGCTGCTCGCGCACGGAAAGGTGGAGCGCGCCAAGGTGCCGCTGGCGCCCGGAAAGTCTGCGCCGCAGTCCACCATCTACATCATCGTCGAGAGGCTAGAGAAGCTCGTGCGGGGAGACGACGCGGCCGGCTCGGTGCCGAGCATGAGTCGCGATTTTCATTGAGCGCGCCATACTCATCATCGTGAAGCGCGCCGGAATCGCATTTGCCAGAGCGAGTTCATTCGCAGAGCACGAGGAGTAGTCGATCGAGTTCTGGCGAAGCGCGACGGATGCCCAGAAATTCCAGGCGATCGTCGAGCTCGTCAGGGACTCATGATACCTTTACGGACAGGATGGATCTGCACCCAGTGCGCGAGAGCCTCCACGATCGACTGGAACACTATTTCGAGCC
Organism: Myxococcales bacterium; assembly: GCA_043784605.1. GTDB lineage: Bacteria > Myxococcota_A > Polyangia > Polyangiales > Polyangiaceae > JANYHY01. The sequence continues at coordinate 2,663 of JAYVYD010000238.1, read as the reverse complement.
GTCTTTCGCGAAGCGCTCGAGGTCCTTGGTGTCGCGAGGCTCGGCGTGAACACCGACCGCCCAACCGTCGACCACTAGAGACTCAGCCGAAGAGCTTCGCAACTCCGTGAGCAGATCGAGCCGCATCCCTGCGAGCACGACTGCTTTCACACGTTGAGCATCGAGCAGCGCACGCGGGGCGTGACTGCCATGTTTCGATTCGACGACGCGATGCGCGGTTGGGGATACTTGCCAATGTACGAGCTCGCCGTAGACGGGGTGTACCGCCTCCTGCAGCAGGGTTATCGCGCGGTACCCCACTATGACCGCGAGCGCTATTACGCTTTGGCTCGCAAGCTGGAAGTCGAGGCGACAGCCGCTCTCACCCGGTCGAGACTCGCCGAAATGGAGGCTCGTGTCGAGGCCGCGGAGGTCGTGGGCCGAGTACGTCGCAACCCGAAGCGCCCCGCCCCGAGGAGCTCGCGCGCCTCGCTCCGCGCATGCCCGGTCGCAACGATCTGTGTCTCTGCGGGTCGGCCAAGGAGGACAAGAAATGCTGCGGCGCTCGCTGAGGCTTTGCGACGGAAGAGCTAGGGGGATAGCGTGCGGGTGTGGATCCCACCAACGTTCGCAACCCGGAGTACTTTCACAAGGTCGTGGACTGTCAGTGGGCCTGTCCCGCGCACACGAACGTGCCGGAGTACATCCGGCTCATCGCGCAGGGACGCTACACCGACGCCTACTTGCTCAATCGCGAGTCCAACGTGTTCCCGGGCGTCCTTGGGCGCACGTGCGATCGGCCCTGCGAGCCCGCTTGTCGTCGCACGCGTGTCGAGGACAAGCCAGTCGCCATCTGCAGGTTGAAGCGTGTCGCCGCCGACCTTCGAGACGACGTGACGGACCTCATCCCGAGGGCGCCGGAGACGAAGAACGGCAAGCGCATCGCGTGTATAGGCGCAGGTCCCGCGTCGCTCGCGGTCGCCAACGATCTCATGCCGCTCGGATATTCGGTCACCATCTTCGAGAAGCTCGGCAAGGCCGGCGGGCTGATGCGCTCGAATATCCCGTCGTTCCGCCTCCCGGCCAAAGTGCTCGACGACGAGATCGACATGATCGTGGGCCTCGGAGTCGACGTCCGTTTCGGTTCTCCTGTCGCGAGCATGAAGTCCTTGCTCGCGGAGGGCTACGACGCGGTCTTCGTCGGCAGCGGCGCGCCGCGCGGAAAGAACCTCGACATCCCCGGTCGCTACGACAGCCCACGCATCCACATCGGCATCGACTGGCTCGAGTCGGTGGCGTTCGGACACACCGAGAAGATCGGCGAGAAGGTCCTGATCATCGGCGTCGGCAACACCGCGATGGACTGCTGCCGCACGGCGCGGCGCCTGGGCGGCAAGGACATCAAGGTCATGGCGCGCCGGCCGCGCAAGTACTTCAAGGCGTCGGAGTGGGAGCTCGAGGACGCCGAAGAAGAGCTGGTCGAGATCGTCATCAACCACGCGCCCAAGGACTTCATCGTCGTCGAGGGCAAGCTCAAGGGCATGACCTTCGAGAAGCTCGAGTGGTCCCTGGACGCGGACGGCCGCCAGGTGTCCAAGAGCCTGGGCGACGTGTTCCTCCCGGCCGACGTGGTCATCCTCGCCATCGGCCAGGACAACGCCTTCCCGTGGATCGAGCGCGACATCGGCATCGCCTTCGACAAGTGGGGGATGCCCGCGGTCGACAAGGTGACGCACGAGTCGGCCATCCCCGGCGTGTTCTTCGGCGGCGACGCGGCCTGGGGCCCGGAGAACATCATCTGGGCGGTGGCCCACGGGCACGCGGCGGCCATCTCCATCCACAACCGCTGCGAGGGCGTCGCGCTCACCCAGCGCCCCGAGCAGGGCATGAACCTCATCACCCAGAAGATGGGGTTCAACGAGTGGACGTACAGCAACGACTACGATCCCGCCAAGCGCTCCAAGATGACGCACGTCGACCTGACGGAGCGCTTCAAGTCCATGCACATCGAGGTCGAGCTGGGCTTCGACGCCGAGCAGACGGCGCGCGAGGTCGAGCGCTGCCTCAACTGCGACATCCAGACGGTGTTCACCGAGCGGGTGTGCATCGAGTGCGACGCCTGCATCGACATCTGCCCGCTCCAGTGCCTGACCATCGCGCCCTCGGCCCCGGACGAGAAGGAGCAGCGCAGCCACCTCACCGCGCCCGCCAAGAACCTCAAGCAAGACATCTTCGCCTCGGACGCGCTGCCGCAGACGGGTCGGCTCATGCTCAAGGACGAAGACGTCTGCGTCCACTGCGGCCTCTGCGCCGAGCGCTGCCCGACGGCGGCCTGGGACATGGCAAAGTTCGAGCTCCTCATCCCCTACGCAGGACGACCAGCGTGCAAGCAAGGCTAGATCGAGACCGGACCAACGACTTCGCGCTCAAGCTCGCCAACGTCAACGGGACCGGCTCTGCGAGCGCGAACGGCCTGCTCATGCAGGCGATCTTCCGCATGGGCATCCCCGTGTCGGGCAAGAACCTGTTTCCCTCCAACATCCAGGGCCTCCCCACCTGGTACGAGGTGCGGGTCAACAAGCACGGTCACACCTCGCGCACGCCCGAGTTCGACCTCATGGTCGCCATGAACGCGGAGACCTACGCGCGCGACATCAAGGAGGTCAGCTCGGGCGGCTGGGTGC
>JAYVYD010000237.1:0-10017 GCA_043784605.1 Myxococcales bacterium | reverse complement strand
CGCTTCGGCACCAGGCGCGCCCCCAAGGCGCGTGTCGCTTCCGAGGTCGGTGCGCTCTTGGCGTTCAGCGCGATCCGCAACAACGATCGCGTCGGGTTGATCGTGTCGACGAGCCGCGTCGAGCGTATGGTGCCGCCGAAGAAAGGGGAGAAGCACGTGATGCGTGTGGTGCGCGAGATCCTCGGCTTCGAGCCGAAGTACCGCGAAATCGCGCCGCGCCCTCCACATCTGCCTCCGCTGCTCGGGCCCTCCACCGATCTTCGCGGCGCGCTCGAGGCTCTCGTCGGTGTCGCCAAGCGCCGGAGCATCGCGTTCGTCGTGAGCGACTTCCTCGCGCAGGGCTACGAGCGCGCGCTCGCGCTGGCATCCCGCCGGCACGATGTCATCTGCGTGGTGCTCAACGACCCACGCGATCTCAATCTCCCCGACGTCGGCGTGGTGACGTTCGAAGATTTGGAGAGCGGCGAGACGCTTGTCGTGGACACGGGCGACAAGCGAGTCCGCGCGCATCACGCACGCGCGATGGAGCAGCTCGCGCTCTCACGAAAACAGCTATTTACGAAGCTCGGTATCGATCAGGTGGACATCCGTACGGACGGCTCGTTCGTCAAGCCGCTGCGCGATCTGTTCGCGCGGCGCGGCAAGAGGATCCACTCGCGATGAGGTCGTGGATCTCCATCGCGTTCGTTTCTCTCGCGAGCGCCACAGCGATGGCGGACGTGGACGCGAGCGTGCCCGAAACCGTGCACGGGTGCGTGGAGACTCTGCCGCCCGGCGCCGTACGACCGACGATGACGGACGCGTTCCCCGAGAAGGGAATGTCCGGGTATGCGAGCTCGCTGGTCGTCACGATCGATCACGGCAAGGGCGAGCGCGTCTTGGCCAACGGCCTCGAGCTACAACAAGCGTCGGACGCTGCGAAGGCGCTCACGGATCAAGGCTGGGTGATCCCCAATCAAGACGGCGGCGCGGCCGCGCGAGTCACGATCCAGCCGATGGGCGAGCGCACGAAGACGACGCTAGAGCTCCCGCTCCTCGCCCTCCCGAAAGAGCCGGGGCGCCATCAGTTGACGTTGCCGCCGATGCCGATCGCCGTTTCGCGCGCGAGCGGTGACATCTCCGTGCTGTGCACGCACGCGCACGCGATCACCATCGACGACCCCATCGCGTCGACGGACGATCCGAAGCCGAAGAACAACCCCCCCCCGCAAAACCAGCGCGAGGAGTGGACGTCGCTCAAGAATACGATCGAGGCTCTGGGTGCCGGAGTCGTGCTCGGTGCGCTGCTCCTCTATCTCGTACGCCGCTGGATGCGTCGGCCGAAGGCGGTCCTACCGCCGCCTCCGCCGCGCCCGCCGTGGGAGCTTGCGCTCGAGCGCCTCGACGAGGTTCGCCACGCGGGCCTGCTCGAGACTGCGCGCTTCGGCGACTACTTCGATCGCGTGAACGACGCGCTGCGCGCTTACTTGGGGGCGCGCTACGGCTTCGACGGCATCGAGTCCACAACGGACGAGATCCTCGGCCTCATGAAGGATGCGCCGCTCGCGGGCGTTCCGCTGCCCGTCATCGCGGAGTTCTTGAAGACGTGTGACCTCGTGAAATTCGCGAACATGACGCCGAGCGAAGACGAGTGCAAAGACGCGCTGGGCGCCGGTGAGCGCATCGTGCGTGACACCATCCCCGCCCCGCAGCGAATCGACGAACCCAGCCCAGCGGAGGCGACGTCGTGAGCCGCGGTTACAAACTCGGCGGGCTCGTCGCGGCGGCTTACTTGGCGCTGCTCGCGCTCGTGCTGCTCGTGGTCTACGAGTCCAACGCGGTCGCGTTCGGCGCCGCGCATTGGCAGCAGAAGCTCTGGTTGATCCCCGCGGTCATCGTGCCGCCGGCGGTCCTCTGGGCGATGACCGTGGGCTCCGAGCGCTACGTGCCCACGTTCGCGATCTCGACGATCGCGCCGCTCTGGGCCGGTCCACGCGGGTGGCGATCTTATGTGCGTTGGGTGCCCGCGGTGTTCCGCGCGGTGACGCTCGCGCTGGCGTTCCTCGCGCTCGCACGGCCGGAGAACGTGGTCAAACCCGAGGAGTCGTCCGAGCGCGGCATCGACATCGTCCTCGTGCTCGACCTGTCGGGCTCGATGCGCGCGGTGATGGATCAGGCCGGCGACCAGCCCGCGAGCCCGACGAAGAGTGGGGCCAGACCAACGCGCCTCGATACGGCGAAGGACGTCATCGCGGACTTCATCTCGCGGCGAAAGACCGACCGCATCGGCGTCGTCGTGTTCGGCAAGTCTGCGTACGTGCTGTCCCCGCCGACCCTCGACTACGCGCTCCTGACGACGCTCGTCGGCAAGATGGATCTCGACCTCATCGACGGTAACGGCACGGCGATTGGAGACGCGGTCGGAGTCGGAGTCGCGCGTCTGCGCCGGAGCAACGCGCGATCCAAGGCCGTGATCTTGCTCACGGACGGAGACTCGAACGCCGGCCAGTTCTCGCCGGACTATGCGACCCACTTGGCACAGACCCAAGGCGTCCGCGTGTACACGGTCCAGATCGGAAACGGCGATGACGTCGACGTGCAAGACGGCGTCGACCTCTTCGGACAAGCTCACTACGCGCGCGCGCACTTTCCGGTGAACCCTGCGCTGTTGCAAACGATGGCCACCAAAACGGGCGGCGAGTCTTTCGTCGCGACGGACAAAGGCGCGCTCGAGAAGAGCATGCACACGATCCTCGATCGCCTCGAGAAGACGAAGATCCAGGCGCAAGCAGCCTCCTTCGAGGAGCTGTTTCCGTGGCTCGTCGCGCCGGCGGTGCTGCTGTTGTTGCTGGAGGCGATCGTGCGCGTGGTGGTCTTGAGGAGGTTCCCCTAAGATGCGCACGGCTTATGATCTGCTCTCGTGGCCGGGCGTGCTCGGACTCATCGCGGCCATTGCGCTGGTGGTCGGTCTCGCGACGGCTCTCTTGCTCGGGTCGTTCGCGCGGAGTCGCGCGAGCGCTCGGCTCGGGGACGTCCCGCTTGTCGAGAAGCTCACGAGCTTCGACGCCACGGCGCGGCGCGCGCTGAAGGGCACGCTGTTGACGGTGGGCCTCGGGTTCGCGCTCGCCGCGTTGGCACGACCGCAATACGGAAACGGACAGAAGCTGATCCCGGCCACCAACGTCGACGTCGTGATCGTGCTCGACTACTCGAAGAGCATGTACGCGCGCGACGTGGTGCCGAGCCGCACCGCACGCGCCAAGGCCGAGGTCGCACGCTTGATTGATCAACTGCCTGGCGCGCGCTTCGCTGCCGTGGCGTTCGCTGGCGAGCCGATGAGCTTTCCGCTCACGAGCGATGGCGCCGCGATCGCCCAGTTTTTCAGGCAATTGGAGCCCAACGACATGCCCGTAGGCGGGACCGCAACCGCGCGAGCACTCGAGCGCGCGCGAGAACTCCTGGGTCGAGATCCCAAGTCGAAGGACCACGTGCGGGTCATCCTCTTGGTGACGGACGGAGAAGACCTCGAGGGCGACCCCGTGAGCGTCGCCCAGAAGTGCGCCGAGGAGGGCACCGTCATCGACGTCGTGCAGATCGGCGGGCGCGCACCCGAGGTGATCCCGGAGGTCGACCCCGACGGGCGCGTGATCGGTTTGCGCAAAGGCGAGGACGGAAAGCCGCTGACGACCGAGCTCTCCGCGGACGGCGAGAAGCAGCTCGCGTCGATCGCGCAGACGACAGGCGGCATCATCGTGCGCTCCGAGCACGGCGAGACGGGCATCGACGCGGTCGGCGCGAAGCTCTCCAAGATGATGCGCGAGGAGCTGAGCGAGCGCGTCGAGTATGTCTACAACGACGTCTTCTGGTTCCCGCTGTTGCTCGCCATCTTCTTCTTGATGTTCGAGGCGCTCGTGTTCGAGACGCCATGGATGACGCGGAGGCGCCGTGTTTCCTAGCCGAAGGCGACGACGACTTCGGGTCGCGTTCTGCGTCTTTAGTGCGGCCGCGGCGATCGCGGCGTGCGGTTGGGATCCGTCTCACCCGTTCGAGCGCGACGCTCCGCCGGTGAAGGAGGCCATCGCGCTGCTCGACGGTGGCGACGCACTCGCGGCGAGCAGCGTCCTCGAGCGGTACCTCACGACCGGCGAGTGCAAAGAGGGCAACATCGGCACGCCCGACTCCGTGAAGGACAAGAGTCGCGGCTCGTTCGATCTCGGGCTCGCGCTCTTTCAGGTCGGCGAGAGCTTCGGCGGTCGCTTCGGCGAAGAAGAGAAGGACGCCGGGCTCGGGCAGCAACAGCTCGCAGATCGTGGCGCACAGATCGACTGCGCGCTCCGCGTGGTGCAAGCGATAGCGGTGAGCGACAAGACTCCATACGACCTGCGCGCGCGCGCACGCTACCTCGAGGGCAACCTCCACTTTCTCGCCGGCGCCTACGAGGAGGCCGTCGCCGCGTACGACAAAGCGCTCACGCTCGCGCCAGGCATGCGTGACGCCGGTGACGCCGTAGGTCGCGACGCCGCGTGGAACCGCGCGATCGCCATGCGCCGCATCGAAGATCGCAAAGACGCGGGACAAGACGGCGGCGGTGACGCGGGCGCAGACGGGGGTGGGGACGGCGGCGATGGAGGCGGTGGAGACGGCGGTGGTGATGCCGGCAACAACGGTGGTGATGGCGGCAGCGACGGCGGGGACAAATCGCCCGACGCCGGCCCCGACAGCGCAGCGCCTCCTCCGCAGAGCCAAGACGCGGGGCCTCCTCCGCCACCGAGCAGGAGCCAAGACGATCGCATGCTCGACCAGCTCGAGCGCGCGCCCACGGTACAAGAGGAGGCGGCCAAGCGTCAGGCCAAGCGTCGCACGGTGCGCGGAATGGCCGACAAATGAGGCCTATTGGGATGGGCGAAGCGCTCGCTCCCTTCGTTGTCGTTCGCCGAAAGGCGACGATGATGGTCGCCCTCTTTGCGGCGATGCTGGTCACGTTCGCGAGCGCGCATGCGTGGGCGATCGAGATGCACACGTCGGTCGACGGCGCCCTCGAGGCCGGTGGGGACATCGAGGTCACGCTCCAAGCGAGCTCCACGAGCGACATGCCGCCAGACCCGCTGCTCAGCGTGCCCGCGGGTCTGAGCGTCACGGGGACGAGCGCGTCGCGGCAGTCGCAGCTCAGCCTCGTCAACGGAGTGATCTCGGCGCACCGCGTGCTCATCGTCACCTTCACGGTGCACACGACCGCAGCGGGGAAATTCACGGTCACTCCGAGCGTGAAGGTCGACGGCAAACGCACGAACGGGCCAAGCGCTCGCATCAACGTCGTGGCCGCGGGGACGCTTGCGCAGCGCCAGCAGCCGCAAGGCTTCAATCCGTTCGACCCGTTCGGCTTCTTCGGCCAACAGGATCCCGTCGGGCAGCAAGACGACACTCCGCACCTGCTCGTCGATCCGAAGCTCGGTATGGCGGCGCCACGCGGCCAGACTGCGTTCTTGCACGCGGTCGTCGACAAGGGCCGCGCGGTGGTCGGCGAGCAAGTCACGCTCACGGTTTATCTGTACGTCGATACACAAGCGCGTGAGCCTGACTTCAGAGATCCGCACGAGGCCACGAGCAACGACTTCGTACGCAAGTCGCTGATGAAGGACGACACCACGAGCGAAGACGCGGGCTACGCAGCCGTAGCGGGCCGAACCTACGTGGTTCGCGTATTGAGACGGATCGCACTGTTCGCCCTGAAAACAGGGGACCTGGAGATCGGAGCGATGAGCCTGGCGGTCGCGGCGCACGGTGGCGTCCGCGAGAGCGAGAAGCTTAGCGTGTTGGTCGTGGACGCGCCGATCGCGGGCAGGCCGGCGGGCTACGACGCTGGCAACGTCGGGCGCTTCACGATCACGAGCGACGTCACACCGCGAACGGTGGAGCGAGGCAGTGTCGTCGGAGTCGACCTGTCCGTCGACGGAGTCGGCAACCTCCCGAGCGAGCTGTCGGTCCCGCTGCAGGCTGGGGTCAAGTGGCTGGACCCAGAGGTGCACGAGAGGCTCGCCAACACCGCGGGACGTTACGGCGGTCATCGAACGTTCTCGTACGTGGTGCGCGTCGAGAGAGAAGGCGACGTCGATCTCGGCACTATCGAGCTCCCGTTCTACGACGCGGACAAACACGCGTACGACGTCGCGCGTGCGGCGCTCGGCATGATTCACGTCACGCACAGCGACGCGCCCGCAGCGGAGAGCGCCCGCCCGACACTGCCAGAGCTACCTGCGATGCGTCGCACGCTCGGCGGTCCCAAGGCGCAGGGGCGCCACCTCACCGATCACACTTGGGCATGGGCGCTGCTCGCCTTTGGCCCGTTCGCGTTCGCGTTCGCGACGGCTTCGCGCGGGATCGTCGCTCGCTTTCGCACACGCGCGGCCGAGCGGAGGACCTCGCCGCTTGCTGTGCTCGCGGAGAAACAGCGCGCGCAAGACACGGCGCTGGAGAACGACGACGCCGGAGCGATCGACGCGGCCACCATCCGAATGCTCGAGGCCGCCGTGTTGGCGCACTTGAAGAAGAACCTGCGCGCGGCGACGGGCGAAGCGCTCGTTCGCGAGCTGCACGAGGCGGGAGCCCCGCGCGAGCTCGGGCAACGGCTGCGCGATCTGCTCGCGTCCTGTGAGGCGGCGCGCTTCGCTCCTGACGGCGCGACCAGCAAGGGCGCCCGCGATCGCGCGGCGCTCGGGCGCAAGCTGGCAGGCGAGCTGGCGAAGGCGAAGGTATGAGAGCCGCCTGGGTCTTCGTGTGTTGCTTGGGCGCATCGCTGATCACGACGGGCGCGAACGCAGACGACGCCACCGACGCGCTGTTCCGCGACGGCGTCGCCGCGCTCGAGTCCGGCCGGCCCATACAAGCGATCGCGACGTTCGAGGCGCTCGCGGACCAAGGCGTCTTGGACCCGGTGGCAAGCTACGATCGCGCGCTCGCGTACGCCATGCGCGTTCGGCTCGACGCGGAGATCGCTGGCGATCTCGGGCGCGCAGCGCACGGCTTCGAGGAGGCTCGCGCGCTCACGGGTGACCCTGCCCTCGCGAACGACTCGAAGGTCGCTCTCGCGACGCTGCGGACGGAGGTCGCCCGAAGGCGCGCGAAGGCGGGTGAGCCGATCGAGGTCGATCCCGGAGTCCCCGTGTTTCGCGCCGCTTCATCGCTGCTGTCAGAGGACGCGTGGCTGCTCATCGCACTGCTCGCTTCGGTCGTGTTCGCGATTGGGGCGTTCGCGCGATCGGGGTCGCAAGCGCGACGCGTGCGGGTGAGCGGTGTCGTCGCCGCGTCGATCGCTTCACTCGTGCTCGTGTCGTCGGCGATGCTCGGTGTGCTCGCACGCAACGATCGATTGCACCTGCGAGAGGCGGTAGTCGTCGCGCCGTCAGCGCGCTCCTGTGACGATCACGGAGTGGCGATCTTGGGCGTGGCCGCGATTCCCGAGGCCGCTCGCGTCGAGTTGCTCGGGGAGCTCGACGGCGCGTTCACACACGTGCGATTCGCCAAGGTCGATACCTGGGTACCCACCTCCACGCTGCGCGAGATCACGAAGGGCGACTGATCAGAATCACCTGCCACCCGACCCTTTCCAGAGCCTATGTCAGTGATCGTGCCGCTGGCGCATTCACTTTGCCACGGGCAAGCGGCGCTTGCCTTGACCGCCGCTGCGATCGATGACCGGGCCTGCGTCGTCGTCGTCCGAGCGAGCCGCGATGACCTCCACGAGCGCGTCCGCGACCGCCATGAACGCCTTCGACACGGTAGCCTCCGGATCGGCCTGAACCACGGGCGTTCCTTTGTCGCCGCACTCGCGCGTCGACTGCTCGATCGGGATCTGGCCGAGCAGCGGCGCCTTCGCGAAGTCGGCGACTGCCTGGCCGCCTCCCTTGCCGAAGAGCTCGTGCTTGATGCCCGCGGGGTCCATGAAGAAGCTCATGTTCTCCACGACGCCGAGCACCGAGATGTTGACCTTCTCGCACATGCTCACGCTCTTGAAGACGTCGTCCGTGGCGACCGGCTGCGGCGTGGTGACGATGATCGCGCCCGTCGCCTTCACCTTCTGAGAGAGCGTGAGCGCGACGTCGCCGGTGCCTGGCGGGAGATCCAGGAACAAGAAGTCGAGCTCGCCCCAGTTCACGTCTTTCAAGAACTGCATGAGCGCGCCGTGGAGCATCGGGCCGCGCCACACGATCGCCGCCTTCGGGTCCTCCATCAAGAACCCGATGCTCATGAGCTTCACGCCGAAGCGCGTGAGCGGCTCTATCGTCTTTCCATCGAGCGAGACCGGGCGCCCGCTGATGCCGAACATGGTGGGAATGGAAGGGCCGTAGATGTCGGCGTCGAGCAGGCCCACGCGGTATCCGCGTCGCTGGAACGCCATCGTGAGGTTGGTCGCCGTCGTACTCTTTCCGACGCCGCCTTTGCCGCTCATCACGAGCACGACGTTCTTCACGGTCGGCAACGGATCGTCGGGCCCGATGCTTCTTCCGGGGAGATCTTGAGACATGATGCGTGTACCTAGTACCGATTCACGCGTTCGACGAGGAGCTTGCGCTCGGTCATCTCTTCGATGGCGTAGCGGACGCCTTCGCGGCCGAGGCCGGAGTCGCGCATGCCGCCGTAGGGCATGTTGTCGACGCGGAACGTGGGCACGTCTCCGACGATGAGCCCTCCAACGTGCAAACGCTCGAACGCACGCGCGACCCTCGCTCGCGAGTCCGTGAAGATTCCCGCTTGGAGGCCGTAGCGAGTCGCGTCCGCCATGGTCAGCGCGTCGTCCCAATCGCGGTACCGATGGAGCGTGAGCACGGGGCCGAAGACCTCTTCGTCGACGACCTTCGATCCCACGCCGTCGCCGTCGAACTCGACGACGGAGGGCGCGAGCCTGTTGCGATCACGTGCGCCGCGCAGGAGCAAACGACCCGCCCCTTCACCCACCCAATCGTCGACGCGCCTGGCGTTTGACTCGTCAACCATCGCGCTCAACACCCCTTTTTCGTCGAGCGGATCGACGGGCGCGAGCTCGCGTGTGAGAGCGACGAGCCGGTCGCGCGCGGCCTCGTAGAGCGCATCGTGGACGTAGAGGCGTTGGACCTTGATGCACACCTGACCCGCATAACCGAACGCTCCGGAGACGACGCGCGAGATCGCGAAATCGAGATCCGCGTCCTCGTGGACGATCGCCGCGGCGTTGCCTCCGAGCTCGAGCAACACGCGCTTGTTTCCCGCGACGGACTTCAGATGCCAGCCCACCTTCGCCGATCCCGTGAACGAGAGCGTCGCGAAGCGCTCGTCTCGAACGAGAGACTCCGCGACATCAACGTCGCACGGGAGCACCGTGAGTGCGCCGAACCCGCCGAACGCGTCGCGCACGATCTCGGCTAAAAAAAGGGCGGACAGGGGCGCTTGCGGCGCGGGCTTGAGGACGATGGCGCAGCCGCAAGCCAACGCGGGCGCGACCTTGTGGGCGACCAAGTTGAGCGGGAAGTTGAACGGCGCAATGCCGAGTACGGGGCCGCTGGGCACGCGCCAGACGACGCCGCGCATACCTTCACCAGCAGGCGTCACGTCGAGCGTGAGTGCCTCGCCGCCCAAGCGGGTCGCTTCTTCGGAGGCCAACCGGAACGTCGACTCCGCGCGAACCACCTCGGCGCGAGCGAACGCGATGGGCTTGCCGGCCTCGAGCGCCAAAATGCGCGCGAGCGGTTCACGGCGTGCGCCGAGCGACTGCGAGATCTGGAGGAGAGCGTCACGACGCGCGTGCGATGGCATCGCGGTGAGCGCGCGGGTGGCGTCTACCGCGAGGGCCGCCGCGCGATCGGCGATCGCTCGACTCGCCAAGTGGACCTCGCCCACCGTCTCGCCGCTCCATGGCGCACGAACCACGCGGACGACCGAATCTGCGATGCGTGAGTCGCCCAAGTAGATCGCGCCGTCCAACATCGGAGCACCGTATAGGTGGATCTCGAAAGCTGCGCGTGAATCACTTGCGGTCCATACGGAGTAGGTCTTCCTGCGCAAATT
>JAYVYD010000236.1:0-7916 GCA_043784605.1 Myxococcales bacterium | reverse complement strand
GCTGCACAACGGAGAGCTCTCTCAAGGTGTGGTGTCCGTCGACCCCCGAGAAGGCATCAGCGGCGCGCTCATGCAGTACATGCAAGCGAGCGAACAGGTGACGAGCTTCGTCGCAGTCGGCGCGATCGTACGCGGCTCGGTCGTGGCGCGCGCGGGCGGCTACATCGTGCAGCTGTTGCCCGAGGTCGGCGAAGGGCCGCTCATGGTGATGACCGAACGCCTGCGCGAGTTCGAGTCGATCTACGGGCTGCTCGGCACCGGAAACGCAGAGCCCAACAAGCTCCTCGAGGAGCTGCTGTATTTGATGCCGTACTCGAAGGTCGGCGAGAGCGCGGTCCGCTTCGAGTGCAAGTGCAGTGAAGAGCGCCTCGCACTAAGTCTCGCGACGCTGCCGAAGAGCGACATCGCGGAGCTCCTGGCAGACGGGACGCCCCTCGAGATCGACTGCGACTACTGCGCGCGCCACTACCGATTCGCGCCGGAGCGCCTACGCGGCTTGTTGGCTACGAGCTAACGACGCCGCCTCGGAGAAGTGGAACAAAAAGATCAAGAAGGTCAGGAAGAGAGAGTGAGGTCTCTAGCCTCGTCCGATCTCCTCGATCTTTTCGTGAATCCTCTCGAGCTAGCGAGCCTTACACGCCGCGGAGCTCGTGCCGCTGACGGGGGCGCAGTCTTCGCTGGGCGCGCAATCGGTGTAGACGTGGCAGGTCTTGCTGCAAACGAGCTGATTGACCACGCTGGGTGAGCAGATGGTTCCGTTGCTGCACTCGCTCGTGGAGCCAAGCGTGCGGCAGTCCTGCCCGAGATCGTGTGAGGCGCAGGCGACGAGTGCGAGGAGACCGAGGAGGGCGAGGGCGAGCGCGTGCTTCATCGGTAGTGGACTAAACCAAGGACGTCGTGCGCGTCAACGCCAGCTCGAGTCATTTCGATTTAGCGCCACACGCGCGCGAGAGGCCGAGGCCCCATTTGCCGACGTCTCGCGTATCGGTGACGAGCGCCATTTGAGTCTGCAAGATGCCCGAGTCGCACTTGAGAGGGACGCCGCCGGTGGCGCGCAAGGCGATGCCGTCGTCTTGGATCTGGAGGCTGCCCACGAACGAAGCCGCGGTCGCGCCGAGCGACACCTCGCCGTTCGTGACGTCGATCGGCTTGCGAGCGTCGCCCGAGAGCGAGCCGGTGAACGACATCACCGACGAGGGTCCTTGGTCCGCGCGCCAACCCTCGGCGTGCACCTCGAACGTCGCGTCGAGCTTGTCGCCCTCCAACATCGAGTGCATCGCAAGGTCCACGCGCAGCTGATCGGGCATCGCGTTGAACGCCTGAGACTTGATCGACAGCTCGTCGGGCGTCGCGTGGATGGCGCGCACGTCGATCGTGGTCTTGCCGTCTTGGCTCGTGAAATCGATCCCCGAGACCGCCTGCGCCTTCTGATCGAACGACACGCGACTCACGTAGCCGTCGGGTCCGCGTCGCGCGCTGATGATCCACGGTCCGACCGGCCCGAGCGGAGTCGTCGCAGAAGCGGCGAAGCTCTTGAGCGACCAGTCTTGCCCGAGCTTGCGCCCCTTCGTGGACGTCATGTCGAACACCATGCTGCGCATGTCGATCTGCGTGCCCGCGCCGATCGCTTGCGACCACACGATGTGCATGGGCTCGATGCGCACGTGCGCGATCGTATCCATCCCGAACGGCGCAGAGCTCGGGTGCTTGTCGGAGTAGCGCGCGAGCGAAGCCCGCAGCGAGGCGAAGCTGGTGTCGAGCGTGACCTCCGCGTCGGTGCCTACGAGCGATTTCGGCGTGAGACCGTCGAGATCGATGTCCACCCGATCGAAGTGGATGCTGGCCCCCGGGATCTCCGACGAAGAGACGCTCACGTCGCGCAGCTGCACGGCGCCGAGGTGCGTGAACGGATCGACCTCCGCCATCGTGAGGGTGATGCCGCGCGCTGCGGCAGCCTCCGTGTAGTTCTTCTTCAGCGTGTTCGGCAGCGTGACGATCCCCGCGCCGATCGCGAGCACGAGGATGCCGAGCGCGACATAGCGGCCCGTGTACGACGGGACCTTGGTGATCGTGATCTTCGCGGGCTTGCTGAGCGCGGTCGGGATCGCGGGCGCTTCGAGCGACGCCGATGGAGAGGTCGAGCGCAACTCGGGCACCGCGAACGCATCGCTCGAGATGGCCGCGATGAGCGGCGGCGCGAACGAGTGCGGTGGCGTGTCCTGGTTCATGGAGAGCGAGCCGCTCGCGCTCGGTCGGCTCGGACGCGGAGTCGGCGGCGGCACCGACTGGCGCGGAGGCGCGGACGGCTGACGCGAAGTCGGCGGCGGCACCGATCGCGCGGGCGCCTCGTGATTGGCGGCCATCGAAGGAGGCCGCGAGGGCACGACCAACGGCGACTCTTTCGTCGACGCGAGCGACGGCGCGCGCTTGGGCACGGCCTCTGACGTCGCCGACTTTCGCAGCGGTGGCGGCACGGGCTTCGAGACGACGATGTCCTTCGTGAGCACCCGCTCTTCGACGGGGCCGCTCGCGGGCGCCGCCTTCTGCTTCGGCTTCGAGGCCGCGCCTCGCGCCTCGATCTCGTCGACACGAGCCTGTCGCTCATCGAGCGTCTTCTTGGCGACCTCTTGCAGCCACGTTGCGACCTGCGACGTCGTCGCGGGAGGAACGGCCTCCTCGAGCGCCTCGGCCATCGCGCGCGCGGTCTTCCAGCGGTCCTCACACCTGTCCGCGAGCCCCTTCATCAGCACCGCGTCGAGACCTGGCGGCAAGCCTGGCACCTTGTGCGACGGCGCCTCGATCGCCTGTTTGTTGGCGCGCGCCGCGATGATCTGGTGCGTGTCGGTGGTCTCGAACATTCGCTGCCCGCAGAACACTTCCCAAGCGGTGACGGCCATCGCGTAGATGTCCACCTGTCGCGTGATCACCGTCTTGGCCTCGAGCTGCTCGGGCGCCATGTAGACGATCTTGCCCTTCAGCTCACCGTCCTGCGTGAGGTGCAGCTGATTGGCGGCCTTCGCGATGCCGAAGTCGATGAGCCGCGCCACGCCATCTGCGCCGACGAGGATGTTCTGCGGAGAGACGTCACGGTGGATGATCTCGAGCGGCACGCCACGCTCGGACTTGGCCTCGTGCGCCGCATGCAACCCGTGGAGCGCGCCGGCACAGATCGCAGAGCCGATGCGCGGCGGAATGCGGAGCGACTTCTGGGACATCGTTCGCTCGACGCGAGCGAGCGCATCTCCGTGGATGTATTCCATGATGAGGAGCACGTCGTCGTCCTCGGCGATGACGTCGAGCGTCTGCACGACATTGGGGTGACGAATGCGAGCGGCGAGCCGCGCCTCGTCGAGGAACATCGCGAGGAAATCCGGGTCGCGCGCGAACTGCGGATGCATGCGCTTGACTGCGACGAGCCGCGAGAACCCGGCGTCTCCGGCCATGCGCCCGATGTGCACGGTAGCCATCCCGCCCGACGCGATCTCACCGTAGATGGTGTACCTGCCGACGTCCCACTCGAGGGCGTCTTCCTCCAAACGCCGGTTCATACTGGCGGCAAAGTATCACAGGACCCACCGGCGCCTCGCGGCTCGTTTCAAGCCTATACTCCGCGCAGATGACGTTCGCCCACGACCTCCGCTACTCGTACGAGGACTACCTGCGCGCCCTCGCCGACAGTGAGATCAAGCTCGAGTACTGCGCGGGTGTCATCTACGCGATGGCGGGCGGTACCATCGCTCACGCCATGATCGGCGCGACCGCGGTGCAACTTTTGAAGAACGCGCTCGGCGGCCGTTGCGTCGTGCTGACGTCGGACGCGAAGGTGCGCGTCGAGACCTCGGACTTCGCCGGTTTCCCGGACGTCTCCGTGGTGTGCGGCGAAATCCTCACCTCGAGTATCGACGAGCACGCGATCACCAACCCGACGGTGCTCGTGGAGGTGACGAGCCGCTCGACTGAGAACTACGATCGCGGCGAGAAGCTCGCGCACTATCAAGCGCTGTCGTCGCTGTGCGCGGTGCTGTTCGTCTCTCACCAAGAGCGACGCGTCACGGTGGTGGAGCGGGCTGCTGGGAAGTGGACCACCCGCGAAGTTCGCGAGGGCGAGCGGGTGCGACTCGCAGAGCCCGAGGTCGACTTCGCGGTGGACGAGCTCTACGCCGGGATCGCGCTCGAAGCGCGATAGACGTTCGCGTAGTACCGTCGCTCGATGAAGCAGCCCAAGCCGAAGCGCGCTCTGCCGACACGGCTCGTGAAGCGCGCCCAATGAGCTCGCTGCCGACAAGAAGGCACGTTTAGAGTCTCGCGGACGCTCTCTGCTCACGATCGTGCGCGACAAGCGGCGCGCGATCGCGATGGCGTTCTACGAGATGGGTCAAGCGCTCGTGACGCTCGCGGACGCATCGATTTACGGCGCGCTCGGCTACGCGACGTTCGACGCATTGCTTCACGAGGAGCCACGCATCGACGCGCGCAGCAACGCCCAGGTCGACCGCTGCGCGGAAAGACGACGACCCCGGCAGAGAGCCAAGCGGCGATCGCATGCGAAGGCGAGCTGCAGCGCGCGGGCGCGAAGGGCGCGACGGTGAAGGTCATCGCGACCAAGCCAGGTCAGCGCGCAGACGTCGCGATCCGATTGCGGAGCAGCGAAGTAGCGATGCTGGCGAAGGTGCGCTGGACGAGATTCACCCCCAAGGGGTGAATGGATTCACCCCACCGCGGACCGCGCGGCTTTCGTGACCGGCGGGCGCAGGCCGCTCGCCGATGCCACCGATCCGAAGAAGCGCGCGGCTGTCCGAGTGCAGCTCCATGAGAACCTTCCCGAAGCTCTGCCTAAGACGAAATGGTCTTTTGCGACTACTTGCCGAACTTGGCAGCCGGGACGTCGACCTTCTCGATCGACGGCGGCTCTGAGAGAAGATCGGCGGCGTTCGCCATGAGCGCGCCGTCGCTGCGGTCGGGTTTCACCGACTGACCCGCGGCACCAAGCCACACGGTGTCGCCCTCGTTCACGTTCCGAGAGTGCCCTGCTCGTGCGACGATGGACCGATGACGAATCCGAACCCGCGGGTAGCGAAGCTCGGTCTGCGATTGGTAGGGTGGCAGTTCGAGGGCGAGCCGCCGCGCGAGAAGAAGTACGTGTTTCTCGCGGTGCCGCACACGAGCAATTGGGACGCGCTGCTCTTGGTCTTCTTGGCGCAGAGCGCGGGCCTAAGGATGCGCTGGCTAATCAAGAGTACGTGGACCCGAGGGCCGCTCGGGCGGGTGCTCAGGGGCGTTGGGGCCGTCGGCGTCGACCGGAGCCGGTCGACTCGCCTGGTCGACCAAATGGTCGAGGAGTTCGCGCGGCGCGAAGCCTTCATACTCGCCATACCGCCGGAGGGAACGCGCAAGCGCGTCGACTATTGGAAGTCGGGCTTCTATCACATAGCGCGCGGCGCCAACGTGCCCGTCGTGCTCGGCTACCTCGATTATGCGCGCAAGTGTGGCGGCCTCAGCGAAGCGATCTCGATGACCGGCGACGTGCGAGCCGACATGGATCGCATTCGTGCGGCCTATACGGAGCTCGCGCCAACGCCCTATGACGCGAGACAATTCGGACCCATACGCCTCCGCGAGGAGGACTGACCCGAGTCCACAACTACGGGGCATGAACATGCGGACGGTGTCGAGCAGATACTTGAGCATGAGGTAGTCGAGCCCAAGGCTGATGACTTCCGCACCCACCGCACACGCCAGAACTTGAAGCGAGATCCGGCGGAGGGCGATCCCCAGGCATCCGGTCCACAGCACGAGGCCGACGACGCCGTTCAGGATAAATATATCACTGGCAATTGATCGTCGTCGCGCGAGGGTGCGTTGCGCGAGCCGGCGCCTCGCGCAGAGGATGTGCAGTTCCGCTCGGCGCCCGAGCGCCTATCGAGCGTGGGCGGAGTTGTTGGGTCGGGCGTTCGGGTACGCCCCCGCGCCCGAGGTCCGCCGTATTGGCACAGTCGGGTCTCGAGGCGAGCCGCGCTCGCCAACGCGGCCGCAGGAAGGCGCGAGGAGTCGCGTTCGAGGCCGAGTCTTGCCCTCGAGCGCAACTAGGGCCGAGTTGAGACCGAGATGTCGTCGCCCACTCGACAAACTCTAGCCACGCTCGCCACAAACCTCGCCGCCCAGCCGCCGACCATTCAACTGCAGACCGGGACATACGCCTTTGATTTATCTACGCTCAACGTCTCGATCACGCTCTCGCCAAGGACGGGCGAGGAGCTCGCTCGTTCGCCGACGACCATGTCCTTCGCGACGCTCGCGAAGGACGCAGTGACGAGCACGCACTAACCTCATGGGCGACTCCAAGCCGAGCGTCACCGCTGCTGTCGTGGCTTCGACACTGCCGTTGCGCGATGATCCGATGCTCGGTCACTTGGTGGATCTCAGCGCGCAACCTGCCATCGAGGCGACCGTGCGTCGGACCATCCCGACGTTCGGCGCGCTCCTCGATCATGTGCCGCGCGCGATCCTCCGGCGGGCTTCATTCGCCGTGGAGAGGCTGATCTCGAGCAGTTCTGACTACAGCTTGGCGGCGACGACGAGCTCACCTGAGGCTCTTGGCATACGGCGGCGTCCCTCCGCGCGGAGCTCATGAGTGCGAAACTCGAACGACTATTTCAGGACGTCTACGAGTCGAAAGGACTCCAGCCGCGTTCGACACAAACCTCGCCGCGCAGCCGCCGACCGCTCACCTGCAGACCGGGACATACGGCTTCGACTTACCAACGCTCCTCGGCAAGTCGCGACCCTCGAATTGAGGTCCTGCCCAAGAGTCTCGCGAGCTTCGGGAGAACCTTGGCAATCTCGGTTTAGAACGGTCACAGAAGCGCTTGGACGCGGCGTCCTTCATCGACATTTGTCAACCGGCCGCTGTTGCGACGCCCTGTAGTCTCGCGGGATGACCCGAGGCATGGATTCCAACGGCCCCCACTACCTCGGAGCGCCCCGGCGCTGCTCTGGGAAAATGCGAAGAAACGAGGCAATGACATAGAGAGGGGCGTTCTGCTCGATCCAAGGCGAATGTCGAGTGAGGTACTCGTAGTGATCGGCCGGAGACAGCGTCGCAAAGCGAAACTCGCGCTCCAAGACTCCGCGTTGAGAGGCCTGGATGCATGTGCGAACGAGTTTTGTCACCTGCGGAAGCGCACGCGACAACGTCTCGACGTCCGTCCACCGCATCGCGAGCAGATGCGCGTCCGTAACCCCAGCGATGTTGACGTGAGAAGACGTCTCGTCGAACGCGTTCGCCACGAAGTCGCCGGCGCGCGCGAAGAGCCTCGTGACGTCTCGCCCATCGGCACACTCGTAGTATTCCCGAACGACCCCTTTGGTCACCAGCAGGATCTGCGGGTCACGTCGCTTCCCGAAGATTGGACGACCTGGTCGAGTAGAGACTTCAGTGGCGCGCGCCATCACGACCGCGACTTCCGCATCACTCAACTCGGCGAACGTTTGGGCACCATCGCCGCCGAGCTCGGCGTGCATCGGGACACCGTCGCGCTCGCGGTCGAGTCGGAGCGCTTCGTCAATGTCGCATATCGCGCGTCGGCGACGAGCCTCGACCCCTATATGGACTTCGTGCGCGCGACGCTCGAGCAGCACCCACGACTGCGCGCGACGCGACTGCTGCAGATGATTCAGCCACGAGGCGCTTCGTGCATCGCAATCGACCTACGTCGCACGCGGCCTTCTTTCGACTCTCCATGTTGGCCGGCGAGCAAGGTCAGGTCGATTGGGGGAGCTTCGGATCCATCGCCATCGGAAACACGCGCCGCGCTCTCTCGTGCTTCGTCATGGTGCTCTCATGGTCGCGCGCCATCTTCGCGCGCTTCGTCCTCGACCAGACGCTCGAGAGCTTTCTGCGTTGTCACCTCGCGGCC
>JAYVYD010000235.1:0-13907 GCA_043784605.1 Myxococcales bacterium | reverse complement strand
GTCGGTCGCGAGGATGTGCGGCGTCGAGAGGACGTCAGCGTCGCCGGTGGTGGCGAGCGCAGAGAGCGTGACACCGAACGCGGGGACCGACAGGCCGGTGCTGAGGAGGTTCTCCGTGCCGCTGATGCCTGGCCCGCGGATGCCGAGCGCGAGGCCCTGCAGATCGCTGGGGTTGGGCGGCAAGATAGTGGTCAATGGATTGAGACCGCCGTAAATCAGCGATTGGCCATTACCTATTCCGGTATCTGCGAGCGCGCCTCCGTGGAAGTTCACGCCGAGGGTGTCCTCGCGCTTGACGGACAGGTCCATGATGACCGCCTCGATGAACACTTGGCGTCGCGCTTGATCGAGCCTGTCGACGACCGCACGCAGAGAGGCGTAGTCGCGGAGCGAGGACGTGATGACTATCGAGTTGGTGGCCTTGTCCGCGCTGATCTTGATGCCGCCCTCGAAGATCTGCTGGCCCGTGCCGCCCTTCGCGCCAGGTGCGCCTGGAGCTGCCTGCGCGCCTGCGCCAGCGATGATGTCGTTGAGCGTCTTCGTAAGCTCCACCGCATCCGCGTGCTGCAGCGGCAACACGTGGATCTCGCCCTCGCCCGTCTGCGGCTGGTCGATGCGCTTGATGAACTCCAAGATTCTCAAGTAAGCGCGCTCGGACGCGACGATGACGACCGAGTTCGACCGATCGTCCGCGACCACCTTGGCCACGTGACCGTCAGCGCCCGCGGCACCGCCGCCCGCGGCGGCCGGCTTGCTCTTGTCGCCGCCCTTCAGATCGAAGAGATCGTTGATGCGGCTCGCGACGTCGGAGGCCTGCGCGTAGTGCAGCGGCTCGATCCACATCGAGTCACCCGACGCGCCGACGTCGACCTCCTCCACGATCTGCATCATGCGGCGGATGTTGGAGCCGGTGTCCGTGAGGATGAGGAGATTGCCCGCGGGATAGACGGTGATGTCGCCGTCCTTGGTCTTGAAGTGGCTGAGCACGTTCGCGACCTCGTCGACGCCCGCGTGCGAGAGCCTGTGAAGGCGCGTGACGTAGCGGTCCTCGGCCGGTGCCGATTGACCAGGATCATAAGTGGGAGTCGTCTGCGACGCGATGCCGCCCGTCTCGACGATCTTCAAGAATCGCCCGTGCGGCACGACCGTGAGCCCGTTGGTCTCGAGGATCGACAAGAACGCTTGGTAGGCCTCGGCGACGGTCACCTTCTCGGGTGAGAACACGCTCGCCTTGATGTTGCGGATCTTGCCGCCGAAGATGAATCGTTTCCCCGTCAATTGTCCGATGACACGCACGAGTTCGGGGAGATCTGCGTCTTCGAGAGAGAACGCCACTTTGTAGTTGGGTGAGCGTGGCTCGAACTCCAAGCCCTGCTCGAATTGAGGGAGCGTGCTCGTGTCGCCAGACGCCTTGCCGTTGGCGTTCACCGCGGGCTTGCCTGTGCCGCCTGTAGCCGGAGTGCCAACACCACCGGACGCGCCGCTCGCATTCCCGGCTCCGGGGCCGCCAAGCGGAACGGCGGGACCTCCAGCGCCTGCGACGCCCGCGCCAGGAGACGCCAGGATCGGACGGAGCTGTCGCGCGTCTTGCGCGCTCGCGAACTGCGTGAACAAAACTCCGAGCAGCGCACAAGGCACTACGAATCGGGAACTCTTCATGTTGGGGCGTGCGCTCATTTGATGTTGTAATCGATGTTCGTATTGGCGCCGCGGCGGTTCACTTGAATCGTCAAGTGATCGGCCGTGCGCAACCGCGCGTATGCCTCGAGAGCCTTCTCGGGGCTGGTCATGTCAAAGCCATTGATGGTCTGGAGTCGGTCGCCGTTCTCCATCCCGAGCACGCCAAGAAGCGTGTCCGGGCGCACACCGTAGAGACGAATGCCCACCATCTTCCCGTTCTCTTGCTCGGGTACGATGCGCGCCTGCTTCATCAGCTCGGCTTGGTTCTCGAGGATTTTGTCGACGACGCCCCGGTCGACGTTGAACTCGTTGGCGCTGATGCGGACGATGCCCTTGGAGATCGTCGGGTCCATAGGAGGCGCGCCGCCTGCCGCGGGCATCACGGCCGGCGTGGCGACGATGATCGGCGCGGGAGGCGGAGTCGACGAGGAGAACATGCGCGCCTGACAGAGCTGGCTGCCAGAGGTCATCCAAATACGATCCCACCCGATGTGCTTGACCTCTTTGCCCGCGAACTCACCGCCGCGGCGTCGCAGCACGCTCTTCGGATCGTTCGGCGCTTGCAGCGCGGCGAAGGACCAATCGGGATCCGCGGAGGCGGCGATGACGAGCACCTTCACGCCGTCGCAGATCGGGGCGTTCATCGGATCGCTGAGATCGATCGGCGGCGCGAGCGCAGCGACGTCGTCTTGCGGGCGTGCGTTGAGCGGACCCGTCTGCGAGTCGAACGGGTTGCGCGACAGGATGGGGTCCGCGCTGGTCGCGTGTTGAGAGGTGGAGCTCGGCTCGGGGGCGGCATGCGAGATGAGCGGCGGGGCGGCGAGCGACTTCTCGTCCGCGGCCATGCTGATGCCGACGACCTGCACGAACCCGCGTGCGCCGAACGCCGCGGCGAGCGCGAGGGCCAGCAAGGTGACCGCCCAGAAGTGACGTTTGAGGAGCTGATCGATCGCCATGGATTCCTTTTACGACTGAGCCAAACGTCTACATAGCGAGGTCCATGCCACCGATGATCTGGCGTCTTTTTGCATGATTTGTTGCGAGGAGGCTTCGAGGCCGTGGACAGCTTGGCTCTCCAACGCAACGCCCGGCACGACCTGCGACAAAGTGACAACCGCCAAAGCTGCTGCTGGCGAAGCCAATCCGCTCAGTCGTTGTCGTTCCCCGAAGGCGACGACAAGTGCTGGCGAAGCGAATCACGGGCCGAGGGCTTTCGCGTAGACGGAGTCCTCCCACTCGTTATCGAGCTCCTCCACCAGACGAAACCCGTTGCGCAAGTACAGGCGGTGCGCGCTCTCGAAGCGCCGCGACGAGTCGAGCCACACTCTGTCGTAGCCGAACGCTCTCGCTCTCTCTTCGGCGTGTGCGTAGAGGCGCTGTCCTAACCCGATTTCGCGCTGGTCGGCGCGCACGTACAGCCGTTTGAGCTCGCAGGTGCGCTCGTCCTTCGGCCGTATCGCGACCGACCCTACGACCTCGCCGTTCGCCTCGGCGACCCAGAAGCCCGCACGCCGTCCACGGTAGCGACCGGCGCCTTCTTCCAAATCGCGCGCGACGCTGGCGAGCTGGGCGGTCGCGAAGCCGTGCGCGGAGAGGATCGCCGAGACGAGCGCGCTCACCGCGGGGACATCCACCGCTTCGAACGCACGGATGACAATGCTGCTCAACATCGTAGTCTCGCCTCGTGCGATTATCGTCGATTGCATTCTTGGCGCTAGTGGGTTGTTCGAGCAACCCGGCGCCCACCGTCACGGTCTCGCGCGCGATCCCAGTGGCGAGCACGCCCGCCACGGTAACTCCTGCTGTTGCACCTTCGGCCGCGACGACCGCGCCGGTTCCGTCCGCGTCCAAGTGGACGGAGGCGGCCGCGCGCGCACCCGCTCCTCTCGCCGAAGCGGCCAAGCGGGAGTACGAGACGCACGGCAGCCCGTTTCGTCACGACGACAAGATCAATCCCGTGCTCGATCGTGTGGCCGCGCAAGATCCCACCGCCGCCGGCCTGCGCGCCGCCGCGAGCATGCTCGCAGACAACAGCGCAGCTGGGCTCGGACATGAACTGGACGGGCTCTGGCAACACGCCGTCTGGCGTCCTCTTGGACACCGCAGGCGTCGCGCTCTTGTCCGACTTGGTGATCCGCGCGTGCGCCGCGAATCCCAAGGACGCGGCGATTGGCCCCGCTATCGAGAGCATTCCCATCCCGCCGACGTACACGGCGGTGGTGAACAGAGCTGCCATGGAGGCGGACCGCGATTCGCTCCGCGCGGCAGCCGCGGCGTGTGGCGTCAAATCAAAGCACACGCCGCGAGACCTGAAGGGTCTCTGAAATCAACCGCCGGGGCACAAGAGCGTGACGTGAAAATTGCTCTCGGTGCAGCTGCCAGTCATTGCGCAGTTGAGAGGAGTGTTCTTGACGCAGCCGCAGGTCCATTGGCGAGCGCACGCGGGAGGCATCGGCGCACACTCGTGAGACACACCCCCATCCGTCGCGGTGCGCAGTAGGCAAAACTGGCCACCGTTGCACGTCTTTGGTCCGCAGCTGAAGCTCGCGCACAAGAGGCAAGTAACGCCGGAGGACTTCCATTTCTGAGTGCCGGGGTCGCACACGAGCGTGCCTGCGCAGCAGGCGTCGACCTTGTCGCACGAGATCTGTCCGGCGATGCACGCGCCTCCGAGCGTCGCGCCATTCACGCACGCATCGGCTACGTCTTTGGCATTCCCTGCGTCGGCGGTCGGCGCCGCAACACCTCCGCCGCAGCTCCCTTGAACGACCGCGATGGTCGCCGCCAACATGCACCAAGGCGTACGACGCGAGGATCGACTACCCATTGAAGAGTCAGACGGCGGGCAGATCGCGCGCAGGCTTGCCGAGCAAATAGCCCTGCAAATAGCCGCAGCCGAGCCGTGCGATGCAGTCGCGCTCTTCGACGGTCTCGATGCCTTCTGCCACGACCTCGATGCCGGTGGAGCGCGCGAGGTCCACCAAGCTGGTGATCACGCTCTGTCGCATGAGCGACTCGTGCACCTTGCGAACCAACGCCATGTCGATCTTCACGAGCTCCGGGTCCAACATCACGACGCTGTTGAGGCCCGAGTAGCCGGCGCCAAGATCGTCGATCGCGATCCGAAAGCCCAGGGCGCGGAGGCGCGCGAGCCGGCCAGCCATGTCGGGGACGTCATCCAATTTTTGGCGCTCCGTCACCTCGAGCACGATGCGCGGGGCGACGCGGCCGAGGGGTGTGGTTGGGTCGAAGAGCTCTTCGTCCATGAGCTCGCACACATGAAGGTTGACGAAGATCGCGACGCCATCGGGCACGCGCGGAATGGCCTCGGAGGCCTTCGCGCGCACGCGTCGACCGAGCTCTTCCAGCCTGTCGGACTCTCTCGCGGCCTCGATGATGAGGTCAGGTCGAGCGAGGGCGGCCTCGTCACTGCGCAAGAGTGCCTCGTAGCCGAAGAGCTTTCCGCGCACCGACGAAATGGGCTGGAACGCGAGCCACATCTTGTTGAGCGCCGAGTCGAGCAGGTGAGTCGGCCGGGCCGCGGCCACGGGAGGTCGCGAAGAACGCACGCGCTCGATCCCCTTGCGCACCGCGCGCAAGAGAGCGGGGGGGTCCACTGGCTTCAAGAGGTACTCTGTCGACCGGAGCGCGATGGCGTCCATCGCCGTCTCGAGACTGCCGTTGCCGGTGACGAGAATGACGGGCACGTCGGCGTCGTACGAACGCACCACGGAGAGAAGATCGATCCCTGACATGCCGGGCATCGCGATGTCGCTGACGATGGCGGCAAAACGTTGAGTCACGACATCGAGTGCGGCCTGCGACGGGTCCGTCCGAACGAGGACTTCGAACCCGACCGCCGCGAGGACTTTGCCGTAGGCTTTCGCGATGGCTTCGTCGTCGTCGACGACGAGCACCATCGACGCGCCAGTGGCGTCAGGGAACGGCGTGAACCGTTGTGTGTTTTTTTCCTCGACGCTCACAGCGCCACCAGAGTTCGAAATGGCGCCACGTCGCTAACCGTATCGATTCGCGGATCTGTGCGCAAGCCGCCACGGAAAGGATATTCTCATTTGGTGGATAGACGTTCGCCGGACGAGATAAAGCGCGACAACACCGCGCTACGAGCAGAAGTCGAGTCACTACGTAGAAGGTTGGCGTTCTTCCAAGCGGCGGTCGACGCGCTTCCATTTCCCATGTTCTGGAAAGACGCGAACTCGGTTTATCTTGGGGCCAACGTGCACCAAGCCGAGCGCGCCGGACTCTCGGCCCCTGAGGATCTGGTGGGGCGCTCTGATGAGGACCTTCCGGCGTCCGATGACGACCCCGAGGCACGCCCGGTTGACGAACGAATCTCCGAGACTCACAAGGTGCCGCTGCGAAGCGCTGCCGGCGAGGTGATGGGCGAGATCAGCTGGTACGAGGACATCACGAACCGCGAGTCGCAGCGCCACTCACAAGCGCTGCTCGACGAGCGACTTCGACAGGCCCACAAACTCGACTCGCTTGGCGCTCTCGCGGGAGGCATCGCGCACGACTTCAACAACATCCTCGCCTCGATCATGGCCAACCTGTGGCTCGTTCAGCAGACGCTCGCCGACAACGAAGAGGTCGCCGAGAGCTTGGCGGACATTCATCGCGCCGGCATGCGCGCGAAAGGCCTCGTCGCGCAGATCTTGACGCTGAGTAGGCGGCAAACGCAGCAGCTCGGGCCGGTGTCGGTCGGGGCGGTCGCCGAGGAGGCTAGCCGCCTGCTTCGGGCGACGATCCCGGCGGGGATCGCGATGCGGGTGACGATCGATCCCGACGTCCCCTTGATCGTTGCGGACGCGACCCAGCTTCACCAAATCGTGATGAACCTCTGCACCAACGCGTGGCACGCGCTCGAGGACCGTCCATCGCGCGCGGCGCACATCGAGGTCCACGTCTCGTTGCGTACGCTCGACGACAGCGCGGCCGCCAACCTCGCCGCTGAGGTCGTCGCTGGGACCTACGTCGTCTTGAGCGTGCGTGACAACGGCGTGGGCATGGACCCGGCGACGCGCGCGCGGATGTTCGAGCCGTTCTTCACAACGCGGACCCTCGGCCAAGGGACGGGGCTCGGGCTCGCGGTCGTTCGCGGAATCGTGACCGCGCACCGCGGCGCGATCGAGGTCGAGAGCACTCCGAAGCGTGGCACGACTGTGCGCGTCTTTTTCGCGCCTGCCTCGGTGGAAGAGACTGCAAAGTCCGAGATGGCGCCGCTCGTGCGCCGCTCGTCGAGACCGCCGTCCTCCACCAAGCACGTGCTCTACGTCGACGACGAGCTCGACCTCTTGAGCGCGGTGAAACGCGTCCTCGAGCGTGGGGGCATCCGCGTGACTGCTCTCGCGGACCCGCGCGAGGCGCTCACGTTGTTGCGTGTCGATGCCGAGCAGTTCGACGTGCTCGCGGTGGACTTCAACATGCCCAACCTCTCCGGACTCGATCTCGCGAGAGAAGCCGCAACGATGTGCCCGTCGCTCCCCGTCATCATCGCCTCAGGCTACGTGACCGCCGAGCTGCGCGCGGAGGCCGAGCGGTTGGGCGTGCGGCGAGTCCTCAATAAAGTGGATATCGCTACCGACCTGCGAGATGCAGTCCTCGTGCTGCTGCGCGACGGCTAGTGACTCACGCCGCGGCGCAGGACCCGTCGGCGCAGCGTCCGGTGAGGCGGAGGCGGTTCTTCGCGAACCAGCCGTAGCAGGCGTCGAGTATGTGCGAGATTCCTGGGAGGCGCGTGAGCGCGACGACCCACGAGAATCCGACGGCCGCGTAGAGGCGGCGAAATACCTCGACGCCTTCGATGAGTTCACCGCTCGGCAAGCGGCCGTGCATCGTCGCCATGAGCTTCGCGTGATCGAGTCCGACCGACGAAGCGTCGAAGGTCGGATCGACGATGTTCGAGAAGCGAATCCGCCCGCGACGATCAAGACGTCGGAGCATCGCGATCTCGCGTAGGCAAAGCGGACAGTCGCCGTCGAAGAAGACCTCGACCTGGATGGACGAGGCGGCCGTCACGCCGGCTCCCGCGCAAAAGCTTCAAGGTCGATGATGTGACCCGAGCGGCGCGCTTTGACCTGAAGATAGGCGCGATTGTGGTCGTTGGGCGCGACCACGTGGGAGATGCGCTCGCGCACGTCGAGCCCGTACGACTCTAGTTGGCGAACCTTGTCCGGGTTGTTGGTCATGAGCTTGATGCTGCGGACACCGAGGGTGCGGAGCATCGCCGCGGCAATGCCGTAGTCGCGCTCGTCGTCTTTGAAACCCAGCGCGAGGTTCGCGTCTACCGTGTCCATGCCGGACTCTTGGAGTCGATACGCGCGAATCTTGTTCGTGAGCCCGATGCCGCGCCCCTCCTGCCTCATGTAGAGAACGATGCCGCGCGGCATTGCGCCAATACGCGAGAGTGCGCGCTCGAGCTGCGGGCGGCAGTCACATCGGAGCGAGCCCATGACGTCGCCGGTGAGGCACTCGGAGTGCACGCGCGTCATCACGTCATGCGCGCCGAACACGTCGCCGTGCACCATCGCGAGGTGCTCTTTCCCGTCGCGGTTGTTCGAGAAAACGACGATACGAAAGTTTCCGAACTCCGACGGGAGCTCTGCGGCGCTCGCGACATCCACTCGCAAGGGCTCTGCGCTGGCGGTTCGCTCTGCGATCACGAGGTCGTTGTTCATGACGGTTCTTTCCTTCGTCTGGTGCGATGCCGTAGGTCGCGTTGACGTTTTGTACAGATTTTGTGTATATATTGTCCACCTCCGTGAACGTCAAGGCCGCCAGCAATTCCCCGAAGTCCAGCGTGGGGAGCACGATACGCGTCGTCTCGATTCGCACGGGCCTGCCGATGGAAACGCTGCGCGCGTGGGAGCGTCGCTACGGGTTCCCCAAGCCCGAGCGGCGGGCCGGCAGCAATCGTCGCCTTTACGCCACGGCCGACGTCGAGCGTTTGATGGCCATCGCGCGAACGATCGAGCGCGGCTATCGCGTGGGCGACGTGGTCCACATGCCGCCGGGCGAGCTCGCCGCGCTCACGGTGTCCCATGCGCTGAAAGCCGAGCCTGCGACGCTCGATGTGGGCGTTCTGATCGAGCGCCTCCGGGTGGATGACGTCGTCGGTGTCGAGGACGGGCTGCGCCACGCCGCCGCGACACTCGGCGCGCGTCGCTTCGTCACCGAGGTGGCGCATCCATTCGCGGTCGGGGTCGGAGATGCGTGGGCGGAAGGGCGGCTCGAGGTGCGCCACGAGCACATCGCCACCGAGTGCCTGACCACCCAGCTTCGTCACATGCTCACGGCCTACCAGGACGTGACGGCGCGGCCATCCGTTCTCCTCGCCACGCTCCCCGGTGAGCCGCACACACTCGCGCTACAAATGGTCGCGCTTTACCTCGCGATCAGCGGCGCGAAGCCGCGGCTCCTCGGCGCCTCCACGCCGCCCGAACAGCTCGCCCGTGCAGCCACCTCGTTGCGGGCGGACGTCGTGGGAATCACCGTGACGCCAGTGTCCGACCGCAAAGAGACGCGAGCCGCGGTGCGCACGCTCGCCAAGCTGCTTCCCCAAGGCGTCCCCGTTTGGGTCGGCGGCGGTGCCGCGTCGTCTCTAGGCGTGGACCGTGAGGGAGTGCGGCTCTTCGCATCGTGGGAGTCGATCGACGAAGCGCTCGAGAGCTGGCGAGAGAACGTCGGCCGTGGCCGATAATCCAGCCACGTCGACACTCATAGCTATCGCGGTACTGGCGCCACGACGACGTCATTGATGGGTTTGACGCTCATTCCGACCGGGTAGGCGTAGCTCACCGCTTGCGAGTAAAAGCCCGGTGCTTGTGGGATATGCCAGGCACCACCAGTCTCCGCGGAGCCCCAACCCCAAACAGTGACTCCGAACGGCGCGGGCGAGTGCATCTCATGACGTCCGTTGTCACAGTTGCCTTGCTTCTGGAAGTTGTGTCGTTGCAAGTCGACGCGCGTGTACTCGTACTCACCGAGCGATTTCCAGCCCGTGAGCGTACCGAAGCAGTCGAGCGTGACGTCTCGAAACACCTCGCCCCTCTTCGCGCGCGTGACGACGAGGTTCGTCTCCGGATACGTCGGGTCGGTGAAGAAAGTGTAGGAAGAGAGGAACTGCTTGCTAGGCACTACGTTCACGAACTCCGCGTCGCCACGGCAATCTTGCGGCGAGAAGTACGTCATACAGCCTGTCATGTGCGCCGAGACATAGAACGGGTGCTTGCCGTCTTGGCTCTTCACGACGAACGGCTGCGTCGCCGTGAACGTGACGAGCTGGCCGCCCTTCACCGTCGTCGGAGCGTTGAGCGGCGCGCTCGGAAAGTATGTGAGTTGCGTGCCATCCACGGTTCCCATGACGCGATAGGGGACGTCCTCGTCGATCGCTTCGTCGCGGTTGCGATACTTCACGACAGTGTACTCGCTCCAGCGCGGAGATCGGCGGTATCTGTTGATGCGCCGAGTCTGCGCAGCACACGGTCGGCTCGACGTTGATCGAAGCCGCTCCGCCGAAGAGCGCGACCGGCTTGTTCGATTGAATCGGGCTGCCCGTGAGCTCGTCATCTTGTGTGAATTGCAACAATGACCCCTACCCAGGTTGTAGGTGTGTGGCACGCCCTTGTTGGTACCCACGACTCCAGGGCCGCCCGCGATCGAAGACGTCGGACTGATAGTCACTTGCGTCCCGTTCTCCGCGGCGACGATCCCAATGAACGGCTGTGCGCCCGCGGCGATGTTCTGTGGGTTCGAAGCGTACGCGTGGACGGCGAGGTAGTTCGTGTCCCAGGCGCTCACGGGCAACAAGAGTGTCGCGCTCGTCGCGGCGGCCGCTCCTCCGCCATAAGGAAAGATGTCGTATGCGACGACCGGTGCGCTTGCCGTCACATGAAACGCCTGTCCCATGCCGGTCCCGTGAACTGCCGCGTCGGTGCCTTCGACGGCCGCGGGAATGGGGCAAGGCACGTCGTTGATCGGCGCGTCGGGGTCCGCGCTGTGTGAGAGGAACAAGATCGCGACCTCGCCTGCCTGCAGCTTGCCGCCGCTGAGCGGGGCATACGTCAGCTTCTTGCCGGTGCCCGACGGGATGCGCGCGAACTTGGTGACGTCGAGCTGTTGTCCGCCTCGATCGACGCTCAGCGAGATCGGAGTCGTCCACGTATTGGCGACGAAGGTCGCGAAGCACGCACCTCGACCGGCCTTGACGATCTCTGGGCTGTAGTCGAAGTAGTCACACCCGAGAGTGCTCTTGTTCACGCGCGCGCTCTCACACGCGGGCACGCATGTCCCGTTGGGCCCACACCCTTGGTCCGAGCCGCACGTAGTGACGACGTCTCCACTCTGATCGAGGACCGAGTGGAGATCCGCAGAGCACGAGATCGCAGGTGCTTGCGGACCGGAGTCCCCCTTGATGGGCGCCGACGAGTCTTGGTCGATGGGTTGCTCTCCGGCGTCTGGACCGTTCGTGGAATCGAACTTGGACCCCGACGAAGAGCACGCGAGGAACGACGCGACGAGGATGACTGGGCGACCCTTGCTGAGCATGCGCAATGGGTACAGGGCTAGTGGGTATAGGGCTCCTAAATGTGCCTAAAACACTCGGGATGGTCAGGCGCCTCGCGTCAGCTCGGTGCGCTATTTCGTCACGAGCCATGTCCGACTCCTGCGTCGCAAGTTGGTCGATGCGACGCAGGCCTGCCACACCACCTTTTGTTGCGCGTGTCCAAGGTTCGTACGCCACTCGCAACGCGACAACGATCGGCACCCGGCGAACATGCAACCAATTCGGTCTTCCGGGCGTAACACTAGCGAGTCCGCCGTCGTGGCACGAACATTAGAAGTCTCGAGGCTAAGGCTGAGGGACTTCTTCGACATGGTCTTGGAGGTTTCATGATTCGAGGTTTTGGTTGCGCTTTGGTCAGCGTCTCGTTGCTGTCCCCGCTAGCGTGTTCATCCACCCAAGCAACGGTGACGGACGCCGGTGGAGGCGTCGATAGCACCACCGATAGTCAGCCTCCGATTGACGCCGCCGCTCCACCGGGCCCGGGCGCCACGCTCAAGTGCACGAGCAGCGGCAAGAACGCTTGGCTCACTTATGGGGCAGCTGGCTTCGTCGCGGTGAACAAGAACATCTTGAAGAACATCAACGCCGAGATCACGGCGAGCGGAACGAAGAACCTCGGCGACAGCCTCACGAAGATTGGCTCGGGCGTTCCGGCTTCCACACAAGACAACGCCGCCACCTTCGAAGGCAAGCTCGCCGCGCTTCTCGTGTACGCGTACGGCGGCCCCACCAGCATTCAATACACGGACAACAAGACGTACACCGGGCTGCAAGACATGACCGTCGCGCATACGGGCCTTGCCATCACGTCGGCTCAATACAACTACTTCGTCTCCAACATCATCGTACCCGCGTTGGTGGCGGCCGGGGTTCCCGCGGACAATGACGGCGGCACGAACGACATCTCGAGCTGCTTTGCGCCGGTGATTCTCGACCCGGCCTTCATCGCGACGATCGTCGGTCATTGAGCCAATGACGCGTAACCGCCTCCTCGCGCTGAAGACCGTCGTTGCGGTCTGTGGCATTTCGGTCGCGTCGGTCGCGTTGATCGGATTCGCGCATACGAAGACGGGGCGGCCGCTGCTCTCGCTCCTCGGTTCTGGTAGCCGCGCGGGCGCATGCCCCCTCGGCTACGACAACGCCCAGACTCCCGAGGAGCGTGAGCTCAATCGGCGCGCGTTCGCGTCGACGCATGCCGGGGTACAAGCCGCCAAGGCGCGGCCCGCTCTCGGGTTCGAGCTCGACCGAACCACGCGCGACGATGTGCAGTCGTGGGCCAAGGCGAACCACGTCACCTGCACGCCTCGCAAAGCTGGGGTCGACATGGACTGTGAGAATGTCCCCGCGGCGCTGCTCCCGGCCCACTTCGACCGAGTCCAAGTCGACAGCCTATGGCTCAACTTTGGCGCGGAAGATCGTCTCATTTCGGTCGTTGCCATTCGCCACGACAAGGAAGCCGCGGTCGTGAGCGAAGGCTTCGAGCAGATCAACGAAGAGCTTACGGCGGAGTCCGGTCTGCCGACGACGATCGGACATTCGTCTCCCGCTCAGCTTCGCTCCGGCCTTCTCCAGCAGGCGACCTCGGAGTATCGTTTTCACAACTACTATGCGCTCTCTCGCGCCACCAACATGGGCGAGTCTTTCGTGCTGACAGAAGAGTATCGCTCGCTCCCAGACTGAGCGACGACCGCGTTTACGCAACTAGATTAAAAAGGACGTGAGGCGTGTCTGATTCCAACGGCATAGCCGTAGGAACCATCGTGGCGGGGAAATACGAGATCGCCGGCGAGGTGGGTCGTGGTGCGATGGGATCCGTCTACCGTGCCCGACAGCTCGCGTTGGACAAGGTCATCGCGCTCAAGATTCTGCACCCTGTGTTGCGAATGCAGTCAGAGTATGCGGATCGCTTCATGACCGAGGCACTCGCCGCGTCCAAGTTGGACCATCCCAACACGACTCGCATCTTGGACTATGGCGAAGATCACGTCGGTCTCTACATCGCAATGGAGTTCATCGAGGGGCGCTCGTTGCTCGACGTCTCATTCGAGAACTTCCCCCTCGACCCACGTCGTGTCGTCAACATCATGTCTCAGGCGCTCTCGGCGGCGTCGGCGGCGCATGCAATCGGCATCATCCATCGCGATATGAAGCCGGAGAACATCCTCATCGTCGCCGGCAAGGACGAGGACGACCATGACATCGACATCGTCAAGGTATGCGACTTTGGAATCGCGAAGGTGGACGCGGGGTCGGGGCCTGCGCCCGCGAGCGTCGAGGGATCACCCACACGCCGCGCCCCGACGCGCACTCGCGCGGGAATGGTGATTGGCACGCCCGAGTACATGTCCCCAGAGCAGGCTCAAGCCCTGCCTCACATCGATGCGCGAAGCGACGTCTACTCGCTAGGTGTCGTCCTCTACGAGCTGCTCACGGGGCGCTTACCCTTCGAAGGTGATTCGCCATACCTGTTGGCCATGAAGCACATTGATGGGGTGGTGCCTGTCCCCTCGAGCGTGCGCGCGGGCATCCACCCTGGACTCGAGGCCGTTTGTCTTCGGGCGTTGCAGAAGGCGCCTAGTGATCGCTACGCCTCCGCCAAAGAGATGCGCGCAGAGCTCCGCGCCATTGATGGCGGGCAGCG